>DATLBT010000030.1:0-20894 GCA_035526825.1 Verrucomicrobiia bacterium | reverse complement strand
GCGCTGTCCGGTCGCCTCGATCCCGGCCTGGTTGAATGGAACTCAGGCCAGACGGCTGCCTACGGCAAGCCGGATCTAACCAACCGGCCAACACTGCCGTGCAACGAGACCATCCTTGCGGTGGGCGAGCGGCCCACCTGGGTGCTGCTCCGGCAGATAGAGCACGACCCGCCCTACAAGGCGCTGGTCGACGAGCTCCTTGATGAAGTCAAACCGTTCTCGGAGCCGTCGTGCCCGGGGATGTACCAGCGCGAAGCCTTCCTGTTCATCAGTTCATGCAGCGCCGTGACGCCCTTCCATTTCGATCCCGAGCACAATTTCCTGCTGCAGGTGAAGGGTCGCAAGACGGTGCACATGTGGGACGCTGCCAATCGCCAGGTGCTGACCGAGGAGGCACTCGACAAGTTCTACGCCAGCGTAGGCAGCAACCGCAACCTGCCTTACCACGACGATTTCATGGCGAGCGCGTGGGTGCTGCCCTTGGCCGCGGGGCAGGGTGTGCACTTTCCGCTGCACGCGCCGCACTGGGTCAAGACCGAGAGCGATGTTTCCATCTCGCTGAGCATCACGTTTCGCAGCCATCGATCCAAGTTTTGCGCCGGCGTGCACAACGCCAATGGCCACGCTCGCAGGTTTGGCATCGACCCCCCGGTGCCAGGTGTCTCGCGCTCGTGGGATAAGGCCGCCCAACTCGTTTACGCCGCAGACCGCAGGCTGCGCACAGGGTACGGCGCGGTCGTCCAGGCGCTGGACAAGTCGCGGAGTTTGTTCGCGGGCTAGTTCGGATCGTGCGTCAGGGCTGCGGGTTCGCCGCCATCGCGGCCACGCGTTCCTGTCGCACGAGGTAAACGCCGCAAGCGACGATGATCGCGGCGCCGAGCCAGGTCGCGGCCTCGGGCAGCACTGCCCACAGCAGCGCATCGAACGCCACCGACCACACCAGCGCGGTGTACTCGAGCGGCGCCAGCACCGAGGCCTCGCCGCGCACGAAGGCTCCGGTGATCGCGAACTGGCCGAGCGCACCGGTGAGGCCCACCGCGGCGATCAGCCACCCGTGCTCGAGGCGCACCGGCATCCAGCCTGGCCCGGCGAGCACGCCCGCGCCCAGCGTCATCAGCGTGATCACCCAGAACACCATCGCCTCGGGGCTATCGGTGCGCGCAAGGACGCGCACCGTAATTGCAGACAACGCGTAGCCCGATGCGGCAGCGATCACGCAAAGGCTCGCGACGATGCCAGCACCGCCAGTGCTGGGCCGCAGGGCGACGAGCACGCCGACGAAGCCGCCGACGATGGCCACCCAGCGGTGCAGCCCGATCGTCTCGCCGAGCAGCGGTCGCGACATCAGCGTGATGAGCAGTGGCGCGATGAAGAACAGCGTGTAGGCCGTGGTCAGAGGCAGTTCGCGCAGCGCGTAGACGAAGGCCGTCATCATCGTCACGCCAATGGCGCCGCGCAGGAGGTGCAAGCTCCAGCGCACCGGCTTGAGCGCGCCGACGCCGCTGCGCAGCAGGATCCACGCGGTGACGAGGGGCCAGGACGCGCCGCCGCGCAGTGCGGCGACTTGCAGGGGCGAGTAGTGCGGGCTTAGCGCCTTCAGCCCCGCGTCCATCAATGAAAGCAGCAGCACGGCCAGCAACATCAGCACGATGCCGCGGCGGTTGTCGCGCTCGATCAAAAGGCGTCCGTCAAAAGATGCCCGGCACCAGCCACCAGCTGCGGCGCTTGTAGTCGGCCCATTCGGGGTATCTCGACATGCTGGCTTCCTTCATCACCATGTTCACCGAGAACAAGCCGAGCCAGATGTAGGCGAGTACGAGCACGGGCAGCCAGTGCCACGCCATCAGCGCGAAGCTGCCATAGATCATCATCTCGCCGAGGTAGTTCGGGTGGCGCACGTACGTGAACAGGCCATTGGTGATCAGCCCGCGCTTGGCGCGCAGCTGCACGAATTTCTGCACGTCGCTGCCGAACATCACGATCGCGCCGAGCACGTAGAGCGTCACGCACAGCGCGAACCACGCCGGCTCGGGCAGCGGATAGTCGGGTTGCGATATGCCGGCGATCAGGACAAAGCCGATGGCCCAGTAGAAGGCGAGGCCCATCGCCGTGTAGAGGCAGCCGCCCACCGTCGCGCGGCCTTGCCAGTTGGGATCGGGAAACACCATGTCCTTCAACAGCCAGACGAGGCCGTAGGAGCCGTGCATCGCGAGGTAGACGAAGGCTGCCGTCGACGTCGCCCACGGCGTCCGGTCCGCAAAAGCCCACATCAGCAGCGCGTAGAACGGAAAGCAGCCGGCTTTCTGGAAGTTGATGACCCAGGCGAGTTTCAGCGGCCGCGGTCCGCCGAATGCGTCGAACATGAGCCATTGGTTCCAGCGGCGCATGGCCACCGCCCACGACGGCGCGGGCGTCGTGATTTGGCTGGTGGGCGCGACGCTGCTCATGGCGCGGGACTCTAGCGCTTTCCGGTAATCTGCGCGCTGCATGATCGCTAAAATGAAGGGCAATCCCCTGCTGCAGGGCGTGCGCGTCCTCGATCTTTCCCGCCTCCTGCCGGGACCGTTCTGCTCGCTGTACCTCGCGCAACTCGGCGCCGAGGTGATCAAGATCGAGGAGCCTGGCGCTGGCGACTACGCGCGCGAGTCGCCGGAATTGTTCGCGCAGGTCAATCGCGGCAAGAAATCCGTCGCGCTCGACTTGAAAAAACCCGCGGACCTCGCCGCGTTCAAGAAGCTGGTCGAGGGCGCCGACGTGGTGCTCGAGTCGTTCCGCCCCGGCGTGATGGACCGGCTCGGCTGCGGCTACGACGTGCTCAAGCAGATCAACCCGAAACTGGTCTACGCCGCGCTCACCGGCTATGGCCAGACCGGCCCGTACCGCGACTGGGCCGGGCACGACCTCAACTATCTCGCGATCGCCGGTGCGCTCGACCAGTTCGGCAGTGCCGGCGGGCCACCGGCGCAAATCAACCTGCAGGTCGCGGACCTCGCCGGCGGCGCGCTGACCTGCGCCATCGGCATCCTCGCGGCGCTGCTGGGCGCGCGCGCGTCCGGCGTCGGCAGCTTCGTCGACGTCAGCATGACCGACGGCTCGGCGGCGCTGCAGGTCATCGCGCTGGCGTCGTTGCGCCAGTTCGGCCACGGCTTTTCTCGCGGTGGCGACATCCTGTCTGGCGCGCTGCCGAACTACGCCATCTACAAATGCCGAGACGGCAAGTTCCTCGCGGTCGGCGCGCTCGAGCCCAAATTCCTCAAGCGCCTCGGCCAGGCGTTGCTGGACAGTTCGCCGTCGCTGCTGCGCGGCGCGCTCGCGCGCGTGATGCCGGCGCCCAAGGCCAAGGCAGCGAAGGCCGAAGGCGCAGGCGGGCCCAAGGCCACGATCAACGCGTTCGGCAGCTTCGGCGACAAATTGCGCAATCCCGAGCAGGCACGCCGTTACCTCGCGCCGCTGCGCCTCGCGCTGCGCGCCGTGTTCCGCACGCGGACGCGCGATGCCTGGGTCGAACTGCTGGCCGCGCAGGACGCCTGCGTCACTCCCGTGCTGACGCTCGAGGAAGCGCTCGAGAACGCGCAACTCCGGGCGCGCGGCCTCGTCGTCGACGACAACGGCAAGCCGGCGTTCGACTTGCCGATCCGCTTCAGCACGCCGCCGCCGCCGGTGGCCGCGAGCCCCGCGCTCGGCGAACACAGTGCCGAAGTCCTCGGCGCGGGAGCACGCTGACAATGGAGTCGCTGCAGCAACTGCTGGACCGCAACGTCGAATGGTCTGAGCGCAAGATCGCCGGCGACCCGCAATTCTTCCGTCGCCTCGTCGCGCAACAGGCACCGGAATACCTGTGGATCGGCTGCTCGGATGCGCGCGTGCCCGCCAACGAGATCGTCGACCTGCAGCCCGGCGAATTGTTCGTGCACCGCAACGTCGCCAATGTCGTGGCACCCGACGACGCCAACGCGCAGGCCGTCATCGAGTTCGCCGTCAGCGTGCTCAAGGTGCGCCATATCATGGTGGTGGGTCATTACGGCTGTGGCGGCGTGCAGGCCGCGTGCCGCGGGCTGCACGTCGGCCCCTGCGTGGATCGCTGGCTCGAGCAGGTGAAGTCGGTCGCGCGCCGCCACGACAAGCTGCTGCAGGCCGAAAAGCAGGACCACCGGCGCGAGGCGTTGCTGTGCGAGCTCAACGTGCTCGAACAGACGCTCAACGTCTGCGGTTTGTCGTCGGTACAGGACGCGTGGGCGCGCAAGCAGTCGCTGATGGTGCACGGCTGGATCTACCGGCTCGGCGACGGCCGGCTGCGCCACCTCGACTTTTCCGCCGACGGCCCTGCGGACCTCGACGAGTTCCGGCGCCAGGCGGTCGGCTCGATCTTGAAGGCGCGCGGCGACTACTACGCCACGCCCTGACTGGCATCAAGCGCAGTTCGCCTCTAGGATGCGGGCAGCGCGACACTGAATAAAGACAAGTAACAGGAGCCGACCCCATGCCGCATTCCCTCCATACGACGCTGTGCGCCCTGATGTTGGCGCTGCCGGCGGTCGCACTCGCGCAGGAAGAGGCCCCGGCCGAGGAGGTCGTGGTCGAGGAGATGCCGGCGCAAGACGTCCCGGTCGACGAGTCGGCGACGCCCGCGGAGGAAGCGGCAGTTCCGGCCGAACCGACCGAAGAGGCCGCCGCTCCGACCGAAGAAGCCGCCCCACCGGCAGAAGAGGCCGCAGCCGATGCCAGCGCCACCGGTGAGCCCATCGCTGAAGAGGGCGCGGCAACCGCTGCGGCGCTCCGCAGCCGCATCGATGGTTACTCGCTCGTGAAGTCGGATCTCAAGATCGGTCCTGGCAGTGACGACGGCGATGGCTATGGCGTGCGCGCGCTGCTCGTCGCCGGAGAGCATTCGGTGGCGACCGCGGAGTACCAGACGGCGTCGTTCTCCAAGAGCGGCCTCGATATCGACCAGCTGCGGGTGGGCATGGGCGTCACCAGGGCAAATTCGGCGACCGGTCTTTACGTCGAGTTCGACCAGATCGACCTCGAGGACGAAACCGCTGACGGCCCAGGCGTGCACGGCCGCTACGTGGTGGCTTTCGGCCCGGTCGAGGTTCACGGCTCGCTCGGCCACCTGTGGCTGCGCGACAGCAACGAGCAGATCTGGGGCCCGGAAATCTCGGCGGGCGCGGCGTTCGCCTTCGGCAGTTTCGGCGTGTTCGCCGACTACCGCATGTCGAAGCTCGAGGCGCAGGACAGCGGCGTTGATGTCGAGCTCACCGATATCCGAGCCGGGGTGCGGTTTTACTTCTAGGCGGGGAGTTGGTCGGAGCGACAGGAATTGAACCTGCGACCTCTTGGTCCCGAACCAAGCGCTCTACCAAACTGAGCTACGCTCCGATTTCAATGCGTGCGCTGGACGGCGAAGCGGGCGATGCCCGTCAACGCGTCCTTGAAGGGTGATTCGGGAACTCCACCCAGCGCTTCGATCGCTGCGTCGGCATGCCGGGCGGCGAGCGCGGCACTATACGTAATCCCCCCGGTCGCTTCAACGGCAGCGAGCACCTCGGCGAGCTGGTCGACACGGCCTTCGCGCAGCGCAGTGCGCACCAGTTCGGCCTGCTGCGCGGTCCCGTGCTTCAGCGCGTAGATCAAAGGCAGCGTCGGCTTGCCTTCCGCCAGGTCGGTGCCCAGGTTCTTGCCGCTCTCCTCGGGCGAGGCGCGGTAGTCGAGAAGGTCATCCTCGATCTGGAACGCCATGCCGAGCTCGTGGCCGTAGCGCGCCATGCGCTGCTGGGCGGCTTCGTCCTGGTCCGCTGCAATGGCGCCGAGGCGCGCGGCAGCCTCGAACAATCGCGCGGTTTTCAGCTCGATGACGCGCAGGTAACGCTCCTCGGTCACCTCGGGATCGCCGGCGTTGAGTAGCTGAAGCACTTCGCCCTCGGCGATGGCGTTTGTCGTGTCGGCCAGCACGCGCATCACGGGCATGCGCCCGGCATCGACCATCATCTGGAAGCTGCGCGAGTAGAGGAAATCGCCCGACAGCACCGCGCCTGCATTGCCCCAGACCGCGTTGGCGGTCTTCGAGCCGCGACGCCGATCGGCGTGGTCGACGACGTCGTCGTGCAGCAAGGTGGCGGTGTGGATGAACTCGATGACCGCTGCCAGCAGGGCGGGCTCGTCAGGGGTGCGGCAACCCAGGGCCCGGGCGACCAACAACACCACCGAGGGGCGCAGGCGCTTGCCGCCCGCGGAGACGATGTGGGCGCCGACCTGGTTGATCAGGACCACCTCGGAGGCCAGTCTTTCGCGGATGATGGCGTCCACCCGCTGCATGTCCGCGGCGATCGGGGACAGCAGGGCCTTGAGATCCAGCCGGGGAGGGTTTTTCATGGCGCGGGCGGGGATGCTAGGTGTGGTGTCGGGGGGCGTCAATCGACGTTGACCGGGGAGTGTGGTCCCCGTATGATGCGCGCCCTTGCGAGGCTCACCTAAGCGCCTCAAATCATGGAGTTACCGATGTACGCCGTCATCAAGACCGGGGGCAAGCAGTACAAAGTCGCCCCGGGCGAGAAGCTGAAGGTCGAGACCCTCACCGCCGACGTCGGCGCCATGGTCTCGTTCGAGGAAGTGCTGATGATCGCCAATGGCGATTCGCACAAGATCGGCGCGCCGCTGCTGAAGGGCGGCAAGGTCACCGCGGAGGTCGTCAAGCACGGCCGCGGCGACAAGATCCGCATCATCAAGCACCGCCGCCGCAAGAACTATCACAAGGAACAGGGTCATCGGCAGAACTACACCGAGATCCAGATCAAGGAGATCACGGGCTAAGCCCGTGAAAAGTCCATGGCACACAAAAAAGCAGGTGGATCGACCCGCAACGGTCGCGATTCTCACTCCAAGCGCCTCGGCCTGAAGAAGTTCGGCGGCGAAGCGGTCATCGCCGGCAACATCCTCGTGCGCCAGCGCGGCACCACGTTCCACCCGGGCCTCAACGTCGGCATGGGCAGCGACCACACCTTGTTCGCCACCGCGGACGGCAAGGTCGAGTTCAAGGCGAAGGCCGGCCGCACTCGCGTGAACGTGATTTCGGCCTGAACCGCCGTTAGCGAAAAAAAGGCCTCGGAAGAGGCCTTTTTTATTGAACACGAATGAGAAGACCATGAAATTTGTCGACGAAGCACTCGTGCGCATCGAAGCCGGCAACGGCGGGCGCGGCCACGCCAGCTTCCGCCGCGAGATGAAGGTGCCGTTCGGCGGTCCTGACGGTGGCGACGGTGGCGACGGCGGCAACATCTGGGCGAAAGCCGACATCAACCTCAACACGTTGGCCGATTTCCGCTTTACTCGCGTGTTCCGCGCGCAGCACGGCGAGCAGGGCCAGCGAGCGAACTGTACCGGCGCGCGTGGCGAGGACCTCGACATCCCGATGCCGCTCGGCACGCAGATCTACGACCAGGACACTGGCGAGTTGATGGGCGAGCTCACCAAGAAGAACTCACGCATCCTGATCGCCAAGGGTGGCTGGCACGGCCTGGGCAACGCCCGCTTCAAGTCGAGCACCAACCGCGCGCCGCGCCAGTTCACGCCGGGCTCGCCCGGTGAGCAACGCGACCTGCGTCTCGAGTTGTCGCTGATGGCGGACGTCGGCCTGCTCGGCATGCCCAACGCGGGCAAGTCGACGCTACTGGCGTCTTCGTCGGCCGCGCGGCCGAAGATCGCGGACTATCCGTTCACCACGCTCTATCCGCAGCCGGGTGTCGTCTCGGTTGGCCCACTGAAGAGCTACGTGATGATGGACATCCCGGGCCTCATCGAAGGCGCTGCGGAAGGCGCCGGCCTGGGCATCCGCTTCCTCAAGCACGTGCAGCGCACGCGCCTGTTGCTGCACATGATCGACGTGCTGCCGCCCGAGGGCAGCGACCTTGCGGCGAACGTGCGCAAGATCAACGCCGAGCTGAAGGCCTTCAGCAACGATGTTGCGGCCAAGCCGCAGTGGCTGGTGTTCAACAAGATCGACCTGCTCGGCGACCGCGATGCGCGCGCGCACTGCGAGAAGGTCGTCAAGCAACTGAAATGGACTGCGCCCTGGTTCATGATCTCGGCCGCGACGCGACAAGGCACGCTGGAGCTGTCGCGCGCGGTCATGGACTGGATCGATGCGCATCCGCTCGCAGACGCTGAACCCGCGGGCGGGGTGGTGCGCGAGCAGCCGGCAGGTGACAACGCCGAAGCGGCGGCCCAGTGGGTCGGCAAGGCAAAGGCCTGGGTTCCGCACCTCAGGAAGGCCGGAAGCAAAGCCAAGACCAAGGTGCCCAAACCCGCCATTGCACCCCCGGCAGCCAAGCCTGCGACAAAGCTCAAGCCAAAAACCAAGCCAAAAACCAGGCCCAAAACCAGGCCCAAAACCAAAACCAGCGCCAAGGCTTCCGGCAAGGCGCGGAGCAAAGCCCCGGCCAGGAAGCGTTCGTGAGCCGCGACAAGCTCGCCAAGGCTCAGCGCTGGGTGGTGAAGGTCGGCAGTTCACTGGTCACCGCCAAGGGGCAGGGACTCGACCGCAAGGCCATCGCCGACTGGGCCGCGCAGATCGCCGCGTTGCGAAAGAGCGGGCGCGAAATCGTGCTGGTGTCATCGGGTGCAGTGGCCGAGGGCATGGCGCGCCTCGGCCTCAAGAAGCGCCCGGCTGTGTTGAACGAGTTGCAGGCCACCGCCGCCGTCGGCCAGATGGGGCTCGTACAAGCCTGGGAGTCGGCGTTCCAGCAGCACGGCCTGCACACCGCGCAGGTGCTGCTCACACATGAAGACGTGTCGGACCGCGATCGCTACCTCAATGCGCGCGGTACCCTGAAGGCGCTGCTCGAATTCGGCGTGATCCCGGTCGTCAATGAGAACGACACGGTCGCAACCGAAGAGATCCGGCTCGGCGACAACGACACGCTGGCCGCCTTGGCGGTGAACCTGGTCGAGGCCGAGGTGCTGGTGATCCTGACCGACCAGGACGGCCTGTGCGACGCCGATCCACGCACGAATCCCGATGCCAAGGTGATCGCGGAAGCGGACTTGTCCGAGCCGCGCCTCGAGGCAATGGCCGGCGAGGGTCGCGGCGAACTCGGTCGCGGCGGCATGCGCACCAAGCTGATCGCGGCGCGCTGGGCTGCGCGCTCGGGCGCGGCCACCGTGATCGCACACGGCCGGCTCGAAGACACCTTGGGCAAGATCGCATCGGGCGAAGCGATCGGCACGTTGCTCAAGCCCGCGCAGGGCGTAATGGCGGCGCGCAAGCGCTGGATTGCCGGCCAACTGCAGGTGCGCGGCCGCGTGCAGGTCGACGCGGGCGCGGTGCAGATGCTGCGCGAGAAAGGCAAGAGCCTCCTGCCGGTCGGCGTGAAGAATGTCGAAGGCGAGTTCAGCCGCGGCGACCTGGTGCTGTGCCTCGATCCCGATGGCCGCGAGATCGCGCGCGGGCTGATCAACTACGACGCAGCCGAATCACGCCGCATCGCGGGGCTGGCGAGCGCGAAGGTGCAGGAGGCGCTCGGCTATCCGGGTGCGCCCGAGCTGATCCACCGCGATAACCTCGTGCTGTCATCCTGAGCCCTTCGACAAGCTCAGGACAGGCTCCGCGAAGGATCGCGTTCCGAGCGCAGCCCAGTGGACGCGATTCCTCGCTACGCTCGGAATGACAAGCCGGAAACGACGACGCCGGCATAAGCCGGCGTCGTTTTGATCAGCGTTTCGGTCAACCCAGCGCGCGAATGCGCTCGGTCAGGCGGCTCTTGTGACGCGCCGCCTTGTTCTTGTGGATCATGCCGCGGGCCGCGTAACGATCCAGCACCGGCACCATGTCCTTGAACGCAGCCTCGGCCTTGCTCTTGTCCTTGGCGTCGATCGCCTTGACCACGTTGCGGATCAGCGTGCGGAACATCGAGCGCTGGGTGGTGTTGCGAGCGCGGGCGACAACGGCCTGACGGGCACGCTTTTTCGCCGAACGAATATTGGCCAAGACGGAACTCCGGGGAGGGGTGCAAACGAGGGCGCGTAGTATTCGGATGGCCTCGCACTTTGTCAACATAATCAAGGTGCCGGCCGCTATCATGGCGCGGCATGACCGGCGACCCACAAGATCCAGGCGGTAAGCCCTCCAGCCTGCTGAAGTCCACGGGCGTCGTCAGCTCGATGACGCTGATCTCTCGCGTGCTCGGCTTCGTGCGCGAGATCCTGTTTGCCGCCCAGCTCGGCATGGGCGCGGCGATGGATGTGTTCTTCGTCGCCTTCCGCATCCCGAACCTGTTCCGCCGCCTGTTCGCCGAGGGCGCGTTCACCCAGGCTTTCGTGCCGGTGTTCACCGAGGCGCGCGCCCAGCGTTCGCCCGAGGAGGTACAGCGGCTGGTCGAACTCGTGGCCGGCACCCTGGCGGGCTTCCTCGCATGCATCACCGCGCTCGCGGTGCTGGGCGCGCCGTGGGTGATGCTCGCGTTCGCGCCGGGCTTCATTGACGACCCCGCCAAGTTCGAGCAGGGCGTCGAGCTGCTGCGCTGGACCTTTCCCTACCTGCTGTTCATCTCGCTGACGGCGCTGGCGGGCGGCGTGTTGAACGCCTACGGCAAGTTCGCCGCGACCGCGTTCAACCCGGTGTGGCTCAACGTCTGCCTGATCGGCGCGGCATTGTTCGTCGGCACGGTCGAGGCGCTCGCCATCGCGGTGCTTGCCGCCGGCATCGTGCAGCTCGCGTTCCTGCTGCCGGGTATCGCGCGGCTCGGCCTGCTGTCGCGGCCGCGCTGGGGCTGGAGCGATCCGCAGGTGCGCAAGATCATGAGGCTGATGGTGCCGATCATGATTGGCAGTTCGGCTTCGCAGTTCAGCCTGATCCTCGACACCATCGTTGCGTCGTTCCTGCCGGGCGACGGCAACGTCGCCTGGCTGTGGTACGCCGACCGCCTGATGGAATTCCCGCTCGGCACCTTCAGCGTTGCGATCGCCACGGTGCTGCTGCCGAGCCTGGCGCGCGCGCATGTGAGGCCGGACGCCGGCGCTTCGTTCCGCGCGACGCTCGACTGGGGCCTGCGACTGGTGCTGTTGATCGGATTGCCCGCGATGCTGGGCCTGCTGCTGCTGGCCGGGCCGATGGTCAGCACGATCTACCAGCACGGCGTGGTCACGCCGCGCGACGTGACGATGACGTCGTGGGCACTCGCGGCGTACGCGGTCGGTTTCCTCGGCTTTTCCCTCGTGAAGGTGCTGGTCACGGGTTTCTACGCGCGACAGGAAACGCGCGCGCCGCTGCGCTACGCGTTCATCGCGTTCGGCGCGGGCATGGCGTGCACGCTCGCCTTTACCGCACTGGCGCTGGCGACGGAGTTTCTCGCGCCGCACGCGGCCATCGCGCTTGCCACCTCAACCGGCGCGCTGGTCAATGCCGCGCTGCTGTTCCGGCGGCTGCGCCGTGACGGTGCGTACGTGCCAGCGGCCGGCTGGGGGCGTTTTGCGATGCAGTTGCTGCTGGCCAATGCCGCGCTCGCAGCCGTGCTGGTGGCGCTGCATGGGGACCTGGCGCAGTGGACGGCCGCGCCAGTGGTCGAGCGCGTGACACGCCTCTCGGTGGCCATCGGCGGCGCCGCCGCGGCGTACTTCGCGGCGCTGTTGGCGAGCGGCGTGCGGCTGCGGCATTTCCGTCAGTCCGGGGCGTAAGTTGTTATGATTGCTGCCCTTTTTGGCAAGCGTCGATGGAGCTGATTCGCGGTCTTTCGAACCTGCGCGAGCGCCACCATGGCAGCGTTGTTTCGATCGGCAACTTCGACGGGTTCCATCGCGGTCACCAGGCGCTGGTCGCCCGCTTGCGTGAGCATGCGCGGCGGATGGGGTTGCCGACGATAGTACTAACCTTCGAGCCGACGCCGCGCGAGTATTTTTCTCGCGGCGACGCGCCGGGGCGAGTCGCGACGTTCCGCGACAAGCTCGCGCAACTCGAGGCTGCCGGTGTCGACCGCGTGTTGTGCGTACGCTTCGGGCGCTCGCTTGCGGCAATGACCGCCGAGCAGTTCGTCGAAGACGTGCTGGTCGGCAAGCTTGGCGCCAAGGCAGTACTGGTGGGGGACGATTTCCGCTTCGGCGCGAATCGCGCCGGCGATCTTGCGTTATTGCAGCGATTGGGCGCGCGCCACGGCTTCGTCGCCGAGGCACTGGGCACGGTCGAGGTTGCGGGCGGGCGCGCGAGTTCGAGCGCAGTGCGCGCGGCGCTCGCGGAGCCGGACCTGTCGCGGGTGGCGCAGCTGCTCGGCCGGCCGTACCGGCTCGGCGGTCGCGTGCGGCGCGGGCTGCAGCTCGGGCGCAAGCTCGGCATGCCGACGTTGAACGTCGTGATGCGGCGGCGGCCGGCGCTGCGGTTCGGCGTGTATGCGGTGCGCGTGCGCAGCGGCGAGCGGATTTGGGATGGTGTTGCCAGCATCGGCGTACGGCCGACGCTGATGAAAAGCAACTGCCTGCTGGAGGCGCACCTGTTCGGCATGTCCGAGCAGCTGTACGGCGCGCTGGTTGAAGTGGAGTTCGTGAAATTTTTGCGGCCGGAGCAGCGCTTCGAGGATCTCGACGCGCTGGCGGTGCAGATGCAGAAGGATGGCGACCAGGCCCAAGCCTGGCTGAAAGGGGCGTAAGAAATCGTGGCCGAAGAGAAAGACTACAAGCACACCCTCAACCTGCCGGAGACTGTTTTTCCGATGCAGGCCAGCCTCGCTCAGCGCGAGCCGCAGGCGCTCGCGCGCTGGCAGGGCGAGGGCCTCTACGCGAAGATCGGACGGGAGACGGCCGGGCGGCCGTCATACTGGTTCGTCGATGGCCCGCCGTACGCCAACGGCGACATCCACATCGGCCACTGCGTCAACAAGGTGTTGAAGGACATCGTGGTGAAGGCGGCGCGCCTCAACGGTCATCACGCGGCGTTCATCCCGGGTTGGGATTGCCACGGGCTGCCGATCGAGCTGCAGGTCGAGAAGAAGTTCGGCAAGGTCGGCGACAAGCTCGATGCGAAAACCTTTCGCGAAAAGTGCCGCGAATACGCAAGCGAGCAGGTCGCGCGTCAGCGCGCCGATTTCGAGCGGCTCGGCATCCTCGCCGACTGGGACAAGCCTTACCTGACCATGGATGCCGGCTTCGAGGCCGAGCAGTTGCGTTGCCTTGCGACCATCGTCGAGCGTGGCCACGTCGTGCGGGGTGCCAAGCCGGTGCACTGGTGCCTCGATTGCGGATCTTCGCTCGCTGAAGCCGAGGTCGAGTACGAGGACAAGAAGTCGTCGGCCATCGACGTCAAATTCGCAGCCGAGGATCCGGCCGCGGTCGCAAAAGCGTTCGGCGCGCCGGCCGGTGATGCGGCATTCGTGATCTGGACGACGACGCCGTGGACGCTGCCGGCCAACCAGGCCATCACGGTGCATCCGGATTTCGATTACGTGCTGGCCGAAGTGGCCGGGCAAGGCCGGCTCGTGCTGGTCGAGCCGCTGCTCGAGGCCGTGGCGAAACGTCTCGGCGGCGAAGCGCGCGTGCTGGGCCGGGCCAAGGGCATCGCGCTGAAAGGCCTGTGCGCGAAGCATCCATTCGCCGGTCGCAGCGTGCCGATCATCTGCGGCGAACACGTCACGCTCGAGGCCGGCACAGGCCTCGTGCACACCGCCCCCGCGCACGGCCTCGAGGACTTCGTCGTCGGCCAGGAATACAAATTGCCGGTCGACAACCCCGTCGGCGCCAATGGCGTATTCGCGCCGGCGACGCCGCTGGTTGGCGGCCAGCACGTGCGCAAGGCCGATCCGATCGTCATCGAGGGCCTGAAGGCGACTGGCGCGCTCGCGCACCTCGCCGAGATCGTCCATAGCTACCCGCACTGCTGGCGCCACAAGACGCCGCTGATTTTCCGCGCCACGCCGCAGTGGTTCGTCTCGATGGACCAGAAAGGCCTGCGCAAGGATGCGCTGGCCGCCATCGCCGCAACGCGCTGGATTCCGGGCTGGGGCGAGGCGCGCATCGCCGAGATGGTCGCCGGCCGGCCCGACTGGTGCATCTCACGCCAGCGCTATTGGGGCGTGCCACTGGCCTTGTTCGTCGACAAGGAAACCGGTGCCATGCATCCGGACTCGCCGGCGCTGCTGCGCAAAGTCGCCGACCGCGTCGCGAAGGAGGGCCTCGAAGTTTGGTTCGGCTCGGATGCCGCCGAATGGCTCGGTGCCGATGCGCCGCGCTACGACAAGCTCAAGGACACGCTCGACGTCTGGTTCGACTCGGGCGTCGTGCACCAGTGTGCGTTTGCGACGCAGGCGCCGGAAGCGATGAAGGGCGGCGTCGCACCGGTGGCGGACATGTACCTCGAGGGCTCCGACCAGCACCGCGGCTGGTTCATGTCCTCGCTGCTGACCTCGACCGCGATGCACGCGCGCTCGCCCTACAAGGCGGTGCTCACCCACGGCTTCACGGTCGATGAGCAGGGTCGCAAGATGTCGAAGTCGCTCGGCAACGTGGTCGCCCCGCAGCAGGTATTGAAGACACTCGGCGCCGACGTGCTGCGCCTGTGGGTTGCCGCGTCCGACTACAGCGGCGAGATTGCGATCTCCGAGAACCTCCTCAAGCGCATCGCCGATGCCTACCGGCGCATCCGCAACACGGTGCGCTACCTGCTCGGCAACCTGCACGGCTTCGACCCCGCGCGCGACGCCGTGCCGGTCGAACAAATGCTGGCGGTCGACCGCTGGGCGCTCGCCACCGCGCGCGCGCTGCAGGACGAACTCTCATCCGCCTACCGCGACGCGCAGTTCCACCTCGTGTACCAGAAGGTGCACAACTACGCGGTCGACCTCGGCGCGTTGTATCTCGACATCCTCAAGGACCGGCTCTACACCTGTCCGCGCGGCAGCGTCGCGCGCCGCTCCGCGCAGACCGCGATGTTCCACATTGCCGAGGCCCTGGTCCGCTGGATCGCCCCGGTGCTCTCGTTCACCGCTGACGAAATCTGGCTCGCGCTGCCGGGCGAGCGCTCGGCGAGCGTGTTCTCGCAGGGCTGGCATGCGCTGCCGGCCGATGCGGGCGGCCCATCGCTGGACTGGGATGCACTGCGACGCGTGCGGCTCGCGGTGGCCAAGGTGCTCGAGGACTTGCGCGTGAAGGGCGCCATCGGCCAGTCGCTGGCGGCGGAGGTCACGCTGTACGCAGACGAACCGCTGCTGTCAGCCCTGCGCGTGCCCGGTGACGAGCTGCGCTTCTGGTTCATCACTTCGGGTGCCGAGGTACGGCCGGCCGGCGCACAGGCGTCCGATGCGGTCACCGCAGAGCTCGAAGGCGGAGGCAAGTTGTGGATTGAGGCGCGCGCGTGCGCAGCGCCCAAATGCGAGCGTTGCTGGCATCGGCGTCCGGAAGTGGGGGACAATAAGGACCATCCGGGCTTGTGCGGCCGCTGCGTCGAGAATGTCGACGGCGTCGGCGAGGCCCGGCGGTACATCTAGGACACCCCGTGGCATTCCGATATCGCAACGTCTACTGGCTCTGGGTCTCGGCCCTGGTCATGTTCGTGGACCAGGTCACCAAGCAGCTGATCGTGCGCCAGCTCGGCTGGTTCGACGTGCAGCCGGTGATGCCGCACCTCAACCTCGTGCACATGCGCAACACGGGCGCCGCGTTTTCCATGCTCAGCAACGCGCCGCCGGTGTTCTTCATCCTGTTGGCGACCGCGGTCAGCCTGGGCATCCTCTGGTGGTTGCGCAGGAATCCCAGTGGCCAGGTACTGGTGGCGGCGGCGCTGGCGCTGATCCTGGGCGGCGCGCTCGGCAACGTAATCGACCGCGCCACGCGCGGCTACGTCGTCGATTTCGTCGACTTTTACTGGGGCGAGTGGCACTTCGCCGCGTTCAATGTCGCCGACATGGCGATCACGCTCGGCGCGGGGTTGCTGATCCTCGACATGCTGCTCGACATGCGACGCCCCAAGCCGGCGCCCGAGCGCGCCTGATGCAGGTCCTGCTCGCCAATCCGCGCGGCTTTTGCGCCGGGGTGGATCGCGCGATCGAGATCGTCGAGCGCGCGATCGAAAGCCTGGGCGCGCCGATCTACGTGCGCCACGAGGTGGTCCATAACCGGTTCGTGGTCGAGCGCCTGCGCGCGATGGGCGCGGTATTCGTGGACGAGGTCGACGAAATTCCTTCGGGTGCCACCTGCATTTTCTCGGCGCACGGCGTGTCGCAGGCGGTGCGTGCGCAGGCGGCGGCGCGCGGACTGACGGTCTTCGACGCGACCTGTCCGCTGGTGACCAAGGTGCACATCGAGGTCAAGCGCTACTCGCGCGAAGGTCGCGAAGTTGTCCTGATCGGCCACGCCGGGCACCCAGAGGTCGAGGGCACCATGGGCCAGTTCGACGATTCGAACGGCGGGCGCATTTTCCTTGTCGAGACGGCTGCAGACGTGGCGGGACTGCCGGTACGCAATCCGTCGCGCGTTGCCTACGTCACGCAGACCACGCTGTCAGTCGACGACGCAGCGCGCGTGATCGATGCGCTGCGCGAGCGCTTTCCCGAGGTGCACGGACCGCGCAAGGACGACATCTGCTACGCCACGCAGAACCGACAGGATGCGGTGCGCGAGCTCGCCGGGCGCTGCGACGTGCTACTCGTGGTCGGCTCGGCCAACAGCTCGAACTCCAATCGGCTGCGCGAGCTCGCCGAGCAGAAGGGCGTGCCGGCCTACCTGATCGACGGGCCCGCCGACATTCGCCAGGATTGGCTGCATGGCAAGCAGGCCGTGGGCGTCACGGCGGGCGCCTCAGCGCCCGAGGTGCTGGTACAGCAGGTAGTTGCGCGCCTGCGCGAGATGGGCGGCACCGTTGCAACCGAGCTGCCGGGCCGCACCGAAAGCATCGTTTTCGCGCTGCCGGCGACGTTGCGCGGCACGCGCGCGGCAGGCAAGGCGGCTGGCGAGTCCGGCTAAGTCAGCGCGTCCTGGGCCATTGCAGGGTCCTCATGGGCAGCGCAGCGGCGTGCCGTCAGCGCGCAAACCCGACACTCGCGAGCGGCCGGTGGAGGCGACGATGACCGCGCGCGCGGCAGCGCTGCCGCGCTTGTCGCAGAACGTGATGGTGCCGTTGCTGGCGCGGCGGCCGAAGGCCTTGATCAGCACAGAGCCGGCGGGACGCAGGGACGGACTGTTGGCGAAATTGCCGGCCTCGACGGTCACCTTGCCGAAGCTGGGACTTTGCATGATTCGCAGCGGCACCATCTCCCGGGTTGTGGCAATGCCGTCGCCATCCGCATCATTCCAGAGCGCAACCATCCAGCCCCAGCTCCAGTCGCGCCCCGCGCAATGCTGCTCGGCCGGCGACAAGGTGCCGTCGTCGTCGTGGTCGCGCACTGCGCAGACCACGAGGTCCTGGCCGCGCTTGGCCGCTTCGCTGCGGGCCCCTGCGAACGCCTGCAGCAGGTCGTTGATCGCGACCGAGCGGCGCAGGTCGTGCGCCAGCCAGCCCAAACTTGGCAAGCCGATGGAGGCGAGCACCCCGACGATGGTCACGACAGTCAGGAGCTCGATGACGGTGTACCCGCCGGCTCGGGCCGGCGCGAGTGCGCGCTTTGTTTTCATTGTTGTCGGCAACACGCCACCAGGTGGCCCGACCGATGCTACGCAAAACCGCGCTCATGGCAAATTTCGGGGCGACCAATAAAAACGCCGCGGCGGCTGCCGCGGCGTTGGTTACAGCGGGTGCGCTACTGCTCGCCGGTCGACTTGTACCAGTACACCGGGCGGCGCTTGGAATCGAGCACCGGGTTGCGCTCGGTGGTGTCGAGGAACGAGCCCGCGCCGCCTTCCGGATCCGGGGCCCCGATGACGATGGTGTCGACACGGTCACCGATCCGGATGGTTGCGATCACAGGCGACGGCGGCAGGCCGCCGCCGGTGAAGATGCTCGAGCTGGTGCCGCCGCAGTTTCCGGCGATGCCAAGGCCGCCCGAGCGGTTCAACAGGTTAACCTCATAGCCTCGCGCCTCTCCGAGCGACGACGAACAAGCGGTAGCGGCGGGCGGTGTCGGCCGGTTGGTGCTGAAGTTGACCACGCCCGTGGCGATGACAGCCGACGTGACCACCTGTTCGCCCTGGCCGTTGGCGACAAGGTCCATGAACCATCCGGTTTTTGCCGATCCCGGCGTGATCTTCTCGCCTGAGCAGCCCGGGTCAGTCGTGTAGTTCTTCATGTTGTGCGGCGGGTCGACGCTGTCCAGGTTGGTTGCCGTGCTGGTATCCAGGTCGGAGATGTTGTCCTTGAACACGTAGAACCGGTTGACCACCGCTGACGAGGCGTCGCCCGAGGTGCCAAATGGGTAATTCCCCATCAGCGGGTGCTCGCGGTCGCCGGTGCCAATGGCCAGGTAAACCGTGCGGTCGCCGTTCTGCAGCAACGCCGGCGGGAACAGGAACTTGCGCGCCGCGCCATTGGTGTAGGCCACGCGGCTGAAAGTCCATGAGGCTGGCGCCACGCCGTTGAGCGTGCCGTAACCGTCGGTGAAGTCCATGCGGTAGACATTGCCGCCGGTGTCGACGGCGTAGGCATAGTCGACGAACTTGTCGGGGTTCATCGAGATGAGCGCAATGTCAGCGGCCACGCCACGTGCGCCGACGCCGCTGAGGGTGCTGAAATCGAAGTACTTCACCAGCGTTCCATCCTCGGCATCGATCACGTAAACGCCGCGGCCCTTGGTCGCGGAGCACGGCGTGCGCGAGTCGTCGTCGTCGCAGCGATCATAGCCGCCACCGGTGATGACGACCGGGCGCGTGGTCGAGTAGCCCTGCAGGAACGCGACGCTGGCCAGGGACCAGGTCTGGCCGATGTTGGTGAAGTCGGCGTCACAGCCGGTATCGTTGGTCAGGTTGGGGCAGCCCCTGCTCCACAGGTATGCAGGCGCCGCCGGGTCGGTGACGTTGAACGCGTAGATCCTGCGGCCACCGCGGCGCTGCGTCGGGAAGATCAACGCCTTCGACGAGGTGTCGTCTGCCGCGAAGCTCTGGAACAGGCCGGTCGAGCCGTCGAAGAAGTAGTCCTTCGGCTGTGCTCCGGGATTGGTGTCCCCGAAATATTTGACCAGGGGGTTGCCGGACTTGCCGCTGAAGCGCAGGCGCGGGAGCTTGGTGAAGTGCTCGGGCGCGACAAACGACCACAGCTCCTGGCCGTTGGAAGCCTTGACCGCTCGGAACAGGCCGTCGTTGGCGCCGTAGTACACCACCACGCCGGTGGTGCCGCCGTAGTTGACCGGTTGCGGCCGCGAGTGGACCACGTCGCCGTGGATGGTCGAGCGCGGTTCGGTGGTGTTGGTGTCGAGGTCGTCGTTGTCGATGTCGGCGCCCTTGATGAAGTCGACGATGACGCCCTCGGCGGTTTCGTCGGTGGCGGCATTGCCGTCGTCGAAGATTGCCGCAGTCAGCGGCGCCAACGCGCCGCCCGACAGCGTCTTGACACTGCGATTCAGCGCGTAGTTGCCGCTGCCATCCGGTACCGCCGACGGGTTGTTGCCTTTGCGCACCACCTCGGCCGCTGCGCCCTTTTCGACGAAGGGGCCGTCCGGTGCGTCGGAGTAGTCGTTGGTGGCATTGGTGGTGCAGATGCCCAGCGCCTCCGGGTCATCGGTGATCACGCGCTCCCAGTAATTACCGGTATCCGTGCTCCAGAAGCTGGTCGCGCACTCGTTCAGGAAGCCCGTCTGGTTGTTGATTGCAAATGCGCCGGTCGAGTCACCCAGCGTGATCTCGGCATTGTTGCGGATCGCCTGGAAGCGCTTGAGGTTGCCGAACCACAGCGGGTCCTTGGTGCGGTCCGGCTTGAATACGCCGATGAAGATCTGGTTCTCGTTCTGCGAGCGGTTGGTCGCGTTGATGGGCAGCGAGGCGGACGAGAACGCGGAGTTGACCGCCTGGACCTCGGTGAAGATCTCGCGCAGCGCCTTGAGGATGGCGTTCTTGTCCTTGGCCTGGAAATACTTGCCGCCGCCGACTCGAGCGGCGTTGAACCACATCCCGGAGAGCTCGGGACTCTGCTGGTTCTTGAATACGTCGATGACGTAGGTCGTGACCTGGTTGCGCGCACTGAGGCCCGGAATCGTCACGCCCCTCTGGCGCATGAAGCGCGCCCACTCGTCCATCATCAGCGGGCCCGCGGGCGCCGCCGTGTAGGTGCCGGTCGGCTGGGCAGCGACATTGGTCGACGTGCCCTGGACCATGTAGTGATTGGTGTTGCCGGCTGCGCAGCCGGTGGTGCTGCCGGCGGCGGTGCAGGTACAACCGCCGTTGAAGCTGCCTGCCGGGCAGCCACCGCTCACGTCGGCGGGATTGCAGGTGACCGCGTCGTTGTAACAGGCATTGGTCTCGCCGCGCGAGGTGACGGTGGTCACGTTGCTCGTCTGCGTGACGACCGTACGCACGTTCTTGGTTCCGCGCCGGTCCCATTCCTTGTTCTGGCCGTTGCAAATGCCCTTCACGCCGGTGTTGAACCAGGTGCACGAGCCAGGCGTCCAGCTGGTCGTCACCGTCGAGGTCTGGCCCGCGGCCGGTGTGTTGGCCTGGGGAGGAGCCGTCGAACTGCCCGGCAAGGTGCAGCTGGCGGCCGAGGGCGAGGAATTGGCGTTAGCGCAGGTCTTGGCCTCGTTGGTCGACTGGCCAGCGGTAGAGACGGTGTTGTCCGATACCGTGGTGGTAGTGCCGGCAGTGTTGCTGCCGACCACCGTCCAGTGCGTCGACGGGCAGGCGATGAAGTTGGACGCCTTGCACGAACAACTGGTGAACCCGTTCGCGGCGCAAGTTGCGTTGTTCTCAGCGGTGGTGCACGCCGCGGCGCTGGCATAACAGGCCGACGACATCGCGATGTCGTTGGTGACCTCCTCCGAGGTCACCGTGTAGGCGGCGTGCGG
>DATLBT010000029.1:0-32371 GCA_035526825.1 Verrucomicrobiia bacterium | reverse complement strand
GCCTCCAGTTCAACTTGCGCCGGCTGCCGGCCGCGACGATCCGCGAGTTGCTCGGCCAGGTGCTCGCCAATGAGGGCCTCAAGGCAGATGCGGGCGCGTTAAGCGAGATCGCGCGCGCTGCAGACGGCAGCATGCGCGACGGATTGTCGTTACTCGATCAGGCCATCGCGTTCTGCGGCGGCAAGGATTTGGGCCGTGCGCAGGTCGAGGACATGCTCGGCACGCAGGGTCGCCAGATCCTGTTCGAAGTGTTGAGGGCCGTGGTCGCGGGACAGGGCGATGCGCTTCTGGCTTGCGTCGACAAACTCGACGTACAGGCGCCGGATTACGCGGCGCTGCTCAACGACCTGGCCTGCATCCTGCAGCGGGCTGGAGTGCTGCAGGTCCTGCCGCAGGCCGCCGACGAGGGCGACGATCCTGCGATCGGCGAACTGGCAAAGGCCGCCGCGCCCGAGGATGTGCAGGTCTGGTACCAGATCGTCATCAACGGTCGGCGTGACCTGCCGTGGGCACCGGATCCGCGCCTCGGCTTCGAGATGACGCTGTTGCGCCTGCTGGCGTTCCGCCCCGGCGAAGCCGGCAGCACGCAGCCGGCGGGCGCGGGTTCGACGACCGCGGCTCGCCCCGTTGCCGGTGGTGCGCGCGCTGCACCGCTCGCAGGCGATGCGGGCTGGCCGGCGCGCGTCGCCGCGCTGGAGCTCGAAGGCTTCGCCAAGCAACTCGCACGCCACTGTGGCTGGAGTGGCCGCGAGGGCAACGTCGTGCGCCTGTCGCTCGACGACAAGATGAAGCACCTGCTAGTCGAGGATCGCCGAATGGGACTCGAGCAAGCGCTGTCGCGGCAACTCGGCGAACCGATCGAGCTGCGCATCGAGCCGGCGGCCAATCCCGGAATGACGCCGGCGAAGGCCGACGAGCAAAAGGAAATCGATCGCCAGCGCGCCGCGGAATCCGCCATCGAGGCCGATCCGATGGTGCAGGCACTCAAGGACAAGCTCGGTGCGAAGGTACGCGCCGGGTCGGTGCAACCGGTGGATAGCAACGGAGCGGGCAAATGAGAGGCGGACCTGGACCCGGCGGGCTCGGCAACCTGATGCGGCAGGCGCAGCAGATGCAGGAAAACATGCGCAAATTGCAGGACGAGCTGGCGCGCGCCGAAGTGAAGGGTGAGGCTGGGGCTGGCATGGTCAAGGTCACGCTGACGGGCAAGCATCAGGCGACGCGCGTCGAAATCGACCCGGCGGCGCTGAAGGAAGACAAGGAGTTCCTCGAAGACCTGGTCGCTGCGGCGATCAACGACGCCGCACAGAAAGTCGACGCAATGACGGCCGAGAAGATGAAGCAGGCCACCGGCGGCCTTCAGTTGCCGCCAGGGCTCAACCTGGGCTTGTGAGGGGCCTGTGACGGTCTACTCGCCGCGCCTGACGCGGCTGATCGAGGCCCTGCGCCGCCTGCCGGGCGTGGGGCCGAAGTCGGCGCAACGCATGGCCTTCCACCTGCTGGAGCGCGACCGCGAGTCGGTCGACCGGCTGCGCATGGCGCTGGCCGACGCCGCGCTGATCGAGCGCTGCCCCACGTGCCGCATGTTCTGCGAGGACGGCCACTGCCGCTATTGCAACGCGCAGCGCGCCGAAAGCGGGCAGGTTTGCGTGGTCGAGTCGCCAGCAGACCTCGTCGCAATCGAGAGCGGCACCGATTTTCGAGGCCGCTATTTCGTGCTGATGGGGCGACTCTCACCGATCGACGGCGTCGGTCCGGAACAGATCGGCTTGCCATTGCTGACCCGGCAACTCGACTCAGGCGCAGTGAAGGAACTGATCATCGCGACCAACCCGACGGTCGAGGGGGAAGCGACGGCGTACTACCTTGCGGAGCTGGCGCGCGCGCGGAAAGTCGCGGTCACGCGCATCGCGCACGGCGTGCCGATGGGCGGCGAGCTGGAGTACGTCGATGGCGGCACGCTGGCGCATGCCTTGAGCGGACGCCAGCCGCTCTGACGCCCTCAGACCAGCGCTGTCACCTTCGCCGCGCAGATGAAATCGTTCTCGGAAAGTCCATCGATTGCGTGGGTCCAGTAACTCACCGTCGCATTCTTGTAGCTGAAGGCGATGTCCGGGTGATGGTCTTCCTGGTGCGAGATCCACGCCACCGCATTCACGAACGCCGTCGTCCGGTAGTAGTTCTTGAAATCGAACGTCGCGCTGATCTGCTTGCCATCGGCCGACAGCTTCCACAGCGGGCCGGCCTCGGGCAGTAGTTTTTCGGCGGCGATGCGGTCGAGCGGCTTGGCCCCACCCTCGCAGGGCAGGCAGCGCTTCTCGGCGAGCTTGGGCATCTTTTCGGTTCTCCGGATCAGTTGAGCGCGTGCGCGAGGTCGGCACGCAGGTCGGCGACATCCTCGACGCCCACCGACAGGCGGCACAGCGTATCGCTGATGCCGAGCGCACGCCGGGTCTCGGCGGGTACGCTGGCGTGCGTCATGATCGCCGGGTGGTCGACCAGGCTCTCGACGCCACCCAGGCTTTCAGCCAGCGCAAACAGCTCGGTACGTTCGAGGAAGCGCCGCGACTCTTCGAGGCCGCCCTTGAGCTCGATGGTGACCATGCCGCCGTAGCGGCCCGCCATCTGCGATCTGGCCAGCGCGTGCTGCGGGTGCGATGCGAGGCCCGGATAGTGCACGCGCGCGACCTTGGGATGCTTTTCGAGCCATTGTGCGAGTTCTGCTGCGTTCTCGCAGTGGCGTTGCATGCGCAGCGCCAGCGTCTTGAGGCCGCGCAGCGCGAGGTAGGCATCGAACGGGCCGGCGATGGCGCCGACTGCGTTCTGCAGAAAGGCCAGTTTCTCCGCCAGTGCCTCGTCGCGCACCGCAACGATCCCGCCCACCATGTCGGAATGGCCGTTGAGGTACTTGGTGGCCGAATGCATGACGAGGTCGAAACCGTGCTCGAGCGGCCGCTGGATCCAGGGGCTGGCGAAGGTGTTGTCGGCGCAGGACAGGATTTTGCGATCGCGTGCCAGCTTGGCAATCGCCGCGAGGTCGCAAAGCTTCAGCATCGGGTTCGTGGGCGTCTCGACCCACACGAGCTTGGTCGCTGGTGAAATGGCTTGCGCGACGGCCGCGACATCGCGCATGTCCACGTATGACACCTTCAATCCGGCCGACTTCTCACGTACCCGCGTGAACAGTCGATAGGTTCCGCCATAGAGGTCATCCGAGGCAACCACGTGCGCGCCCGGCTCGAGCATGTCGAGCAGCGTCGCGGTTGCGGCGAGGCCCGAGGCGAACGCAAACCCGCGCGTGCCGCCCTCGAGGTCTGCGAGGCAGCGCTCGTAGGCGAAGCGCGTCGGGTTGTGAGTGCGCGAGTACTCGTAACCCTTGTGCACGCCCGGGCTGTCCTGCACGTAGGTCGAGCTCACCGAGATCGGCGGCATGATCGCGCCCGTCGTTGGATCGGGCGACTGGCCGGCGTGGATTGCGCGCGTGCCGAATGCCAGCTCAGTCTTCTTGCTCATGTCAGCCCAGTTGCTTGCGCAGGTGATTGAGGAAGTCGATGCGCGTGACCAGGCCAACCAGTTTGCCGTGGTCGGCGACGATGGCGACATGGTCGCGCTGGAAAATCGGCAGCAGGGCGCGAACCGGCGCATCGGGCGAGACCGTCTCCACCGCCTTGTTCATCGCGGTCCGAACCGGGTCCTTGAACCGCGCGGGCTCATCCTGGACGTGTACCAGCAGGTCCGATTCGTCGAGGATGCCCACGATCTCGTCGTTTGCCATCACCGGCATCTGCGAGACGTCGTACAGCTTCATCCGACGGTACGCGTGCATCAGCGAATCGTCGGGCTTGAGCGTGACTGCAGACCCTTCCGTGTGGCGCCGCACGATGAGGTCGACGAGCGTGCCCTGCCGCGGGCGCTCGAGCAGGCCCTGGTCGAACATCCAGAAATCGTTGTACATCTTGGTGAGGTACTTGTTGCCCGAGTCGGGCACGAACGTCACCACGCGCTTGGGCGATGTCTGCTCGCGGCAATAGCGCAGCGCGGCACCCACGAGGGTGCCGGTGGAGGAACCGCCGAGGATGCCTTCCTTGCGCAGTACTTCGCGCGCCACGTGGAAGCTTTCGGCGTCGGAGATCTCGTACGCGTGTTTGACCCGCGACAGGTCACAGTTTGTCGGGATGAAGTCCTCGCCGATGCCTTCCACCAGCCAGCTGCCGGCTTCCTTCTGGATCTTGCCGGTGCGCACCACGTCGGTCAGCACCGAGCCCTTGGGATCCGCCAGCACCATTTCTACATGCGGCGCGACACGCGCGAAGTAGCGGGACAGCCCGGTCAGCGTGCCGCCGGAGCCGACGCCCGCGACGACGGCGTCCAACATGTGGTCCATCTGCGCCCAGATTTCCGGACCCGTGGTGGACTCGTGTGCGAACGGATTGGCCGGGTTGGCGAACTGATTGACGTAGAAAGAGTTCGGCGTTTCCCTGGCAATGCGCTCGGCGATGTCCTGGTAATACTCCGGGTGGCCTTTGCCGACGTCGGAACGCGTGATGACGATCTCGGCACCGAGCGCGCGCAGGTGCAGCATCTTCTCCTGCGCCATCTTGTCGGGCAGCACCAGCACCAGTCGATAGCCCTTTTGCGCTGCGACCAGCGCGAGCCCGAGGCCCGTGTTGCCGGCCGTGGCTTCGATCAGCGTGCCGCCGGGCTTGATGCTGCCATCACGCTCCGCGGCCTCGATCATCGACAGGCCGATGCGGTCCTTGATCGAACCGGTCGGATTCTGGTTCTCGAGCTTGACGAACAGCCGGCAGACGCCTGCGTCGAGGTTGCGCAGCTCGACGAGTGGGGTGTTGCCGATGTTGTGGAGGATGGAATGCAGCGCTGTCACGGGTCCTCCGGAGTTATTTTTGGCCGCGGCAGAATAGCATTCGAAGGGCGGGGCGATTAACCTAGGCGCCATGAGCGCCTCTGCCGCGAACCTCATCTGGATCGACCTCGAGATGACCGGGCTGGTGCCCGAGCAGCACCGCATCATCGAGATCGCGACCATCGTTACCGACTCGAACCTCGTCGTCCTCGCCGAAGGCCCGGTCATCGCGGTGCACCAATCCGACGCCGAGCTGGCAGCGATGGACGAATGGAACACGCGCCAGCACGGCGGTTCCGGCCTGGTCCAGCGCGTGCGCGACAGTCGCGTCAGCGAGTCGCAGGCCGAGCAGCAGACGATCGCTTTCCTCGCGCAATGGGTGCCCGCCGGCAAGTCGCCGATGTGCGGCAACTCGATCTGCCAGGACCGTCGTTTCCTCGCGCGCTGGATGCCGAAGCTCGAGCGTCATTTTCATTATCGCAATCTCGACGTCAGCACCGTCAAGGAGCTTTGCACGCGATGGGCGCCCGAGGTCGCGCGCGGCTTGGTGAAGGAGTCCACGCACCTCGCGCTGGCCGACATCCGCGACTCGATCGCAGAGCTTCAGTACTACCGCGAAAGGTTCCTGCGCCTGCCGGCTTGATCAGGCCGCCGGGATCCTGATCGTCACGCGCGCGCCGCCAAGCGCCGCCGAACGCTCCAGCGCGATGCGCCCTTCGTAAGCGCTCAACACCTCGACCACCGACGCCAGGCCCAGGCCCTGCCCCGGCACACGCGTATCGGCGCGCACGCCGCGGCCCAGCAGGTGCTCGGCGTCATCGGGAAACCCCGGTCCGTCGTCCTCAGCGACCAACAGCAGGGCATTGCCCTCGCGTGCGACCGCCAGGCTCACACGCGAGCGCGCCCACTTCGCGGCATTGTCGAGCACATTTCCGAGCAGCTCGTAGAGGTCGCCACTGTCGGCGCGAGCGGTGAGGCCATCGGGCATCTCCACCGAGAACACCAGGTTCTTGTCGGCATAGACCTTCGCGAGTGCTGCCACGAGCTTGTCGGCGATCGGTCTCACGTTGATGGGCTGCGCCAGCGTGCGGCGTCCCGCGGTGGCTGCGCGCGCGAGCTGGTGGTCAGCGATCGACTGCATGCGGCCGACCTGTTCGTCCAGCTGGCGTCGCGGTTCGTCGGCGAGTCGCGCATCGCCCGCAAGGCCGCGTAGCACGGCGAGCGGGGTTTTCAGGCTGTGGGCAAGGTCGCCGAGTGCGTGGCGGTAGCGCTGCAACTGGCTGCGCTCGCCAACGATCATCGCGTTGAGCGCGGAGGTCAGCGGCGTGAGCTCGGCCGGGTAGCGCGCGCCGACCTGCGGCGCAGCGCCGGTTTCGACCTCGCGTAGCTCGCCCTCGAGCCGGCGCAGCGGCGCGAGGCCCCAACGCATCACCAGCAGCAGCGCCAGTAGCAGCACGATCGACCCGGCGAACAGGTAAGTCCACAAGGTGTGGCGGAAAATGGAGAGCTGCGCCTCGTAGGCTTCCGGCGACTCGAGCACCAGCACGGTGTAGCGCCGCGGCTGGTCGCCGAGCCAGCGCAGGCCGAACGACAGCGCGAAGGGTCCGGATTCGCCGAGCCGCTCGAATTTCCACTTGCCGACTTCGGGCCCGATCACGACCGGCGGCTCGCCGTCGACCGAAGGCGAGTGCCATAGCGTGGTGCCAGCCTCGTCGAGGATCGCGGCCTCGAGACCCGATTGGGGCTGGCCCAGGCGCGGCTCGGGCAGGTTGGCGTCGTTCAGCGACAGCTCGTTCTTTTCGTCCGGCTCGGCGGCACCGAGCAGCGCATAGGTCAAGCCGCGCAAGCGCTCTTCCTGAGCGCCGCGCGCGCTGTCGCGAAACGCGGTTTCGAGTGCCGCGCCACACAGCGCGACGAAGGTCAGCAGCACGGTGGACGCCGCCAGGAGGAGGCGTGCGCGGATAGACGTCATTTCCTCGGCAGAGTCCAGCGGTAGCCTTGGCCCCGCAGCGTATCGATGGGCTTGAGCGTCTCGTCGGGATCGAGCTTCGTGCGCAGGCGCCGCACGAAGACTTCGATGACGTTGCTGTCGCGCTCCACGTTTTCAGCGTAGAGGTGCTCCGTCAGCGTCGATTTCGATACCACCCTGCCGGCATGCAGCAACAGGTATTCGAGCAGCCGGTACTCGTAGGCGGTGAGGTCCACCGCGGTACCCGAGACCTGCACGCTCTTCGCCGCGGTGTCGAGCACGATCGGGCCAGACTCGAGCGTCGAATGCGCCCAGCCACCCGAGCGGCGCAGCAGCGCGCGCGCCCGCGCGAGCAGTTCTTCCTTGTGGAACGGCTTGACGAGGTAGTCGTCGGCGCCGGCCTCCAAGCCCTGCACCTTGCTTTCCCAGCCGTCGCGCGCGGTCAGGATCAGGATCGGATAAGTGCAGCCCTTCTTGCGCGCCTGCTTGATGATGTCGACGCCCGAAACCTTCGGCAGGCCGAGGTCGATGACGGCAAGGTCCACCGGGTACTCGGTCGCCTTGTACAAGCCTTGCTCCCCGTCGGCGGCGGTGTCGACGACGAAACCTTCGGCCATGAAATGTCCGGCAACCTGCTCGCGCAAGGCCGCGTCATCTTCGATGACGAGCGCGCGCATCCGTCAGCCCTCGACACGATGCGTGCGGACTTCACCGTCCTTGAGCACCTTGACGCGATAGCCACCGCCGTCAGGCTCGACGCTCAGCACGCGGCCGCCGCCGTTGCGTTGCTGCGCTTCGCGCGCGGCGGCAGCGGAGCCATCGTTGCGATGCTCGCGCCCGTGGTCGCGGTCCGGGCTCCGTTGCGAATCCTGCTGCTCGCGTTGTTCGACCCGGCGCGCATCGCCGGATTGGCGCTCCTCGCGCGAACGGGCATCGGCGGCTCGCGGGAGCAGTGCCACCGACACCATCAATGCGAGAACGGGGAAAAACCGCATCGCATTAGTTTAGGTCAAGGTCGGCCGCACGGTGCCGGGCTCAGTGCCGGCGCCGGGGTTCGGCGTCCACCCGCACGCGAATCCGCGAGCCCGGGTGCTCGTCGGTGCGCGTATAAAACAGGCGGCCGTTGTAGCGGTACGTCACGTCGTAGCCCTCGATGCGCGACACGTAGCGGGTTTCGTGCACCCTCTCGCAACGCGTCTCGTACACGGTACGCTCGGTGACGCGGTCACCGCGGTCGGTGCGGTTTGCAGCGTGGCTGGCGCCGATCACCGCGCCGGCAGCGGTCGCTACGTCCTGGCCGCGGCCCCCGCCGAACTGGTGGCCGATGACCCCGCCGACCACCGCGCCGAACAACATGGCGCCCGGGTGGGCGTGGCCGCGGTGGACGACTCGCTCGGTCACCGGCTCCTCGGTGCAGACCTCGCGCGGTTCGCGCACGCGGACGTCGCGGTAGATCGGATCGACGTCGACGACGCGGGCGTAGTCCCAATGGTCGTATCGGTCATGGTGCTTGTGCCGGGGCGAGGCGAGGGCGGCCGGAGCGCCGATCAACATGCCGAGCGCGGCAGCCAGCGCGGTGCTTTTCGTAAGCCCAGTCCTGGGATTCCCCATGTTCTTCTCCTCGATCCGGCCGCGGGAGTGCGGGCGTGGAGACAGGTTAGGACGGGAAGCTGAATTCGCCCTGAACTCGAGAATCTCACGGGGCTGCCTCCCATGTCGGCATAATGGCTACCCGTTGAAGCCGCATCCCCAGGAGATATTCATGCGCTGCACCCAGATCATCGCGTCCGCCCTCGTCGCCACCGTAGCGGTGGCCGGCTGCACCACCAATCCCTACACCGGCGAGTCCGAGGCTTCCAAGGCCTCGATCGGCGCGGGCATCGGCGCGCTGGCAGGCGCTGTGCTGGGCGCGGCCACCGGTGACGACGCCAAGGAGCGGCGCAAGCGCGCGCTGATTGGCGCGGGCGCCGGCGCGATCGCCGGAGGCGGCGTCGGCTATTACATGGACGTCCAGGAAGCCAAGCTGCGCGAGCAGCTCAAGGGTACCGGCGTCAGCGTGACGCGCGTCGGCGAAAACATCGTGCTCAACATGCCGGGCAACATCACCTTCCAGACCGGCAGCGCCGACCTCAACACCAGCTTCCTCCGGGTGCTCGATTCCGTGGGCATCGTGCTGAAGGAGTACAACAAGACGCTGGTCGTCATCGCGGGCCATACCGACAACGTTGGCACCGACGCAAACAACCAGTCATTGTCCGAGCGCCGTGCCGCCGCAGTGGGCACCTATTTGGCCGGGCGCGCGGTCGCTGCGGAGCGCATGGTGATCACCGGCTACGGCGAGTCGCGCCCGGTAGCGAGCAACGAGAGCAACGACGGTCGCAACCAGAATCGCCGCGTCGAGCTGACGCTCGAGCCGATCAAGCAGGGTTAGGCGACCTGCAGGTGAAAACCGGGCTGGCGCGAGGCAACTCGCGTCAGCCCTTTTTTTCGATCGCCGCGGGCTGCGTCTCGGCCCCCGGTGGCGGTGCAAGGTTGATCGGCATCACCGGTGCGCCGGGGCCGATCTTCTGCATGCCCGCGGTGATGACGAGGTCGCCGGCGACGAGTCCCGAGGTCACCTCCGCGCGGCCGTCCTGCCGCAGCCCGATCTGTACGGGGCGAATTGCGGCCTTGCCGTCCTCGATCACGTAGACAATCGACTTGTCGCCCTGCGGGATGATGGCCTGCTCGGGTACCAGGATGGCCTGCGGCCGTTCCGCGATCACGAGCTTGACGCGAGCGAAAAGGCCAGGCCGCAGTCGGCCCTTGTCATTCGGTACGCGCGCGCGTACGCCAATGGACCGCGTCGCCTCGGCCAGTCGCGGATCGATCGCATAAACCTTGCCGGGAAAAATCTGCCCGGGATAGGCATCGACCTCGAGGTTCAGCACCTGGCCCACCGCGATTTTCGACAGCGCCACTTCGGATAGCCGGAAGTCGGCTTTCAATACCTGCAGCTGCTCGAGCGGCGCCAAGGCCTGCCCCGGAGTGATGTAGTCGCCGGGACTTACCGAACGCAGTCCGACGACCCCTGAGAAGGGCGCGGTTATGCGCGTCTTGGCGAAGCGAGCTTGCGCCAGCGCGAGTCCGGCCTTGTCGAGATCGAGCCTGGCGGCGGCCTCGTCACGCTCGCGCGTCGAGACCAGCTGCCGGCCGAACAACTCCTGCGCGCGCTCATGGTTGCGTTTCGACAGCGACAGCGACGCGCTCGCTTGCCCCAGCTCGGCACGCTGCACCGAGTCGTCGAGCACGAACAGCACGGCGCCGGCCGTCACCGGCTGGCCTTCCGTGAACTGCACCTTGGCGATGCGGCCGGGAATCTCGGACGACAGCGTCACCGATTCCGCGGATCGCAGGCTTCCCACCGCGATGATTTCCTGCGACAGGTGCTGAGGCTGCGCGGCTTCGGCCTCGACGGGCATGCCCTTGCCGCCACCCGGTGGCCCGCCGGGTGCCGGCGCAACGTCCTTGGGGCGAAAAAACTTCTGGTAGCCAAACGCGCCGGCAGCCAACAGGACCAGCAGGGCGATCGCGATTTTTCTCATCGGGCGGGAAGGCGAAGCGTTCGGGGCAGTCTAGCCCTTATAGTCCACCAAAGGAATGCGGGGGAATTGCGATGGAAGTCATGCTCGGAATGCTGCTGGCGGCGCTTGCCGGCAGCCTCGCCACCCTGGCGGGTGCGGCGCTCTGGTATCGCGCGGTCGGCGGGCGACAACTCGATGCAAAGCTCGTGGAAGTCGAAGCAGAGTTCGAGCGGCGCGTGAAAGCGGGTGTGCTGGCCGCCGGTGAGCAGCTGTTGCCGGCACTGCGCGAGCAGGTGCGGCTCGGCTTCGAGGATGTCTTGAAAGGTTCGCGCGCGGCGGGCATTGCCGAAGGCACTGCGAAAATCGTCACCGGCTCGACGGAGCTTGTGATGGACAGCCTGAGCAGCCTGTTTGGGGTGAAAAAGAAATAATTGCCCAACTCACAATGAGCGGGTGAGCTTCACCAGATCATCCGCGGTCGCATAAGCCCGGAACAAGGACCGCGCCAGCACGCCGAGGATCTGGTGCACTTCCTCCGGCGTCTGGTGACGTAGCGGCAACACCACCGCCTCGACCAGCGCGATGATCGCGCGCGCCATTTCGTCGAGGTCGTCGCGGTAGTCGAAGCGGCCTTGCTCGACGCCGCGGCGCAGCGTCTCGCGCATGGTCTCCACGCAGGCATCCTGGAACGCCCGCTCCACCTGCTCCAGCTCGGCGGTCTCCGGCCGCGACGGCAGCAGCCAGTAGCCGCCGATGCCCGTGGTCACGCGCGGATCGAGCGCGAGGCGCCCGAGCCCGGTGAACAGCGCGAGGATCCCGGCCACGCCGTCCTGCTGCTGGCGCATCGGGTCGAAGATGTAGGCGTTGAACATCGAGTGCAGTTCCCGCAAGCACGCGAGGTATAGCGTCTGCTTGTTGTCGAAGTGCCAGTACAGCGCGCTCTTCGAGAGCCTGGCGGCCTTGCCAATGCGGTCGATCGACACACCCTCGTAGCCGAACCGCCCGAACAGCGTGAACGCGTGCTGGCGAATGGCCTGCTGGGCGTCGAACTGCTCGTGGGCGGGCTTGCGCGGCACTTACGTCAGTTCTTCATCGCGCGATAGGTGATCGCGGCGTTGACCGGGTCCGGCGTGAGGTTGGTGAACAGCGCGGTCAGCCAGTTCATGAAGCCGGGCACCACGCTGTAGCGGCGCTTGAGCATCGCGTCGATGCCGATCGCTGCCACCTTTGCGCTGGTCATCATCGTTGCGTTGTGGAACCAGGTGCGCCTCTGGCCCGACACCTGCAGGAATTCCGTCGCCGTCACACCGGGCGAGACCACCGTGCTCGAGACGCCGCTGCCTTTCAACTCGAAGTTGAGCGCCTGGCTGAACGAGCGCACGTAGCTCTTGGCGGCGGAGTAGGCCGCGTAGGTCGGCGAGGGCTGGTAGGCACCGATCGACGCCACTTGCAGCATGAAGCCGTTCCCATGCTTGACCATCTCGCGCGCGAACAGCTTGGTGAGGTGCGTCAGCGCGACGATGTCGAGCATCAGCATCGAACGCGTGCGCTCCCACGGGATATCGAGTTCGGGGCCGAACACACCGAAGCCGGCGTTGTTGACCAGCACGTCCACCTGGGTGCCTTGCGCCTGCAGTTGCTCGAACAGCGCCTGCGGAGCCCGCGCATCGCCGAGGTCGAGCGTGACGACTGTCGCCTTGATGCCGTGCGCGGCTTGCAGCTCGCCCTGCAGTTTCCTGAGCAGGTCCTCGCGGCGCGCCACCAGCACGAGGTTGCAGCCGCGGCGGGCGAGCTCACGCGCAAAGTCGACCCCGAGTCCGCTGGAAGCGCCGGTGACGAGCGCGGTCTTGCCCGCGAGTGTGTTGTCGTTCATGAAAGTTCCCTGATCGAGTGCGGCGGCAGTGTAACCCTGCCTTTGCAGATAAGCTGCGCGCATGCGCTCCCTCGCGACCTGCCTGCTGCTGCTGGCGCCCATCGCCGCGCGCGCAGCGCTGCCGCCGGCCGCCGCCGCGCCGGCGCAGTTCGAGCTTGGCATCGGCGCCCTGGCGATGGTGCTGCCCGACTATCGCGGCTCGGATTATTACGGCCCGCGCGTACTGCCGATTCCTTATGTGTCCTATCGCAGCGAGCGCTTGCAGCTCACGCGCGAGGGCCTCCGCGCTCGGCTGTTCTCGTCGGAAAACGTCACCGCGAGCTTCAGCGGAGCGGGCAGCCTTCCCGGCGCCGACGACAATCCCGACCGCGCGGGCATGCCGCGGCTCGATCCGACCTTCGAGCTCGGACCGTCGCTCGACGTGATGCTGGTGGACGGCGAGGGCGACGCGCCGCGGCTCAAGCTCCGCGTGCCGGTGCGTGCGGTGATCGCTGCGGACGGCTTCGACCTCAAGCACATCGGCTGGACCACGGTGCCGCACCTGCGCGTCGATGTCGGCCAGACGTTCGAGACGTATCACGTTTCCCACCTGTTCAGCGCAGGACTCGCCTGGTCGACCGAGGATTACCACGAGTATTTTTACGGTGTCGCGCCGGAATTCACCGATCCGGCGATCGGGCGCCTTGCCTATGACGCGGGCGGCGGCTACAGCGGCTTGCGCGCGTCCGCCTCGAGCACGATCCGCTTCGGCAAGCTGCGCGTCGGCGGCTTCGCCTCGTACGATTACCTCGGCGGCGCGGCGTTTGCGGACAGTTCGCTGGTGAAGACCGACCACGCGTTGACCGCGGGCGTGTTCGTGACCTATCGGCTGTACGAAAGCGGCGGCCACGCGGCGCCGCTCGAGGGTGAAGCGGAGTAGTCCGGGCGCCGGTCAGGCCTCGAGCTTCTTCAACTCGCGCCGCAGGTCGAATTCGCGGTCGGTCACGCACTCCTCGATGCTCTGCAGGCGCTCATCGAGCCTGGCGAAGCGCGAGTGCACGTCGCCCATGCTCGGCGCCGGTTTCGTCGGCGCATCGAAGGTCTGCGAAGACACATGCGCCGGCTCCATCACGTACCAGAGCACCAGGTACGCCACCACGATCGGGAAGAAACCCGACACGATGAAGCTGATGACCAGGACCGCCCGCAGCAGCCGCACGTTCCAGTCGAAGTACTCGGCGATGCCGGCGCAGACGCCGGCAACGACACCGTGGTCGGGTATGCGGCGCATGCCATCGAAGCGAGCCATCAGGAGTTCCTCCGGTCCGGGGACTTGCGCCATCCCGGAACCTCGTGGTCCAGCAGGGATTCCATCGCATCGAGGCGCTTTTCGATCTTGTCGGCCAGGGTGATCAGCGAGGCGTTCATCTGTGGATCACCCGCGGCCTTGACCGCGTTGGCGCGGTGTTTCGACAAGAAGTGCAACACCATCCACGGCAGCGCAATGAAGATGCAGAAAATCGCGAACATTCCGATAAAAGCTTCGTCCACCGTCAACCCCCAGTCCTTTCGTTCGAGTCATTCTATTTCTTGTCGCCGGCGGCCGGCGCGGCCTTGCCGACGCGGGCCTTGAGCGCCTCGAGCTCGGCGTCCAGCTTCTCGCTGCGCTCGAGGTCGGCGAACTGGTCCTTCAGCGTACGCGTCTGGCCGAGCTCGAACGACTCGAGTTGCGCCTCGACGCTGTCGATCTTGGCCTCGTACTGCTCGAACTTGAGCATGGCGTTGTCCATGCGGCCGTCGTTGATCTGGCGCTTCACCTTGAGGCGCGAGTCGGCGGAGGCGGCGCGCAGGATGATCGCCTTCTGGCGCTGCTTGGCGTCGGCGAGCTTGGCCTTGAGCTTGGCGGTGTCCTCGTCGAGCTTCACGATCTCGCCCTCCATGTGCTTGAGCTCTTTCTCGTAATCGACCGCAGCGTCGGCGGCGCGCGTCTTGGCGGCCAGCGCGGCGCGCGCGAGGTCCTCGCGGTCCTTGCTGAGCGCGAGCTCGGCCTTGCGCTGCCACTCGGCGCTTTCCGACTGCTGGTGTGCGATGTGGCGCTGCAACTCCTTCTTGCGCGAGATGGTGCGCACGGAGGTCGAGCGGACCTCGACGAGCGTGTCTTCCATCTCCTGGATGATCAGCCGCACCATCTTCTCCGGGTCCTCGGCCTTGTCGAGCATGGCATTGAGGTTGGCGTTGACGATGTCGGTCATTCTGGAAAAGATGCCCATGGCGGCCTCGGTCTGAAAATTCGGAAGAAGTGGGTTGCGGCGGCTTAGCGGGTCGCTTTGGCCGTCGCGTCCTGCGCCGGCGTCTCGCTGGCGGCGGGGCGCTCCGGCAGGAAGGGCTGGATGCGCTCGACCACGGTGTCCTTCAGTTCCTTGCGAATCTGCGCCAGCGCGATGTCGCCCTGCGCGGCGATCGCGACGCCCAATGCCGTGGCGGCGCGGGTCGGCAGGCTATCCGAGGCCGAAGCGGGGCCAGCGGCGAAAAAGGACAGCGCGATGAGGCCGGCGCCGATTTGCGTGTTGCGACTCTTGTTCATTGGGTGCTCCCGTCGAATTTGGTGTGACTGCGTGCCTGTCTTATAGCGAGGGGCGTGCCAACTGATAACAGCCGTGGCGGGCCTTTGTAATCAACAGCTTGCGAGCACGACTCTGACCCCCGCGCCTATCGTTGGCGGCGAGAGTGGCTAATACGTGGCAGGATTAGCTAATGATTATGCGAGATGACCCGGATCCGATCATCGGGCAGGCGGACAACTTCCTGGCGGCGCTGGAGCGGGTATCGAGGGTGGCGCCGCTCACGAAGCCGGTGCTGATCATCGGTGAGCGGGGGACCGGCAAGGAGCTCATCGCTTCTCGCGTTCATTTTCTCTCCGAGCGCTGGCAGCGGCCGTTCATCAAGTTCAATTGCGCGGCGTTGAACGAGGAATTGCTGGAGTCGGAACTGTTCGGCCACGTCCCGGGTGCGTTCACCGGCGCGGTGCGTGGGCGCGTGGGACGCTTCGAGCTCGCCAGCGGTGGCACCCTGTTCCTCGACGAGATCGCGAGCATGAGCCTGCGCCTGCAGGAAAAGCTCTTGCGCGTCGTCGAGTACGGCGAGTTCGAGAAGCTCGGCTCGTCGGAGACGCAAAAGGGCGATGTGCGCCTGGTCGGCGCCGCCAACCAGGACCTGCCGCTGCTGGCCAAGCAGGGACGTTTCCGCGAGGACTTGCTGGACCGCCTGTCGTTCGACGTCATCACGGTGCCGCCGTTGCGCGAACGGCTCGAAGACATCCTGTTGCTCGCGCAGAAATTCGCGCAGGACATGGCGCGCGAGCTCGGCCACGAATACTTCGCGGGATTCGCCCCGCCGGCCGAGGCGCAGCTTCGCGCCTATGACTGGCCCGGCAATGTGCGCGAGTTGCGCAACGCGGTGGAGCGCGCGGTGTACCGCGCGGACTCGCCAAAAAGGCCGATCGAGCGCGTCGAGTTCGACCCGTTCAACTCGCCGTACCGCCCGCAGAACTCGGCGGTGCCGGGCGAGCGGGCAGTGGCGGCGGCATCCATGCCCTCCGCTTCATCGGCTCCTGCGGCCGAGGCCGGGCCAAAATTGCCGCTGGACTTTTCGCAGGCCGCGGGTCAGTTCGAGGTGAAGCTGATCCGCGCCGCGCTCGACCAGGCGCGCTTCAACCAGCGCAAGGCGGCCCAGTTGCTGAACCTGACCTACCATCAGTTCCGCGGGTTGCTGCGCAAGTACAAGCTGCTCGACGAAGCGCGCGGCGGCTGAGGGCCGGCCACGGCGGTAATGCGCCGGGCGAACGGTTCGAGCACCTCGCTGAGCGACGCGATGATGCGGTCGGGCCGTGAATCGGCGATCGGCTTGCCGTGGTTATAGCCGTAGTTGACGGCCCACACGGCGATACCCGCAGCACGCGCGGTCGCAACGTCGATGGACGAATCGCCGACCAGCAGCGCACGGTGCTTCGGCACTGCGAAGGCGCGCAGGCAGTGATGCACGACCTTCGGGTCCGGCTTCTTCACGGCGAGGGTGTCGCCGCAGACCTGCGTGTCGAAGTCCGAGTCGAGCCCATGCACTTCGAGCAGGAAGCGCACGTAACGCTCTTCCTTGTTGGTCAGCAGCGCGAGGCGCACCCCGGCATTGCGCAGGGTGCTCAGCACCGTCGCCGCCTCGGGGAAAAGCCGACCGCGCTTGCCACATGTTTTGGCGTAGGCGCCCGCGAACTCATCCATCAGCGCGGCCACCGTGGCCGCATCGGGCGAGTTGGCGTGCGCCTCGACCAGCAGCGCGCGCGAGCCGTTGCCGATGCGGTCGCGCACCCACGCTGCCGACCGCCGGCGCAGGCCGCGATCGGCCAGCACGCGGTTCACGGCATCGGCGATGTCGGGCGCGGTATCGATAAGGGTGCCATCGAGGTCGAACAGGACGAGGTCGTACATGGGGGATTGGACCTCAGGCGCGCCGCTTGAGGTCCATCAACCTGAGGATCATCGGCGTGAAGATCAGCTGCATCGCGAGTCCCATCTTGCCGCCGGGAACCGCGATCGTGTTGGGCCGCGTCATCATCGAATCGTGCAGCATCGACAGCAGGTACGGAAAGTCGATGCCCTTGGGATCGGCGAAGCGGATCACCACCATGCTCTCGTCGGCGCTCGGGATGTCGCGCGCGATGAACGGGTTGGACGTATCCACCGTCGGCACACGCTGGAAATTGACGTGGGTGCGCGAGAACTGCGGGACGATGTAGTTCACGTAGTCGGGCATGCGCCGCAGGATCGTGCTGACGACGGCCTCGTGGCTGTAGCCGCGCAGGTTCTTGTCGCGATGCAGCTTCTGGATCCACTCGAGGTTGATCACCGGCACCACGCCGATCAGCAGGTCAGGATGTCGCGCCAGGTCCAACTGGTCGTCGGCGTAACCGCCGTGCAGGCCTTCGTAAAACAGCAGGTCGGTGCCGGGTTGGACGTCCACCCACGGCGTGAAGGTGCCGGCTTCCTGGCCGCTGTCGACATCGTCGTCGTGCAGGTATTGCCGCGTCTTGCCGGTGCCGGTCTCGGCGTACGAGCGGAACAGCGCCTCGAGATGCTCGAGGATATTGGCGTCGGGCCCGAAGTGGCTGAAGTTGCGATGCTCCGTTTCGGCCTCTTTCTGGCGCGCGCGCATGGCCTTGCGGTCATAGCGGTGGAAAGCATCGCCCTCGACCACCGCCGCGTTGATCTTGTCGCGCGTGAAGATGCTCTTGAACGCGTTCATCACGGTCGTGGTACCGGCGCCGGAGGAGCCGGTGACGGCGATGATGGGGTGTTTGGTCGACATGGGATTAGGGGTTAGGGATTGGGGGTTAGGGGTTAGGGGTCAGGATTGGTGGGTTCGCTTCTGGCTTTTCACTAATCCCTAACCCCTAATCCCTAACCCCTTCCCGGTACAGCGAGCGTTCCTTGAACAGCGGCGACTCGTACGGCTTGTCGGTGCCGATGTCGAATTCGTGGTGGTAACGCTCGATGCGCTCGATCTCGTTGCGCGAACCGAGGAACACCGGCACCGCGTCGTGCAGTTCCGCCGGCGTTGCGTCGAGCACGCGCTGGCGGCCCGTCGACGCCAGCCCGCCGGCCTGCTCGATGAGAAGCGCGACCGGCGCCGCTTCGAACACAAGCTGCACCGAGTCGGGTTTTTCACCGCGCGGGCACATGAATACGCCGCCGCGCAGCAGGATGCGATGGACGTCGGCGACCATCGAGGCGATCCAGCGCATCGAAAAATCACGCCCGCGGATGCCGCTGCGCCCGGCCTTGCATTCCTCCACATAGCGCCGCACCGGCGACTCCCAGTGGCGCTCGTTGCCGGTGTTGACCGCGAATTTGCCGGTGTCCTCCGGGATGCGCAGCTCCGGGTGGGTCAGGATGAAGTTGCCGATCTCGCGATCGAGCGTGAAGCCGTGCGTGCCTTTGCCGACGGTCAGCACCAGCATCGTCGCCGGGCCGTAGATCGCATAGCCGGCCGCGAGCAACTCGCGGCCCGGCCGCAGCCACGCGGCGTCGTCGGGTGGAGCGTCCTGCATGTGGTGCAGCACCGAAAAGATCGTGCCGACCGGCATGTTGACGTCGAAGTTGGCCGCGCCGGCCAGCGGGTCGAAGCACAGCAGGTAACGGCCGCGTTTGTAATCGGCCGGGATCGCGTGCGGCTGCGTGGTGCGTTTCGACGCCAGCCCGGCAGCGAGGCCGCCCCAATCGCACGAGCGCAGGATTTCCTCGTCGGCACCGGCTTCCAGCGGCGTGGGGGAGCGCGCGCCGCTGACGACTCCGCGCGGCGGCGTCTCGAGGGCGCCCTTGGCCGTCATCGCGGCGATGCCCTTGATGGCCGCGGCGACGTCGACCAGCAGGCCGGCCAGCTGGCTGTGGTCGTCCAATCCGCTGAGCTGCTCGATGAGGAATTTCGACAGCGTGGTGCGTCCGCGAAGCATGGTGACTCCCCTAGTGGTGCGCGTGACGCTCGGGCTTGGTGTCGGTGACCGGCGCGTGAAACACGCGCGAGGCGCGGATGTCGGACGCCGACAGCGATTGCAGTTCATCAACGCCAGTGGCGCCGCCGTGCTCGAGCGCGCGGTCGAACAGCCGGCTCGCCTGGCGCAGCCGCGCGCGGTCGAGCGCGTTGCGGATCGAACGCGCATTGGCGAAGTGCGGCTGCTGCACGCGCCGCTCGATGTACTCGCGCAGCGCGGCTTGCGCCTCGGTGTCGAGCCGGTAGTTCATGCGCTCGACCATCAGCTGCGCGATCGACATGAGCTCCGGCTCGCTGTAGTCGGGAAAGTCGATGTGGTGGGCGATGCGCGATGAAAAGCCCGGGTTGCTGCGGAAAAACGTGTCCATGCGGTCCTTGTATCCCGCGAGGATCACCACCAGGTCGTCGCGGTGGTTTTCCATGACCTGCAGCAGGATCTCGATCGACTCCTGGCCGTAGTCACGCTCGTTCTCGGGCCGATACAGGTAATAGGCCTCGTCGATGAACAGCACGCCGCCCATCGCTTTCTTGAGGATCTCCTTGGTCTTGGGCGCGGTGTGGCCGATGTACTGGCCGACAAGGTCGTCGCGCGTCACCGAGACCAGGTGACCCTTCCGCACGTAACCGAGCCGGTGGAGGATGTCCGCCATGCGCAGCGCGACCGTCGTCTTGCCGGTGCCGGGGTTGCCGGTGAAGCTCATGTGCAGGTTGGGCGTGGCTGCTTCCAGCCCGAGTTGCGCGCGCGCCCGTGAAACCACGAGGAACGCCGCGGTCTCGCGGATGCGCGCCTTCACCGGAGCCAGGCCCACCAGTTCACGGTCCAGTTTCTCGAGGACCTCGGTGACCTTGGCATCCCGGAGCAGCGCCTGAAGGTCGACGCTCACCCGGCACCCGTCATTCGGCACTCGATGCGCGATAGCGCGCGCCCGACGGCCGGGCGGTCGCGTAAGACTCGGTCGTGTAGCGCAGCTGGCGGTCACGCGTTTCCTGGCGCTGCAGGCGATAGCCCGGTTCTTCAGCCGGCCGCTGCACGAGGAACGACATCGCCATCGACTCGATGCCCCGCGAATTGTCGAAGGCGTTGACCTTGATGTACTGGTCGGGCTTCGCCTTGCGGCAGGCGGTCACTTCCATCATCACCGCGGATGCGTCCTTCATGTCGAACATGGGCATGCCCCACATGTCCCAGTAGGTATTGCGCGGGTGCGGGTCGTCGGTGAACTCGATGGAGCAGGCCCAGCCCTTGCCGAGCGCGTAATCGATCTGCGCCTTGATTTCGTCGTCGGTGAGGTCGGGGAGGAACGAAAATGTGCCCTGGGTGATGCGCATGTCGGCTCTCCTTAATGGACCGCGGTCGGCGTCGAGATGAAATCCGGCGAATCCGTCGAGGTGTAGTTGAAGGTGATGTCCTTCCAGATATCGAGCGCCTGCTGCAGCGGCCGGCAGTGCCGCGCTGCGTTCTGCAGGATCTCGGGACCTTCGTGCTCGATTTCCTTGCCCTCGTTGCGCGCCTTGACCATCGCCTCGAGCGCAACGCGATTGGCCGTCGCGCCGGCCTGGATGCCCATCGGGTGGCCGATGGTGCCGCCGCCGAACTGCAGGCAGACGTCGTCGCCGAACAGGTGCAGCAACTGGTGCATCTGGCCGGCGTGGATGCCGCCCGAAGCCACCGGCAGCACCTTGCGCAGACCGGCCCAGTCCTGGTCGAAGAACACGCCGCGCTGCAGGTCCTGCTTGGTCACGTCGTCGCGCAGCACGTTGTAGAAACCCTGCACGGTCATCGGGTCGCCCTCGAGCTTGCCCACCGCGGTTCCCGCGTGCAGGTGGTCGACGCCGGCGAGGCGCAGCCACTTGCTGATCACGCGGAACGACACGCCGTGCGAGCGCTGGCGCGTGTAGGTGCTGTGGCCAGCGCGGTGCATGTGCAGGATCATGTTGTTCTTGCGCGCCCAGTTCGCCATCGACTGCGTCGCGGTGTAGCCGATGACGAGGTCGATCATGACGATGCAGGAGCCGAGGTCGCGCGCAAACTCCGCGCGCTCGTACATGTCCTCCATCGTCGCCGCCGTCACGTTGAGGTAGTGGCCCTTGACCTCACCGGTCTCGGCCTGCGCGCGGTTCACCGCCTCCATCACGAACAGGAAGCGGTCACGCCAGTGCATGAACGGCTGGCTGTTGATGTTCTCGTCGTCCTTGGTGAAGTCGAGGCCGCCCTTCAGCGCCTCGTACACCACGCGGCCGTAGTTCTTGCCGGACAGGCCGAGCTTGGGCTTGGTGGTGGCGCCGAGCAGCGGTCGGCCGAATTTATCCAGGCGCTCGCGCTCGACGATGATTCCCGTCGGCGGGCCCTTGAAGGTCTTCACGTAGGCGACCGGGATGCGCAGGTCCTCGAGGCGCAGGGCCTTCAGCGGCTTGAAGCCGAAGACGTTGCCGATGAGGGATGCGGTCATGTTCGCGATCGAGCCTTCCTCGAACAGCGCGAGGTCGTACGCCACGTAGGCGAACCAGCTCTTTTCGGTCGCGCCCTCGGTCTGCGGCACCGGATCGAGGCGGAAGGCTTTGGCGCGGTAGTTGTCCGCCGCCGTCAGCAGGTCGGTCCAGACCACGGTCCAGGTTGCGGTCGACGACTCACCGGCAACCGCGGCCGCGGCCTCCTCGGGGTCGACGCCGTCTTGCGGCGTGATGCGGAACAGGCAGATCACGTCGGTTTCCTTGGGCTCGTAGTCCGGGCGCCAGTAGCCCATCTCCTTGTACTTGAGCACGCCGGCGGCGTAGCGCTTCTTGAAGTCCCGGATCTCGGTCGGGGCGGGGTCGTTCATGACTGTTCCCTGGAAAAGCGCCGGCGGAGCGCCGGCAATGGGCCTATGACCGTGCCCCCGGACAGTCATTCCATTCAGGAACCTTCATTTTTTCTGGGGGTCGTCATAAGCGAACCTTATGAGAGAACCCTCGCTCCGCCAGCTCCGCGCACTCATCGAGGTGGCGCGCGCCTCCGGCATAGGCCGTGCCGCGCAGGCCCTCCACCTGACGCAGCCGGCGGTGTCGATGCAGATCCGCGACCTCGAGTCCGCGGTCGGGCTGCCGCTGTTCGAGCGCGTCGGCAAGGGCATGCGCCTGACGACGACGGGCGAGTACCTGCTGGTCTACGCGCGGCGGATCTTCGCCGCGCTGAAGGAGGCCGAGGACACCATCGCGCGGCTGCGCGGCCTCAAGGGCGGGCGCGTGGTCATCGGCATGGTATCGACCGCCGACCACTTCCTGCCGCGCCTGCTGGCGCGCTTCCGCAGTGAGCACACGGGCGTGGAGATCCTGCTGCAACTCGGCAACCGCGAGCAGCTGGTGCAGGCGCTGCTCGGCAACGAGGTCGACCTCGCCGTCATGGGCCGGCCGCCGGAGGCGCTCGCCGCGCGCGCCGAACCGTTCGCCGCACATCCGCTGGGCGTGGTGGCATCGCCGACGCATCCGCTGGCGCGCTCGCGCAACTTCGCGCCCTCTTCGCTGGCGCAGGAGGCCTTCATCGTGCGCGAGCCGGGATCGGGCACGCGCGCGGCGATGGAGCATTTCTTCCAGGAGCATCGCATCGCACCGCCGCTGTCGATGCAGATGAGCAGCAACGAGACCATCAAGCAGGCGGTGCTCGCGGACATGGGGCTGGCATTCCTGTCGCTGCACACGGTGGCGCAGGAACTCACCGCCGGGTCGTTGCGCGTGCTCGACATCCAGGGCTTGCCGGTCATGCGGCGCTGGCACCTCGTGCACCTGCCGGCACGGCCGCTGGCGCCGGCGGCGGAAGCATTCCGCTACTTCGTGCTGGCCGAGGGCGAACGCCTGATCGCGGAATTGTTCGGCAAGGCGGTCCCGGCGCGCGCGGCGGCCTAGGTCGGGGAAGCCTCGCGCAGCAGGATCGCGAGCGCGCGGCGGAGCCGCGTAGCGTCCGCAGGACGGAAGCCGTGGTGGACCGAACGCACGCAACCGGCGCGGTCGATCAAAAAACTGGTGGGGACGTCGAGCACGTTGTAACGCGCCGCGATGGCGCCGCCAGCGTCGTTGATGGTTGGGTAACCAACCGGGTAGCGCCGCAGGAAGGCGCGCGCATCCGCCGCCTTTTCGTCGACGTTGATGCCGATCACCTCGAGGCCCGCTGCGTTGTGCTCGCGATGCAGGCGCTCGAGCCAGGGTAGCGATCGCCGACACGGGGAGCACCAGGACGCCCAGAAGTCGAGGTAGACCACCTTGCCGACGTAGTCCGCCAGCCGGATCCGGACGCGCCCCTTGAGCGGGACCTCGTCGAAGGCGGGCGCGGCTTCCGCGACGTGGGCGGCAGCGGGCCCCAGAAGCGGACCGCCACGATCGATCAGCGCCTGCTTGTCGAGACTCATGTTCCCCTCCGTGGGAAGCGCAGAAAAATTAGCGCATCGGTTTCGAACCCGATAGGGGGAAATTTGGCTCCGGTGGCAGCAGGAGTGGTTCAGGCGCCGCCCAAGGCCCCGACCACCGCACCCCCAGGCGTCACGCAGAGGTGGGCCAAGCCGAGCGCGTCGAGCCACGCCGGGCCGTGCTGTGCGCCCTTGAGCATTGCAATGGTGGAGGCCGCGCCTGCGAGCAGGCATTGCGGCGCCACCACGCTGGCAGAGGCCAGGCCCTGCGCTGGCCAGCCGGTGAGCGGGTTCAGGATGTGGCAGTAGCGCGTGCCACCCGTTTCGAACCAGCGCTCATAATCGCCGCTGCTGGCAATGGCGCCGTGCGCGAGCGGGATCGTGGCGATGGCCTGGCCCGGGTCGCGCGGATGGCGAATGCCGACCTGCCAGGGCGCGCCGTCCGGATGCGGCCCGACAATCGCGATGTCGCCGCCAAGCTCGGCGAGGCCGTGGCGCACGCCGTGCGCGCGCAGCACGTCGACGGCGCGATCGGCCGCGTATTCCTTGACGATGCCGCCGAAGTCGAGCTCCATGCCCTGCGCAAGAAACAGCCGGGGCCACTGCCAGTCGACGCGCTGCCAGCCGACACATGCCAGCGCCTGCGCAAGCTCATTGGCTTCCGGCACGCGCTGGGCCTTGAAATCCCAAGCTCGCCTCAGCGCACCGCTGGAGAGGTCGAACAAGCCGCCGCTCTGCTCGAACGCGGTGTCGGCAAAGTCGAGCAGGGCGGCGGTCTCGGCATCGACCACGCAGCCAGACTCGGTGCCGGCGCTGCGGTTGATGAGCGTGGTGACGCTGTCGTCGCGGTAGCGGGAGTAGCGCGCCTCGAGCCGGCGCACCTCGGCTTCGGCCGCGACGAACGCGGCGCTGGCATCATCCGCCCCATCGATGACGTGGGCCTGCAGTTCGCACGGCCCGCCCATCGCCTTGAAGCGATGCTGGTGCAGCTTCAGCTTCAGAACCGTGCCTGCACGCTCAGCGAGGCAACGTCGAAATCGACGAGACCGGGATTCTCGACCGCGACCTTGCCCAGCGCGTAGTCCGGCGAGCTTTCGTAGCGCTCGTAACGCAGGCCCGCGTTCCATCCGTCGAAGTCCCAGGTCGCGGACAGGTTCGCGCTGACCGCGCCGTAGGGCGACAGTCGGTAGTCGCTCGAGGCGAAGCCGTCACTGCGCGGCGCGTTGTAGAACGGCTCGTAGAAAAAAGCCTGGCTCTGGCTGTACCAGCGCACGCCCGGCGCCACGCGCAACATCGCGCCGAAATTCTGGTGCCACGCGAGGTCGACGGTGTGCGCGTCCACCTCCCAATCGTCGTGGTAGTAGCGGTAGTCGGCGTGCAGCGCGGCGTCCGCGCCCTTGAAGAAGCGCCGCAGCCGCGTCAGCCACGACACTTGCTGGCGGCCGTCGGGGCGCGCGTCGGGCACGGTATTCGCGGCGTTGACGATCCAGGCTTCCTTGTACGGATCGCCGAGGTAGCCGTCGTGCGCGGTGAAGCTGACGGTCGTCTGCACCGCGGTAACCGCATCGAGCACGCGGGCGTAAGAGCCGTACACGGTCGCTGCGGAGCGTTTGTCGTGCAATGTGCCCGTGGGAGTCATGCCTTGGCTCGGGTCGATCGTGTCGTCCGAATACCCGAGGCCAAAGGACAGCGTCGTCATGCGGTCGTCAAGCTCGAAGCCACCTTCGACCGCGCCATTGATCGCCGAGTAATCCTCCTCGCCGGAGTAGCCGAGGCTCAGCGTGGCGCTGCGGCCTGCTTTCGCGCGCTTCATGCTGACCTGCAAATCGCCGCGCTTGTCCTCGATCGACGCGCCGCTCATGACCTGGACGGGGTTGCCGTCCGCGTCGGGTTGCACGAAGCGCGGCGAGGCGCCGCTCATAGTCTCGAGTGTGAGGTCCGCGCTGAGCGTGGTGGTCTCGCCGGCCGTCTGCACGAGCCGGAACTGGTGCGTGTCGACCGCGTAGCGCTCACCGGTGCCGGCGACAACGCGGTCCTGCGGCAGCGCGTCCTCGCGGTACGCCGAGTAGCGATAGTCGACCTGCGTGTCGTTGCCGTCGGGTTGTGCCTGCGCGCGGCCCGCCGACAGCGCGGCCAATGCCGAGGCGCCGAGTGCGAGCAGGGCGGGCGAGGGCTTGCGCATCAGTTGGAGCAACCGCAGCCGCCGCTGCCCGCGCCGCCACTGCCGGCGGCCTGTTCCTTGCTTGCGTGCAGGTGGTTCCGATAGCCAGCCAGCAGCGGATCGGGCTCGAACGCCATCGTTGGCTCCGCGAGCGGGTTGCGTTCCCAGGCCTTCGGCGGGGTGCCGCAACCGGCGAGCAGGCAAGTTGCGACCAGCGTGACTGCGGCCGGCAGCCTCATAGCGTCTTCAGGTACTCGATCAGCGCGCGGCGCTCGGCAGCGGTCAGAACGTCGGTAAAGGCGTGGCCGGCGTTGCTCTGTGAGTAGTAAAAGGTGTTGTAGACCTTGCGCTCCTCGATCTGCTCGTCGGTCATGATCGGGGGATTCGCGATGTTCCAGGCCAGCCCGCCGCGCAACCAGAATTCGCCAAGCGCGTCCTGCGCCGTCGGCGCATCCATGCCGGTTGCATCGCAATCGACGAAGGGCAACGAGCCGGTGCCGCATATCAGCTCATCGTACTTCCAGCCGATGCGCGCGGCGTCATAGCCGGTGGCGAGGCGCTCGTCGTAACCCATGACCACCGTGCCCGCCTGGTCGGCGCGCGGGGCCTTCGACAGCCGACGCCAGATTGCGGGGCGCTCGGCCGCGTCGAGCACGCCGGTGAGGTCAGGAACCGCGCCGTTGTGGAAGTAGGGCGCCGTCGCCCACACGCCGTACAGCGGTGGCGCGAGGTAGCCCGGCGCCCAGTCGCCACGGATTTCCGCGTCGGCGTGGTTGCCGCAGGCCGGCGCCCCGTTATCGCGCAACGGGCCATCGGGATACGCGAACCAGTTGTAGCGCGAGTAGGTGACGACGGCGTCGCTGTTGCCGTCGAGGCGCTTGCTGTCGGTCTCGATCACCTCGAGCGGCACCACGTGCGCAGCCACACCCTCGAGCAGCGGCGATACGAGGAATGCCGGGTCATTGACGTAGCGCGGTGAGTAGGCGCCGTGGCACGAGGCGCAGGAACCGTTGCCGCCCTCGGGCTTGCCGACCGGGTTTTCCAGTTTGTCGGCCCACAGGTCCTTGTTGTGGAACAGCACCGCTCCGCGCTCGGCGAGCTCGGTATCGATCGCGCCGAGCGTGCCTTCCGGCCACGCCGGCGAGCGCAGCGAGGTGATCCACGCGTCGCTGTCCTGCATGTTGTCGAGGATCCACTGCTTGTCGGCCGCCATGTCCGGGTGGTTTGGCGTGTTCGGGAAATGGAATGACAGCTCGATGCGCTTGGCGTCCCACGGCAGGCCCGCGTCGAAGAACTTGCCGACGCGGTGGCCGCCGTTCCACCACACCGGCGGATCCTCGGTGCCGGTCGACGGCTCACCCTGGATCGCGAGGTAGTAGGCGAGCGCCTCGGGATCGGAGAACGACTCGGTCAACGTCAGCGTGCCGAACAGCTGGAAATTGGTGATGTTGCCGGTGCCACGCACCTTGTTCTGCGCGATGCCGGCCAGCGCGCCCTGCTGCGGCACGAGCCGCGCGAGGTCGGTGAACATCACCGTGATGTCGGACAGGGAATTGGTGCCGTACATCGCGCCGAGGCCTGTGCCTTCGGACGCCACACCCACGCCGCCGCCATGGCAGATGCTGCAGGTCACGTTGAGGTTGCCGGTCCAGCTGCCGTCGGCATTGCGCAGCTGGGTCAGGCCCATCGGCAGCTGGCCGCTGCCGCCATCGGTGGTGCTGGCGTCCTCGCCAGGCAGCGGGTACGGATTGCGCGTCGGCGACAGCGGCATGCCCCAGCGCTCGGCAACGAGCTGGTCGAAGTTGTCCGGGCGCTCATCCATCTCCCAGATCGATTGCCACATCGCTGCGTAGTCGCTCGCCGGGAACGCGTAGCCGGAGTCGCTCGACGAGCCGGCGAAGAAGGTACCGGCGCCGGTCTGGCCGGCGGCGGCAACGATCGTGAAGCCGCGCTGCACGCGTGCGCGCAACTCACCGCAGGTCCCGGGATGGTTGTCGGCCTGGCAGGTGCGCCAGTCGACGTTCATGTACACGGCTTTGCCCTTCTGCGCGGTGGCCGTGACCAGCTCGCGCGGGTCCGCCGGCACCACGGTGCTGTCGGGCTTGCCCGCGCAGAAATCGTGGTGATAGTGGCCGCCGCGCGCGCTGCCGAGCAGCGGCAGTTCGGTCGGCGCCGGACCGAGGCTCGTGAGCGAGCACGCGGCTGGCGTCTGCCAGCAGGTGAGCAGGAGCTTGGCATCGGCGTAAGGCACCGAGCCCAGGGGCCACGCGGCGCCGCCCGAGTGGCGCTCGGGGTCAATGTTGGCCGACTTCAACAGGATGCGGTTGTCGTCGATGCCGCCGCCGAGCGCTTCCCACGAGGCGCGCAGCTTGGCGTAATCCTCAGCCGCGTTCGGCGACAGCATGAATTTCTCGCCGAGCGCCGTGTCGGCGATGCCGTCGGGCACGTGGCAGTCGCGGCAGAACTCGAGGCGCGGAGTGATGCGCGTCGCGACGAAGTCGTTGATGTTGCCGGGCGTTGTACCGCCCCCGGGTGGAGTGCCCGCGACCGGCGCGGGTGCGCCGGCGTATTCGCCGCAGGCGCTCACGGACAGGCAGGCGAGCAGGGCAGCATGCTGGATCTTCATGGCTTCCTCTCGTCAGTTGGCGCGTGCGGCGCACCGGTAACATATGTCACTTTCAGCGGCAACGCCGCCAGGACCGGTCCAGGCATTTCAGGAGAAATATGCCGGCCGCCCCGCGGTCCACAGTTCGCCCCACAACTTGCCGCCGCCATCGACGGTCAGCACCTCGCCAGTGACGAAACTCGCCGCCGGGCTCGCCAGCCAGATCGCGGCTTCGGCGATCTCCATCGGCGTGCCCGGGCGCTTCATCGGATTGGCGCGCGGAAACTCCTTGCGCGCCTCGGGCGGGTAGACGTCGAGGCCTTCGGTGGCGGTCAGGCCGGGCGCGATGCAGTTGACGCGGACGTTGAGCGGCGCCCATTCCACGGCTACGGTGCGGGTAAGTCCGATCACGCCACTGCGCGCGGCGACGGTGTGCGCAACGCCCGGCATGCCGCGGTCGGTGACGACAACGACGTTGACGATGGCGCCGCCCTTCCGGCGCTGGCGCCACTCCTTGGCGGCGCGCTGCATCATGTAGAAGGTGCCGTTGAGATTGTTGTGGATGACGGCGTTCCAGCCCTTCTCGGGAAAATCGATCGCCGGCTGCGGAAACTGGCCGCCGGCGTTGTTGATCAGCACGTCGAGCGTGCCGAACGCCTCGCTGACCTTTTCGAACAACGTTGACACCTGCTCAGGCTCGCGGATGTTGCACGGCACCGCGATCATCCTGGCGCGCTTGCTGCGCGCAAAGGCCGCGACGGCCTCCAGCTTCTCGGCGGTGCGCCCGCAAATCACCACGTTGGCCCCGAGCCGGGCGAACAGCAGCGCGCAAGCCCGGCCGATGCCGCTGCCGCCGCCGGACACGAGCACTGTCTTGCCCTTGAACAGCCCGGGACGGTAGACGGTGGGGGCGCGCCAGAGCTTCTTCACAGCGCGTCATCCCGAGCGAAAGGTGTGTCATCCCGAGCGAAGCGAGGGATCGCGTTCACCGGGCCGCCACGCTGAACGCGGTCCCTCGTCGCTTCGCTCCTCGGGATGACATCAAGCACCGAGCAACTCCTGGCTGATGATCAGCTTGCGCACCTCGGTCGTGCCGGCGCCGATCTCGAGCAGCTTGATCGCGCGGTACAGCCGGTTGATCTCGGACTCCCAGATATAGCCGGTGCCGCCGTGAACCTGCACGGCCTCGTTCAGCACCTGGTTCATGGTGTCGGCCGCGAACATCACGCTCGCCGCGGTGAGCTTGTGGATTTCACCGCGGCCGCCGCCGGATTCGTCGAGCGTGTTGGCTGCGCGCAGCGTCTGGTAGGTGAACAGCCGCATTGCCTCGACCCAAGTGAACATCTGCGCGAGCTTGGCGCGGATCATCTGGAAGTTCGCGATCGGCTGGTTGAACTGCTTGCGCTGCTTCGCGTAGTCGATCGCCAGCGCCAGCGCGCGTTCGGCGATGCCGAGGCAGATCGGCGCGATCATCGCGCGCTCGAGGTCCAGCCCGCTCATCACCACTTTGACTCCGCGGTCCTCGACGCCGACCAGGTTCTCGGCCGGCACGCGACAGTCGTCAAACACCAGCTCCGCCGTCTGCGAACCGCGAAAACCCATCTTGATGAGCTTTTGCGCGACCTTGAAGCCCGGGAAATCCTTCTCGACGATGAACGCCGAGATGCCCTGGCTGCCCTTGTCCTTGTCGGTCTTGGCGTAGACCAGCAATACGTCGGCGACGGGACCATTGGTGATGTAGATCTTGCGGCCGTTGAGGATGTAATCGCCGCCGTCGCGCTTCGCCGTGGTGCGCATCGAGCCGAGCGCGTCCGACCCCGCGCCAGGCTCGGTGAGCCCGAGTGCACCGATCGCGGTGCCCTTGCACAGGCCGGGCAGGTATTTCTTTTTCTGCGCGTCGTTGGCATTGCGCAGGATGTTGTGCAGGCACAGGTTCTCGTGCGCGACCCACGCCAGGCCCAGCGCGTGGTTCCAGCGAGAGAACGCCTGCAACACGAGGCCCGAGGTCATGAGGTCCAGCCCCGAGCCGCCGTAGGTTTCGGGCGCGGTGATGCCGAAGTAGCCGGTCGCGCCGATTTTGGGAAACGCCTCGCTCGGCCACCATTCCTCGTTGTCCATGCGCGGCGCGAGCGGGTAGAGCTCGGCCTGCGCAAAGCGGTCGGCGTTCGCCAGGATCTCCATCTCGTCGGTGGAAAGGCCGGTGAAGGCCTGCATGACGCTCGGGCGTCCGGCGGAAACGGGGTCTGTCATGGGAGTCGACGGTGAAAGCGGTGCGCCATGCTCGTCCAGAGAAAGCCCTCGTTCATCGTCCGATGTGGTGAGCTTGGTAAACGCGCTAAGCGATCTGTGGGAGGGTCCCTGGGCCCGAGGTCGGTGGCACAACTGTCGGGGCCAGGGCCCCTCCCACAGAAAGCCTTCCTCCCAAAGCACACCCTAAGCTGTCTGTGAGAAGGCCCCACTGAGCTGTCTGTGGGAGGGCCCCTGGGCCCGACGGTCAACGAATCTGGTCGACCAACCCCCAATCCAGCGCCGTCTTCGCATTGATGCGCTTGCCGCTCAGCATCAGCCACGCCGCGCGTTGCCGCCCGATGCGCCGCGGAATGCTCACCGTGCCGCCCGCGCCAGGAATCAGCCCCATCGACAACTCCGGCAGCTGGAAAAACGTGTCGGGCGCGGCGGTGACGCGCCGCGCGAAGGCCGGCAGTTCGATACCCGCACCGATGCAAGCCGAGTGCAGATCCGCCTCGACGCGGTCCGCGCAGCGCGCCAGCCAGCGCGCGGGCAGCGTTGCCATGCGGATCGCGTGCGCCGTGGCCGGATCCGGCACCTGGCCGAACTCGTCGAGGTCGCCGCCAACGCTGAAGCACTTGCCGCGCCCGCGCAGCCGGACCTTGGCGATGCTGTCGTCGGCCGCCGCCAGCTGGAACGCCTCGACCAGCCCGTCACGCATCGCCACGCCGATCGCGTTGCGCCGCGACGGACGGTTCAACTCGATCACCAGTTCGCCGTTGCTGCGCGCCATCTCGACCGCGCTGCCGCTATCGGTGCCACGCACCGTGGCCGGCTTCTGCTCGCGCAGCCAGCGCTTGTGCTCTGCGCCGCCCTGCAGCGTGGCGTATGCCAGCGATTCCGCGTACAGCGCGTCGGCGATGCGCAGCTTCTCGGTCACGCGCAGCAGTTGCACGAGCACCGCCGCGGCCAGCGGCGCGCGGCGGATACCGGCGAGCAGCGGGGCGGCGTCGCTTGCGTCGCGCAGCACCACGTCACAGGCGCGCAAGACAGCGCGGCTGGCATCGCGGCCCGCGACCGCGAGCGTCGGGCAGGGCAGTTGGTGCAGCCACTCGGCGAGGCGGCGTGCCTCGGTGGCGGAGGCGACGTCGCCAGCGCGAAAAATAAGCCACGGCTGTTCCGCCAGTGCCGAGGCCTCTGTCGCGTGCCCCGAACCCGCGAGGACACGCACGGCAGCCAGTGGCAGGGGCGTTTCGGCTGCGGAGGTCATGGGGGCACTCTACCGGGACGTCCGGAAACGGCCACTCGTCTGCGGCCGCCGACAGTGACAGTGACGCGAAGGTGAGTGATACTCACCAAACAAGAGCCATCCTTCGTACGTCAGGCATTCCGGGAGCGCGGAACGACATGAGCGTGACTCACGTGGAGAAGCGGGCCACGCGGCAGCGCGGCGCAAGGCTCGCGCGCGGCGAGAGGATGAACGGCATCCTCGACGCGGCCCAAGCCGTGTTCTGCGAGAAAGGATTCGACGCGACCGCCGTTTCGGCCATCGCCGTCGGCCTCGGCGTCGCCGAAGGCACCGTGTTCAAGTATTTCCCAACCAAGCGCGCGCTGCTGTTGAAGGTGCTCGAGCGCTGGTACCTGCGCATGGCGACCGACTACGCGCGCGACCTGGCCGGCATCAAGGGCGCATCCGCGCGGCTGCGCCTGTTGACGTGGCGCCATCTGCGCTCGCTGCACGACAACCCGCAGCTGTGCCGGCTGATGTTTCGCGAGGTGCGCTCGGGCGCAGACTACCGAGGGTCGCGGCTGCACGAGCTGAATCGCGATTACGCCGGGTTGCTGCTGGCCGTGGTCGAGGACGGCGTTACATCCGGCGAGTTCGCCGCCGGCGTGCCGGCCGAGCTGCTGCGCGACCTCGTCTTCGGTGGTATCGAGCACCATTGCTGGAATTTCCTCGAGGGCCGCGGTCGGCTCGACGTGGATGAGGTCACGGAGGGGATCATGAAAGTGTTGTTGCACGGAATCTCGAATTCGTCGTCACCCCGGCGGAAGCCGGGGTCCAGATCATGAGCTGGCCGTTCAGGTCGGTGCTCGTCGCCAATCGCGGCGAGATCGCGGTGCGCATCCTGCGCACGGTCAAGGCGCTGGGGCTCGAGGGCGTCGTCGTGTACCACGCCGCGGACCAGGGCTCGCCGGCGGTGAAGATGGC
>DATLBT010000028.1:0-37223 GCA_035526825.1 Verrucomicrobiia bacterium | reverse complement strand
GGGCCAGATCCTCGAGGAAGGCATTACCGAGGCCGGTGCGATGTCCTCGTGGATTGCCGCGTCGACGGCGTACGCCAACCACGGCGTGCCGATGCTGCCGTTCTTCATCTTCTACTCGATGTTCGGCTTCCAGCGCGTCGCTGACCTCGCGTGGGCTGCCGGCGACATGCGCGCACGGGGCTTCCTGCTCGGCGCGACCGCCGGCCGCACGACGCTGAACGGTGAGGGCCTGCAGCACGAGGATGGCCACTCGCACGTGTTCGCCGCGGTCGTGCCGAACTGCCGCGCGTACGATCCGGCGTTCAGTTACGAGCTTGCAGTGCTGTTGCACCACGGCATGCGCGAGATGTATGTCGACCAGAAGGACGTTTTCTATTACCTGACGGTCTACAACGAAAATCACCTGCATCCGGCGATGCCCAAGGGCGCCGAGGCCGGCATCGTGCGCGGGCTTTACTTGCTGCAGGAGGAAAAGAAGCCCGCGAAGCTGCACGTGCAACTGCTCGGCTCCGGCTCGATCCTGCGCGAGGTGGTCGCGGCCGCCGAACTGCTGAAGGAAGAGTTTGGCGTTACGTCGGACGTGTGGAGCGCAACCTCGTTCACCGAGCTCGCCCGCGACGGCCAGGACACCGAGCGCTGGAACCTGTTGAACCCCGAGAAAAAACCGCGCAAGGGTTACTTCGCGCAACAGCTCGAAGGCCGCAAGGGCCCGGTCATCGCGAGCACCGACTGGGTGCGCGCGTATGCCGAGCAGATCCGGCCGTTCGTCGCGGCGCCGTACGCGGTGCTCGGCACCGATGGCTACGGCCGCTCCGACAATCGCCCGGCGCTGCGCGACTTCTTCGAGGTCGATCGCCGCTGGATCACCGTGAAGGCGTTGAAGGCACTCGCCGACCAGGGCGCGCTGCCTGCCGAGAAAGTGGCGCAGGCCATGAAGATTTTCGGCATCCGCGCCGACAAGCCGAACCCGGTGACGATCTAGTGGCGAAGACCGACGTCATCGTCCCCGACATCGGTGACTACGAAAACGTACCGGTGATCGAAGTGCTGGTGAAGGACGGCCAGCGCGTCGAGAAGGATTCGACGCTGATAACGCTGGAGTCGGAGAAGGCGACGATGGAAGTGCCCGCGCCGGCCGCCGGCGTGGTGCGCGGCATCCGCGTGAAGGTGGGCGACAAGGTCAGCAAGGGTGCGGTGATCATGGCGCTGGAGGGGGAAGTGCCCCTCACCCCGGAACAGCAAAAGCCCGCTCCTCAGCCCGCCCCTCTTGCCTCTCCCGCTCCAGCGAGAGAGGTCGCCACGCGCAGCGCGGCGGGTGAGGGTGCGGTTGCTGTTGCTGTTGCGGTTCCAATGAAAGTCACCGTCCCCGACATCGGCGACTACCCCGACGTCCCCGTCATCGAAGTTTTGGTGAAGGACGGCGATGCCGTCGAAAAGGATCAGCCGCTGCTGGTGCTGGAATCCGAGAAGTCGACGATGGAAGTGCCGGCGCCGTCCGCCGGCACGGTGCGCGGCTTGCAGGTGAAGGTGGGCCAGAAGCTCGGCAAGGGCGCGCCGATTTGCATGCTTGAAGTTGCGGGTGGGGCGGAGTCGCCGCCCTCGCCCCTCACCCCGGCCCTCTCCCCGCAAAAGCGGGGAGAGGGAGAAAAGCCCGCTCCTCTTGCCTCTCCCGCGCCAGCGGGAGAGGTCGCCGCGCAAGGCGCGGCGGGTGAGGGCCCCCCCTGGATCGGCCAGGCCGCCGGCCAAATTCCCCACGCATCGCCTGCGGTACGCAAGCTCGCGCGCGAATTCGGCGTGGACCTGTCGAAAGTCTCCGGCACCGGCCCCAAGGGCCGCATCACGCCGGAAGACGTGCAGGGCTTCACCAAGAGAGCGCTCGCCGCCGCGCCGGCTGGCGGCGCTACCAGCGGCGCGGGCATTCCCGCAATTCCCGCCGTCGACTTCTCGCAGTTCGGCGAAGTCGAGCGCAAGCCGCTGGCGCGCATCCGCAAGATCTCCGCACAGCACCTGCATCGCGCATGGCTCAACATTCCGCACGTCACGCAGAACGACGAAGCCGACATCACCGAACTGGAAGCCTTCCGCAAGGCGCAAAGCGAGGAGTCGGGGATCAAGCTCACGTTGCTGCCGTTCCTGATGAAGGCGGTCAGCGTCGCGATGAAGCAGTACCCCGAGTTCAACGCCTCGCTTGCGCCCGACGGCGAGAACCTGGTCCTGAAGAAGTACTGCAACATCGGCTTCGCCGCGGACACCGAGAACGGTCTGGTCGTACCAGTGGTAAAAGACATATGGAACAAGGGGATAGCGCAGCTCGCGCAGGAGTGTTCCGAGCTCGCCAAGAAGGCCCGCGATGGCAAGGTCAAGCCCGATGAGATGAAAGGCGGCTGCTTCTCGATCTCCTCGCTCGGCGGCATCGGCGGCTCGCACTTCACGCCGATCGTGAACGCGCCCGAGGTTGCGATCCTCGGCGTGTCGCGCGCGCAGATGAAGCCGGTGTGGGACGGCAAGGCGTTCCAGCCGCGCCTGATGTGCCCGCTGTCGCTGTCGTACGACCACCGCGTGATCGACGGTGCCTACGCGGCGCGGTTCATCGTTGCGCTCGGCAAACAGCTCGCTGACCTGCGGCGCGCGCTGCTCTGATGGCGTTTCGTTACTACCTCCGCGTCCGCTACGACGAGTGCGACGCGCAGAAAGTGGTGTTCAACGCGCGCTACGGCGTGTACGCCGACCTCGCGGTGGGCGAGTTCTTCCGCGCGCTGGGTTACGGCGAGCAGGTGGTCAGCGGCGAACTCGACTACCAGCTGGTGCGGCAGGTTACGGAGTGGAAGAGCCCCGCGCGCTACGACGACGTGGTCGAGGCGGAGGTACGGGTGGTCCGGATCGGAACCACCTCGCTGACCCTCGCGGTGGACTTCCGGCTCGATGGCCGCGCCACGCTGATCGCAACGCTCGAAACCGTTTATGTCATGGTCGACCGCGCGCTGGCAAAAAAGCCGGTTCCCGATGCGCTGCGTGCTGCGCTGGAGCGGCCGCTGGACGCCGTCACCGATCACGCGGCTCGCGGATGAAGAAGTCGTCGTCGCCCTGGCAGTTCCAGAGGCAGCCCAGTTCGACCCAGCGCCGACAGTGTAAACGCCACTCGGCCGCCGGCGCGCCCGGCGCCCGATTCGCGTATAGTCCGCGCGCTTGCGGCGTTACAGCGCCCGGTTCGCCGCGGATTCAATGTCCGCCCTCCGCAAGCTTCCAACCCTAAATCAGTTGCCTGAACCGGTACCTCGAATGATCGAGGGCGGGCACATCAGGAGCTGTAAACCATGTCATTCGATACCCTCGGCCTCGCCGACGGCCTGCTGCGCGCCGTTGCCGATGAAGGCTATTCCATTCCCACGCCGATCCAGGCGCGCGCGATCCCCGAGATCCTCGCCAATCGCGACCTGCTCGCCGCGGCGCAGACCGGCACCGGCAAGACCGCTGCGTTCACGCTGCCGCTGCTGCAGAAGTTGTCCGCGCACGTCCCCACCGGCCACCGCCGCATCCGCGTGCTGGTGCTGGTGCCGACGCGCGAGCTCGCCGCGCAGGTCAACGAGTCGGTGCGCACTTACGGACGCCACCTGCCGCAGCTCAAGACCGCGCTGATTTTCGGCGGCGTCAGCTTCAATCCGCAGGCCGACCACCTGCGCCGCGGCGTCGACATCGTCGTCGCCACGCCAGGCCGCCTGCTCGACCACGCGCAGCAGCGCACCATCGACCTGTCGCATGTCGAAGTGCTGGTGCTCGACGAAGCCGACCGCATGCTCGACATGGGCTTCATCCACGACATCCGCCGCGTGCTCAAGCTCCTGCCCGCCAAGCGCCAGAACCTGATGTTCTCGGCGACCTTCTCCGAGGACATCCGCCAGCTCGCCAACGGCATCCTGCGTACCCCCGTTTCCATCGACATTGCGCCGCGCAACTCGGCGGTCGAGACGGTGACGCAGCGCCTGGTCATGGCCGGCAAGCATGACAAGGCAGGCCTGCTGTCACACTTGATTCGCACAGGAGACTGGCGCCAGACGCTGGTGTTCACGCGCACCAAGCGCGGCGCCAACAAGCTCGCCGAGCGCCTCGCGCGCGACGGCATCACGACCGACGCACTGCACGGCAACAAGAGCCAGAACGCGCGCACCCGCGCGCTCGACGGCTTCAAGGCCGGGCAGGTGCGCGTGCTGGTGGCCACCGACATCGCGGCGCGCGGCCTCGACATCGACATGCTGCCGCACGTCGTCAATTACGAGCTGCCGAACGTGCCGGAAGATTACGTCCACCGCATCGGTCGCACCGGCCGCGCGGGGCTGGATGGCGAGGCGCTCTCGATCGTCGGCAACGACGAACGCGACGAGCTGCGCGCCATCGAGCGCATGCTCAAGCGCAGCATCGAAGTGATCCAGGTCGAGGGGTACGTGCCGTCGGCTGAGCCTGCGCAGCGTCCGCAGCAGCATCAGCAGCCGCGGCAAGGCCATGGCGGGCACGGTCGCAGCCACGGTCAGGGACAGCGGCAGGGACGTGGCGGCCGCGGCGGTCACGGACACGGTGGCGGCGGACACAAGGGCCAGGGCGGGCACGGCAATCGCCAGCCCCAGCGCGCACCGGAACCGCGTACCGCGCCGAGCGGCGGCAACGCCGCGCCGGCCGCCTCGCATGGCGGCGCCGCGCAGCCCGCCTCGCCGGCGCCGCGTCGCTGGAGTGGCCGTCCGTCACGCCGTCCGGGGCTCGGCGGCCGGTAAGTTTTTCAGCGGCCAAACCGCGCGCTGCGCGCACGGTCAAATCTCCGGACGCCCGCGCGCGGCTTCGCGCTGCGGGCGCGTTCTTCCCGCCGGAGCTTTGCCGATGCCGATCACTTTGCCCGCGCTTCCGTATGCGCTGGACGCGCTCGAGCCGCACATGTCGCGCGAGACGCTCGAGTTTCACTACGGCAAGCACCATCGCAAGTACGTCGACACCGCGAATCAGCTCATCGAAGGCACGCCGCTCGAAGGCCTCACGCTCGAGGACATGATCCAGCGCGCGACTGGCAAGGCCTTCAACAACGTCGCGCAGGCGTGGAACCATTCGTTCTTCTGGAATTGCCTGACGCCGGATGAACAGGCGCCCGACGGCGAGCTTGAGCGCGCCATCGGACGCTCGTTCGGCGATCTCGACATTTTCCGGGAGCATTTCAAGAAAGCCGCGCTCGACATGTTCGGATCCGGCTGGTGCTGGCTGGTGATGAACGACGACGGCTCGCTCGAGGTAACCACGACGGCCAACGGCAACACACCACTCACCCAGGGCCGCTTGCCGCTGCTGGCGTGCGATCTCTGGGAGCATGCGTACTACATCGACCATCGCAACGACCGCGACCAGTACCTGCAGCATTTCTGGCCGCTGGTGAACTGGGAGTTCGTCGCCGAGAATCTCGCCAACGCCGCGCCCGTCGCGCGGCCCCGTGAGGGCACGGCACGCGGACCACGCGGGCAACGTACCTCGCGCTGACACACGAGTTGAGCAAGCGCGACGCGCACTGGCGGCGCGCTACGATGTTGGCCCATGCCGCTGGCCCGCAGTTTCCCGCCGCTCGCGCGCGCCGATGCACGCGTGTTGATCCTTGGCTCGATGCCGGGCGAGGAGTCGCTGCGCCAGCGCCGCTACTACGCCCACCCGCATAACCAGTTCTGGCCGATCATGGGCGCACTGGCGGGCGCGCGTCCCGAGTTACCGTACGCCGAGCGCGTACGCATGCTTCGGTTGCGCGGCATCGCGCTCTGGGACGTGCTCGAGTGCTGCGAGCGCGCCGGCAGCCTCGATGGCAGCATCGTGACGGCGAGCGAAAAACCCAACAACTTGCCGCGCTTCCTGCGAGCGCATCGGCGTGTGCGTGCAGTGTTTTTCAACGGCGGCAAGGCTGCGAGTGCGTTCAGGCGCCATGTCGAGCCGAAACTGCACTTGCTCGGCGAGCGCGCCGAATCGCTGCGGCGCGTGCGCCTGCCGTCGACCAGCCCGGCGCACGCCGGCATGCCGCGCGCGGCAAAGCTCGCAGCCTGGCGACAAATCGAGGAGTTCCTGTGAGAGCGCTCAGGTGGATTGGCATTGGCACCTTCGGACTCGCCATCGTTGGCGCGGCCGTGCTCGCCTGGAAGCTCCACGCGCGGCCTGGCCTTGCCGAATACACCGCGCACCGCTATGCCCTGACGAGCCCGCGGGCCGGCGCACTCACCGCGACCTGGTTCGGCACCACCGCCGTGCTGTTGCGCGATGGCGAGCACGCAATCTTCATCGACCCGTATTTCACGCGCGCGCCAGGCTTGCTCAACATGCTGCGCAACGCAAAGATTTCACCGGACGAAGACACGATCCGGCGGTGGCTGGCCTCTGGGGGAGGCCCCTCCCACACGCAGGTCGCCAAGCTCGACGCCGTGCTGGTCTCGCACTCCCATTTCGACCATGGCATGGATGCCGGCGTCGTCGCGCAACTCACCGGCGCGATGCTGGTTGGCTCGGCGAGCACTGCAAACATCGGCCGCGGCGCTCGGCTGCCGGAAGAACGCCTGAAGGTCGTCGTCCCTGACGTACCGCTGCAGTTCGGCTCGTTTCGCGTGACGTTTGTCGAGGGCGTGCATGCCGGCGCCAGCGGCGGCCGTCCGACCGGAGACATCACCGAGCCGCTGACGCCACCGGCGCGTTATGCCGACTACAAGCTCGGCGGCGCGTACTCGATCCTGGTCGAGCACCCGGAAGGCCGCGTACTGCACCACGGCAGCGCCGGGTTCATCGAAGGAAAGCTCGCGGGCCGGCGTGCCGACGTCGTCTTGCTTGGCGTTGCGCTGCTGCCCGACCTCGAGACCTACCTGAGCGAGGTGGTTGACGCCGTCGGTGCGCGTCGCGTGATCCCGACGCACTGGGACGACTTCACCCGCTCGCTGGACGAGCCGCTGCGTCCCGCGCCGATGCTGGTGGACCTCGAAGCGTTCTTCCGCGAGATGCCGAAGGCGCGGCCGGGGATCGCGGTACAGACGCTGGAACTCGGAGTGCCTGCGGCTCTATTTCCCTAACCGTCACTTCGCGTCGGCGATGATCCGCTCGACGGACGCCTGCCCGATCGGGTGGTATGTCGCCCGCGCCTGCGCGAACACCCGCTGCGCAACCGCCTTGCCCTCGGGAGTCTTCACCAGCTCGCGATACAGCGGATTCACGAAACGCATGCGCCCGACACTCAGCAGGAAGCGCTCGACCGTCGGCATCGCCGGCTGGTAGCCGCTGCGGATCGCCTGACGCAGCCAGCTCATCGCGATGTAGTTGTTGCGCTCGCTGTTGAGCTTGAAGCGCTGCTGCAATTCGCCGAGCTTTGCTGCCGGCACGCCGGCCGGCATGTTGTCGAGGAAGTGCTGCCACTCGTGCGCGCTCCAGGCCTTGGCCTTGAGCTTCATCACCGGCGTCTCTCCCGCGAGCCACGCGGTGCGCTGCGCGTCGACCTTCGCGAACACGTCGGATTGCGCGTAGATCGCGTCGGTGGGCATCGCGGACGCGTATACCCACTCCTCCACCTTGGCCAGCGGCACCACACCCGGGTTTGGCGCCAGGAGCTTCGCATCGAGGTATGCGAGGAAGTCCTCGGTGGTCTTGCTTTGGAACGCGTGCTCGTCGAACCAGCCGCGCAGGAAGGCATCGAATTTCGCGCGCCCGAACTTCTGTTCGAGGTACGACAACAGCAGCTGGCCACGCTGGTAGGGAATCGAGCTGAACACTTCGTCCGGGTCGCGGCCGCGCTGGTCGTACGCGAGCGCCTTGTCGCCTTCGTTCTTCGCCTCGGCGAATGCCTCGACGAGGTCCTGCTGGCCGAGCACGCGCTCCATGTCGCCGCGCTTCTGGCCGTACACCTCATCCATGATCCGGTAGGTGAGGTACGTGGTGGTGCCTTCGTTGAGCCAGAAGTCGCGCCAGGTTGCGTTGGTCACCAGGTTGCCGGACCACGAATGCGCGAGCTCGTGCGCGATCAGCGAGACACCGGACTTGTCGCCCACTACTGCCGTCGGCGTCAGGAACGTGAGGCGCGGATTCTCCATGCCGCCGTAAGGAAAGCTCGGCGGCAGCACCAGCATGTCGTAACGTTGCCAGCGATACGGCCCGAACAATTTTTCGCAGGCCTCCAGCATTTTCTCGGTGTCCTCGAACTCGGACGACGCCGCCATTACGAGCGAGGCCTCGGCGTAGATGCCGGTGCGTGCGCCGATGGGGCGGAACTTGATGTCGCCCACCGCGAGCGCGATCAGGTACGACGGCACCGGCTGCGGCATGCGGAAGGAATATTCACCGTCACGCTTCGCATCGGGCCGGTTGATCGCGCTCATGACCGCAGTGAGGCCCTTCGGCGTGCGGATACGCGCCTCGTACGTGCTGCGCACCAGGGGCGTGTCCTGCGAAGGCATCCAGCTGCGCGCGTGGATCGCCTGCGACTGCGTGTACAGGAACGGCAACGTCTTTCCCGCGGTTTGCTCCGGCGTGACCCACTGCAGGCCCGAGGCCTCGGGCCGCGTGGCGTACTGCACGCGCACCCGGTCGGCGCCGGCCGGCATGGCGATGGCCAGCGCGCTGCCGAGCATGGCGTCGCGGTTGGCGAGCTTGAACGCGGCCGGCGCGAAGGCGCCCTGCCCGGTCGCGGCTTCAACCGCCGTCACATCGACATCGCGCGTGTCGAGCACAAGCTGGGTTGCGGCCTCCGACAGGCGCTTGAGCCGGAGCTCGACCGTGCCCTCGAGCACGCGACGCTCGAAATCGACGCGCAAGTCCAGCACCAGGTGCTCGGTCTGGAAGTCGCGCGTGTTGGCGTAGGAGTGGTAGTCGCGCTGCACGTCGAGCGTCGCCACTGGCTCGACCACCCTGACCACGGGTGCCGTCGGCGGGGTAGCGCATGCCGCGAGGAGTGCCGCGGCTAGCGTGAGCGAAATGCGCTTCATGTTCTTGTCCGGAAACGGGTTTGGGAGGGGGAGTTTACGCGGAGTTGCGTTAGTTTCGAATAGGAACGTAGTATCGCTTGCGAGTCTCTTGTGGCGACTCGTTGGAGGCCAAGGCCTCCCATAGCCAAAGCCCTCCACAGCAGCGCCGAGGTGGATTCGTGTCATGAAGAGAACCCAGTTTGCCGATCAGCCTTGTGGTGTCGCCAAGGCCATGGACATCGTCGGCGAGCTGTGGAGTTTCATGATCATCCGCAACGTGTTCCTAGGCGTGCGGCGCTTCGAGGGGCTTCGGGAAAACCTCGGCATTTCGCGCAAAGTACTCACCGAGCGGCTCGACCTGCTGGTTGCGCGAGGCATCCTCGAACGGCGGCAATATCACGAGCGACCCCCGCGTTACGAATACCGGCTCACACCGATGGGGGTCGACCTGTTTCCGGTGCTGATTGCATTGTCGCGCTGGGGCAATCGCTGGCTGACGGACGCGCGCGGCGCGCCGATCGAGTTCGTGCACCGCAAGTGCGGGGAGGTGACGCAGGCGCGCGTGGTCTGCAACACCTGCGGGGAAGATCTCGGCGCACACAACGTGCGGCCGCAGCTCGGCGCGGGTGGCGAGCTCGCTTACGTCGAGGCGATCGAGCAGGCCGGCGGCGGCAGGCCGGTGTTCCTCAAGCCAGGCCGCGTGGCATGAAGCTGAATCGCGAGAAGCTGTGGAAGCACCCGACCCTGCTCAAGGTCTGGGCGACCGCGAAGACCATCCCGCGCGGCCGCGTCACCACTTATGGGCAGCTCGCGACCGCCGCGGGTTTCCCGCGCGCCGCGCGACTCGCGGGCTTTGCGTTGAAGAACACGCCGCCTCACATGACATTACCCTGGCATCGCGTGCTCAACGCGCAGGGCAAGATCTCGTTTCCGACGCGAACCAGGCACTGGCGCGAGCAGAAAAAGCGCCTCGCGGCCGAGGGCGTAGCGTTGATCAACGGACGCGTGGACCTGCGCCTGTACGGCTGGAAGACGCGCAGCGACTCGCCGCTGCTGGACTAGCGTCTTACCCGGACCCTAGTGTCATCCCGAGCGAAGCGAGGGATCGCGTTCAGGTTGCAGCGACGCTGAACGCGTTCCCTCGTCGCTCCGCTCCTCGGGATGACAGGCGATGACTTACCAGATCTTCACCCGCTTCTCCGGCGCCAGGAAAAGCTTGTCGCCTTCCTTGACGTCGAACGCCACGTAAAACTCCGGCACGTTCACCACGGTGCCGTTGCAGCGGAATTCCGGCGGGGAATGCGGATCGGTCTTGAGATTCTCGAGCTGCGCCTGGTCGCGCATCTTGTCGCGCCACACCTGCGCGAAGCCGATGAAGAAACGCTGGTCTCCGGTGTAGCCATCCAGCACCGGCGCCGGCTTGCCATTGAGCGACAACTTGTACGCGAGATGCGCGATCGTCGCACCGCCGAGGTCGCCGATGTTCTCGCCGATGGTCAACGCGCCGTTGACCTTCTGGCCGGGCAGCGGCTCGAACTGGTCGTACTGGCCGATGAGCGCCTTGGTGCGCTCCTCGAACTTGCGGCGGTCCTCATCGGTCCACCAGCTCTGCAGTCGACCGTCGCCGTCGTACTTGCTGCCCTGGTCGTCGAAGCCGTGGCCGATCTCGTGGCCGATCACCGCGCCAATGCCGCCGTAGTTCACCGCGTCCTCGGCATCGAGATTGAAGAACGGCGGCTGCAGGATGGCGGCCGGGAACACGATCTCGTTGAGGTTGGCGTTGTAATAGGCGTTGACCGTTTGCGGCGTCATGAACCATTCGTCGCGGTCGATCGGCTTGCCCAGCTTGCTCAGGTGGTACACGTGCTCCGCCTCGGCCGCGCGCATCAGGTTGCCGAGGAGGTCGCCGTTGACGATCGACAGGCTCGAGTAGTCACGCCACTTGTTCGGGTAGCCGATCTTGGGCGTGAACCTGGCGAGCTTCACCAGCGCCTGTTTCTTGGTCTCCTCGCTCATCCAATCGAGAGACTTGATGCTCTGCTCGTAGGCCTTGACGAGGTTGGCGACCAGCGCGTCCATGCGCCGCTTGGCTTCGGGCGGGAAATGCCGCTCGACATAAATCTTGCCGAGCGACTCGCCCAGCGAGCCCTCCACCGCCGCGACCGCGCGCTTCCAGCGGGGGCGCAGCTCCTGCACGCCGCGCAGGGTCTTGCCATAAAACGCGAAGTTTTCGTCGACGAAGGCCTTGGACAAGTACGGCGAAGCGCTGCGCAGCAACTGGAAGCGGAGGTACGCCTTCCAGGTATCGAGCGACTGCGCCTTCACCTGCTCGGCGAAGCCGGTGTACGCGCTCGGCTGCGAGACGATCACCGCGCCGTTGGTAACGCCCAGCTCCTTCAACGCAGCAGCGAAGTCGAAGCCCGGCGTCAACTCGTTGATCTTGGCAAGCTCGAACTTGTTGTAGGTCTTGTCGGCGTCGCGGCTGTCGACGCGGCTCCAGTGGGACTTCGCCATCGCGGTTTCGAGCGCCATCACCGCCTTGGCGCTGTTCGCCGCAGCCTTGTCGCCAGCGAGTTCCAGTGTGCGGGCGACGTGCGCCTCGTAGGCTACGCGCGCCTCCTTGAACTTGGCGTCCGGCAGGAGGTAGTAGTCGCGATCCGGCAGGCCGAGGCCGGACTGCAGCACGTAAAAGATGTACTGCGTCGGGTCCTTGTCATCCTGGTTGACATAGCCATTGATCGGCGTGCCCACGTTCATGCGCGCGAAGCGCGCCAGCAGCGCCGCGATTTCCTGCTTGCCCTTCAGCGCGTCGATGCGCGCGAGTTCGGCCTCGAGCGGCTTGATGCCGAGCTCCTCGAGCTTGGCCTCGTCCATGAAGCTTGCGTAGAGGTCACCGACTTTCTGCTCGTCCGAGCCAGCCTTCTTGTTCGGCTTCGCCGCCGACTCCTCGATGATCGTGCGCAGGCGTGCCTCGGAGTCATCGCGCAGCTTGGTGAATGAGCCGTAACGCGCCTTGTCAGCGGGGATCTCGGTGGTCTTGAGCCAGTTGCCGTTGACGTGGCGAAACAGGTCGTCTTGCGGCCGCACGCTCTTGTCAAAATTGGCGAGCTCGATGCCGGAAGCCAGCGGCTTGTCGGCAGCCTTGTCGGTCTTGCCGCAACCGGCGAGCAGTGCGAGCGCAGCGACGCCGGCAGCAAGGCCGGCCTTGGTCATGGATGAGTTCACGAAGGACCCCGAAAAACGTATTGGATTGGGAAGGCGAAACGGTCGCGATATTAGCTCAACGCCGGGCCGCGCGGCCGGGATGCGCAGCCCGGCGCAAGCGTCGCACGCTGCGTCGCGGTGAGCCGTTTTTACCGGCTCAGCGGCAGCCGCACCCAAGCCGCTGGCAGGCCTTCCGACCCCACGGTGAGCCAGCGGCCGTCAGGGGACAGCGCCGCCGCCTCGATCTGGTCGAGTTCCCGGTGCGGCAACTCGCGCGGCACCACCGGCTCCCGAAAGCGCTCGATCCACGGCTGCCCCGCCCGCCTGTGGAACACATAAGCGTTGTGCGGCGTGACGATGGCCGCGGTCAGGCCGTCGGCCGAGACGTCCAACGCGGTCGGCGAATGTGCGAAAAGATCGCGCTTGCGCGCCGGCCACGGCAGCGGCGCGATCTCGCCCACCAGCTCGGCGACCTGCTGTCCCGCCGGTGGGGTTTGCGTCAGCGGCAGTCGGTAGAGGCGGGGCGGCCGGTCGCGCTTGGTCAGCAACAGGATTTCGTTGCGCTGTTCGTCGACGGCCACCGCCTCGCAATCGTGGCCGCCATCCGGAAAGCGGAAATCGAGCTTCCACAACAATTTGAGTGCGCCGCTGCGGCCGGAATCGCGCACGGCGTACAAGGTCGCGTACGAGCGCAGGGCGAAGTTGTCGCCGGTATCGGCGATGAGCAGCGCCGGCCCGCCGGCTTCGCTGAATGCGGCGATGTCCTCCCAGTCGCCGGCCGTCACACCCGGTACGCGCTCCGCGCCCAGATCCTCGCCCTGCGTGCCGATGCGATACAGCACAGGCGCCCCGCCGGTGTCGTTGTGGCCCCACAGGACCGAAGAATCCGCGCGGGATACCGCGAGGCCCGACAGCTCGTCGAGCTCGGGACTGGCCAGCGTGCCGGCCGCCGCCGCGGCGAGCGCGAGCAGCGCCGCCGGCAGGATTACACCGACCAAGCGATGAGGCCGATGGACGCCCAGTAGGTGGAGAGGATCACCGCCTGGGCCCGCGGATAGCGACCGACGAAGCGGCGCCAGCCGAGCGCGGAATCGGACAGCAGGAACAGCAGCGCGCCGATCACCGCGCAGCGGCTGGCGTCGTCGCCGATGGCCGAGTTGCGCGCCGCCGCGCTGAACACGAGCGCCGCGAGCGCGAGGCCGTACACGAGCACGGGCACCTTGAGCTTTCCGGCGCGCGGCAGCAGCACGAACAGGAAGCCCGCGGCGTAGAACACGACGGCCGCGAGCCAGCCGGGCAGCTCAGGTGCGTCGATGCCTTGCAGGAACGCTGCGGCGAATACGCCATGCGCGAGCAGGAAGCTGCCCAGTCCTGCAAGGAAGAAGCGATCGCCCTCGAACATCAGGAACACATCGCCGGCGAGCGAAAGCGCGAGTGCGACGGCGATTCCCCACTGGTAGGCGCGCGACTCCGGCGCCGCCGCCAGCGCGATGCCGAGGATCAGTACGGTGGTCAGCGGCTTGAGCACGTAGAACGCGCGGTGCCGGCGCTCACGGCGGTCATCCCGGTCCGCCGCGATCGCGAACGTCCCTGAAATTGCGGCAAGGACGGCGAGTGCGGTTGTTATCATGCGGCGCAAGTATGCGCGTTCACTGGTTGCAGCACGCGGAGCACGAGGGATTGGGCAGCATCGCGCCCTGGCTCGCTGTGCGCGGCTTTCGAACGACGCGCACACGGCTGTTCGATGGCGACGATTTGCCCGCGTCGACCGACTTCGACTGGCTCGTCGTCATGGGCGGGCCGATGAACATCTATCAGCACGACCGATATCCGTGGCTCATCCACGAGAAAGCGCTGATTCGTGACGCCTGCGTCAAAAACAAGCGGGTATTGGGGATCTGCCTGGGGGCCCAGCTGCTGGCTGACGTGCTGGGCGGGCGCGTCAACAGAAACGCGCATGAGGAGATCGGCTTTTTTGACCTGCAATTAACAGAGGAAGGGTCGAAAAGCCACATTTTATCTGGTATGACCAGCCCCGTTCCGGCGTTCCATTGGCACGAGGACACCTACGCCCTGCCGCCGGGATGTGTGAGCCTGCTGAAAAGTGACGCATGCGTCAATCAGGCATTTACCGACGGGTCGCTACGCCTCGGCCTGCAGTTTCACTGGGAAGTGACTCATGCGGATGCGATGCGCTGGCTCGACTCCGACGCCCCTGCCCCCGGCGGCTTTGTGCAGTCACGCGATGAAATGCTGCGCCTGCCCGAACGCTACGCCGGGAACAACCGGCTGATGTCACGCCTGCTCGACAACTTTATCGCCGCGTGAGGCAGGGCCGCTAAACTACGCGGCCTTCGCGAATCGACCAGGAAAATTTTTCGACATGGAATGGCTGACGAACCCCGAGATCTGGGCCGCACTGGTCACGCTGACCGCGCTCGAGATCGTCCTGGGCATCGACAACATCATCTTCCTGTCGATCATCGTCTCGAAGCTGCCGAAGCAGAAGCAGGACAGCGCCCGCATCGTCGGCCTGGCCGGCGCGATGATCACGCGCATCCTGCTGCTGTTCTCGCTGTCCTGGCTTGCTGGCCTCACCAAGCCCTGGTTCACGGTCATCGGCCTCGAAATCTCGGGTCGCGACCTGGTCCTCATCGTCGGCGGCCTGTTCCTGCTTTGGAAGGCCACGACCGAAATCGGCGAGCAGATCGAAGGCGGGCATGAAGAGGACGGCATCAAGGTCAAGGCCGTCGCCGGTTATGCCGCGGCCATCGTGCAGATCATGCTGATCGACATCGTCTTCTCGCTCGACTCGGTGATCACCGCGGTCGGCATGACCAACAACCTGCCGGTCATGGTCTCCGCGATCGTGATCGCCGTATTGACGATGATGGTGTTCGCGGCGCCGCTGTCGCGCTTCGTCGATCGCCATCCCACCATCAAGGTGCTCGCGCTGGCGTTCCTGATGCTGGTCGGCATGGCACTGGTCGGCGAGGGCTTCGACTTCCACATCCCGAAGGGTTACCTGTACTTCGCAATGGCGTTCTCGGTGGGTGTCGAGATCGTCAACCTGCGCGTGCGCGCGAAAAGCGTCGCCGCGCGCAAGAAAAAGGACTGAAGAACATGAGATTCGCTGCCGCCCTTGCCTGTGCCAGCCTCCTCGCCGGCTGCGCTGGCGGACCACCCGAGTGGATCGCCAGCCCTGCGCTCGACGGCGGCCTTGCCGCAACGGAATGCGTGAAGGACTCCGGCAAGCTGTCGCTCGACCGGCAGATCGCGGTTGCCAAGGCGCGCGAAGCACTGGCGCGCCAGCTCGCTCAGCGCGCCGCAGCGCTGGACCGCGCCTGGGCGGCGAAGGGGGGCAGCGGGCAGGGCGCGTTCGCCGACGCCGCGCGAACCGTGGCAGAGCAGTCGCTGGCACAGCTCGCGCCGGCGCGCGTCGAATACGTGGAGATCGACGACGCGCGCAGCCTCTGCGCCATGGTCACGGTCGAACCCGGGGCGATGAGGCCGCTGTTCGACAAGCTGGTGCTCACTTCGGGTGAGACGCTCGATGATGCGGCGCGCGAGACCCTGTTCGCCGAATTTTCCGGCGAAAGCGGCGGCTGAGAGCGTAAAATACGGCGTGGACGTAACGCCCCTCGTCGGTTCCCTCAATCCCGCGCAGAAAGAAGCCGTCACGGCTCCGCCGGAGCACCGGTTGGTGCTGGCCGGCGCCGGCTCGGGCAAGACCCGCGTGCTTGTGCACCGCGTGGCCTGGCTGGTCGCGGTCGAGAACGTCTCGCCGCACTCGATCCTCGCCGTCACCTTCACCAACAAGGCTTCCGCCGAGATGCGCGGCCGCCTCGAAGCGCTGCTGCAACTGCCGGTCAAGGCGCTGTGGGTCGGAACCTTCCACGGCATCGCGCACCGCATGCTGCGCATGCACTGGAAGGAGGCGAAGCTTCCGCAGAACTTCCAGATTTTGGATTCCGACGACCAGCAGCGCCTGATCAAGCGGGTACTCAAGTCGCTCGACCTGCCCGATGACCAGTGGCCGCCGCGCAGCGTCGCCGCTTTCATCAACGGCCAGAAGGAAGAAGGCCGGCGCCCCCATCACCTCGAGGACACCGGCGACTTCACCCAGCGCCAGATGGTGCGCATCTACACCGCCTACCAAGCCGCGTGCGAGTCGTCGGGGCTGGTGGACTTCACCGAGTTGCTGCTGCGCGCCTACGAGTTGTGCCGCGACGTGCCGGAGATCCAGGCGCACTATCGCCGGCGCTTCCGCCACATCCTCGTGGACGAATTCCAGGACACCAATACGCTGCAGTACGCGTGGCTGCGGGTGCTCGCGGGAGAGGAGGGGATCATCTTCGGGGTCGGAGACGACGACCAGTCCATATACGGATGGAGAGGCGCAAAAGTCGAGAACATGATGCGGCTGTCGAAAGACTTCCGCGGGCTCGAGGTCGTGCGGCTCGAGCAGAACTATCGCTCGACCGGCACCATCCTGAAGGCCGCCAACGGCCTGATCTCGCACAACGCCTCGCGCCTCGGCAAGAACCTGTGGACCGAGGCCGGCGACGGCGACCCGGTCCAGCTGTACTCGGCCTTCAACGACCACGACGAGGCCGAGTTCGTCATCAATCGGATGCGCGAGTTCCACGGTCGCGGCCGCAACTGGGCGGATCTCGCGATCCTGTACCGCACCTCGGCGCAGTCGCGCGTATTCGAAGAGCAGCTGATCCGCGAGCGCATGCCGTACCGCATCTACGGCGGCCTGCGTTTCTTCGAACGCATGGAGGTCAAGGACGCGCTGGCGTACCTGCGGCTGATCGGCAACCGCGCGGACGACAACGCGTTCGAGCGCGTGGTCAACCTGCCGGCGCGAGGCATCGGCAACACCACCATGGACCGGTTGCGCCAGCTCGCGAAGGACCAAAACGCTTCGCTGTGGCAGGTGGCAAAGGCCGGTGCCGTGACGCTGGGGCGTTCGTCCGGCGCGCTGGTGGAGTTCATTACGCTGATCGAGTCGATGGACGACGCGACCAAGAACGTGCCGCTGTCGTTCGCCACCGAGATCGCGATCGATCGCTCCGGCCTGCGCGACCACTACCGCAAGGAGCGCGGCGAGCAGGCCGAGGCGCGGCTGGAGAACCTCGACGAGTTGATCAACGCCGCGCGCAGCTTCGAGCAGCCGACGGAGGAGGGCGTGTCGCCGCTCGATTCATTCCTTACGCACGCCGCGCTCGAGGCCGGCGAGCGCCAGGCCGGCGAGGGCGAGGATTGCGTGCAATTGATGACGCTGCACTCGGCCAAGGGCCTCGAGTTCCCCGTCGTGTTCCTCGCGGGCATGGAGCAAGGCCTGTTCCCGCACATGCGCGCGGTCGAGGACGGCTCGATGGAGGAGGAGCGGCGCCTGTGCTACGTCGGCATGACGCGCGCGCGCGAGCACCTGTTCCTGTCGCACGCCGAAGTGCGGCGCATGCACGGCACCGAGCAAATCTCGCCGCCGTCGCAATTCCTGCGGGAAATCCCTCCGGCGTTGGTGCTGGAGACGCGCCCGCGCATCGCGGTGCAACGCCCGGCCTTCGTGCCGCGGCCCAAGGCCGAGCCGCGCCGCATCATGATGGACGATGATTCGCTTGGCGGCTTCAAGCTCGGCCAGCGCGTGCAGCACAAGAGCTTCGGCGAGGGCGTGGTGACCTCGTTCGACGGGGACGGCGAGCGCATCCGGGTGGAAGTGCGGTTCCGCGAGGCAGGGACCAAGTGGTTGATGCTGAGTTACGCCAACTTGCAGCCGCTCTGACACGTGTCAGCCCGAGGAGCGCAGCGACGAGGGATCGCGTTCCGATACGATCCCTCGCTGCGCTCGGGATGACACCATGTTTTTTGGCCGCAAGTTGGCGTCACTCCCGGATCAGCACCGCGCGTTGTTCATGTCGCGCCTGCCGCAGTGGCCGCTGCTGACGCCCGGGCTGCGACCGCGCTTTGAGGCGCGCGTCATGGAATTCCTCGGTTCAAAAAAGTTTTACGGCTGCGACGGACTGATCGTCACCGAGGACATGCGCGTTCTCATCGCCGCTAGCGCCTGCCTGCTGATCCTCCGTGAGGACGCGCGCGTCTATCCGAGTCTGCGCTCGGTGTTGCTCTACCCAACCGCGTTCTGGGTCCGCCACGAAGAGCCCGACGAAGACGGGCTGGTTTATGAAGACGAAGTCCTGCAACTCGGCGAGTCGCAGGAATGGGGCCGCGTGATCCTGAGCTGGGAAGATTGCGAGGCCGCGCTGAACGGCGACGAAGTCAACGTGCCGGCGCACGAGTTCGCACACCAGCTAAATGAGGAAAGCCCGCACGAAGGCGCGCCGCTGCTTGCGGATTACACGCGCTGGTCGAGCGTCATGGGCACTGCCTACGAACAATTGCGCCAGCACGGGTCGGCAGTGCTCGACGATTACGGCACGGAAGGTCCGGGGGAGTTTTTCGCGGTAGCGACCGAGAGCTATTTTCAGCGTGGCGCGGAGCTGCGGCGGCACCATCGCGAGCTCTATGAACTGTTGCGGGACTTCTACCTGCTCGACACCGCGGGCTGAATCAGTCCGGGACCATCATCACCATCGCCTTGATCTCGTTTTCCTCGAGGCGGGCGAGGATGCTCTCGACGCGGCGCTGGTCCTTTTCGGGGCCGATGCGCACGCGATACCAGGTCTGCTCGTTGTCGATGGTCACCTTCTCGACGCGCGACTCGACACCGAGCAACGCGAGGTTGGCCTTTTGCTGCTCAGCCTCCTTTCGGTCACGAAACGAACCGACCTGGATCAGGTAGCGGCCTGGCGGCGCCGTTGGCTCCTGCTGTGAAGTCTGCGGCTTGGCGTTTGGCTTGAGCGATTCCTTGGGAATCACGACTTCGTAATTCGGCAGCAGTTCGTAGAACGCGAAGCGCGAAGGCTCCTTCGGCGGGATCGTGATTTTCTTCCGGGCGGGCTTGCCCTTCTCGAGAGGCTCGAGCGCCGCCTGCACCTGCGTGGGCCGCGAGATGTAGTAGCCCACCGCGCCGGCGAAGCCGAGCGCGATGCCGACCAGCAGCCAAACCCAGCCCGGCATGCGCGGACCGCTCGCGGTCTGGCGACCTGCATTGCCCTTGTGTGCGAAATCCTTGGCCATTGGGCGCAGCTTTACATTTTTTCGGGCGCGCTGACGCCGAGCAGGCCGAGGCCGTTCCGCAGCACCTGGCCGGCGGCAGCGACCAGCGACAGCCGTGCATCGCGCAGTTGCGCATCGTCGACCAGGAACGGGTGCGAATTGTAGTAGCTGTGGAAAGCGTCCGCGATCTCGCGCACGAAGTACACCAGCGTGTGCGGGGTCAGCGCGCCCGCCACGTCCTGCAGCACGGCGGGGTAGCGGTTCAGCAGCGTCAGCAGCGCCTTCTCGTGGGGCTCGACCAGGCGGGCGACCGCGCTCCGCGCGGTCGACGTATCCCACGTGATGCCGCGCTCGTCAGCCTGGCGAAACACCGAGGCGATGCGCGCGCACGCGTACTGCACGTAGTACACCGGGTTGTCGTTGGTCTTGCTGCGCGCGAGCTCGATGTCGAACTCGAGGTGCTGGTCGGACGAGCGCAGCAGGTAGAAGAAGCGCGTCTCGTCGCGGCCGGCCTCCGTGATGAGGTCATTGAGCGTGACGAAGTTGCCGCTGCGCTTGCCCATGCGGCCGCTCGACAGCGTGACGAACTGGATCAGCGGGATGCGCAGCGCGTCGGTGCGGCCGGTCAGCGACTGGATCGCGGCACGCATGCGCACCAGCAGGCCGTGATGATCCGCGCCCCAGACGTCAATCAGGCTCGACCAGCCGCGCGTGAGCTTGTCGACGTGGTAGGCGAGGTCGTTGCCGAAGTAGGTGGGCGTGCCGTTGGCGCGGACCATGACGCGGTCCTTGTCGTCGCCATGCTCGGTGGTGCGAAACCACAGTGCGCCGTCCTTCTCGTAGGTGTGGCCTGACGCCACCAGCTGCGCGCGAGCGCGCTCGGCGGCTCCGGAGCGCACCAGCTCGGCCTCGGAGTACCACTGGTCGAAGCGCACGCCGAAATTCTCGAGCGTGGCGCGGATTGCGGCGAGCTGGTCGGTCAGCGCGAATTCCTGCACGGCGGCGTAGCGCGCACCGAGCAGTGACCGCACGCGCTCGATCAGCGCGTCGAGGTATTTTTCCTGCTCGGCCTTGATTCTGTCGGCGGTCGCGTCGTCGGCGCCTTCCGGCAGCGGCGGTTCAACCGGCAGGCCGGCGTAGATCGCGTTGGCCGACTGTTTCAACGAATCGCCGTGCTGGTCCTTCAACTTCGCGGCCGTGGCCCGCACGTAATCGCCCGGATAACCGCGGGCCGGCACGCGCACGCTTTCGCCGCAGGTCTCGAGGTAGCGCAGCCACACCGATACGGCGAGCACGTCGACCTGGCGGCCGGCGTCATTGATGTAGTACTCGCGCCAGACGTCCCAGCCGGCGGCGTCGAGCACGTTGGCAATGGTGTCGCCGAACGCCGCGCCGCGGCCGTGGCCGACATGCAGTGGCCCGGTTGGATTGGCCGAGACGAACTCCACCAGCACGCGGCCCTTGCCGCGCGCGCCGCGGCCGAAGCGTTCTTTCTGCTCGAGGATCTCCGGCACCACGGCCTGGAACGAGCCGGCGGCGAGGAAAAAGTTGATGAACCCCGGGCCCGCGATCTCGGTCTTGGCGACGCGATCGGACGCCGGCAGCGCCTTGATGATGCTCTCGGCCACCGCACGCGGCGGCTTGCCAAGCGGCTTGGCCAGCGCCAGCGCCACGTTGGTCGCAAAGTCGCCGTGCTTGGTGTCCTTCGTCGCGTCGATGACGATCGACGCCGGCGGCGACACGTCGGTGCCGGCCAGCACAGTCTCGAGCGCCGAGCGCAGCAGCGCCTGCAGGTGGTCTTTCATGAGGGCGGCAAGTTTAAAGCCTAAGCGGGGGTCAGAGTCGTTCGCTTAAGCCATTGATTGATCGTCGCAGCGGCAACGCAGAATCAACAACTTGCAGCAACGACTCTGACCCCCGCTTGTAGGTTGTTGTCAGAAAAGGTCGAGGGGGTCTATGTCTACGGACCAGCGTACGGGGCGGGCGCTTTTCAGGTCGTCGAGGGACGGCACTTGCGCTGCGAGCAGCTTTTGCAGTGCGGCGCGCGAGCCGGATTGCAGCAGCAGCTGTGCGCGATAGCGACCGCCCAGGCGCTCCATCGGCGAGGGGATCGGGCCGAGCAGGGCGACGCCCTCGGCGCGCAGCAGCGCCGCGGCTTCCTGCAGGAACGTCAGCGCCGCGCCGCGCGCGGTCGCTTCGGCGCGTAGCAGCGCGAGGTGCGCGAATGGCGGCAGGCCGAGCTGCTTGCGCTGCGCGAGCAGTGACTCGGCGAAGCCCGCGTAGCCCTTTTCCAGCAGGCTGCGCAGCGCCGGATGATGTGGCTCATGCGTCTGCAGGATCACTTCAGCCTGCTGGCCGACGCGGCCCGCGCGGCCGGCGACTTGCGTCACCAGCTGGCCCATGCGCTCGAGCGCTCGGAAATCCGATCCGTACAGCGCATGGTCGACGTCGACGATGCCGACCAGCGACAGCCCGGCGAAGTCATGCCCCTTCGCCAGCATCTGCGTGCCAATCAGGATGTGGATCGCGCCCGAGCGCGTGTCCTCGAGCAGCCGCTCGAGCTCGCCGCGCTTGCGGATGCGATCCGAGTCGAACCGCTCGATGCGCTTGCCGGGAAACGCGTCGCGCAGGCCATCCTCGATGCGCTCGGTGCCTTCGCCGACCGGCAGCAGCGCGCGCGACTGGCACGACTCGCACTTCACCGGCACGCCACTTTCCGCGCCGCAGTGGTGGCACACGAGCCGCCCACGGCCGCGATGCATCGTCATGCGCGAGTCACATTGCTTGCATGGCGCCTGCCAGCCGCAGTCGTGGCACAGCAGCACCGGCGCGTAGCCGCGGCGATTGAGAAACAGCAGCGACTGCCCGCCGGCGTCGAGGTGCTTGCCGATGGCCTCGAGCAGCGGCGCCGACATGCCGTGGTCGAGCGGACGGCCGCGCACGTCGAGCAGCCGGATCGCGGGCGGCGCGACCGCGTGCACGCGACGCGTGAGCCGCGCACGCCGGTAACGGCCGGCGCTCGCGTTGTGCAGGGTCTCGAATGAAGGCGTCGCGCTGCCGAGGATCACCGGCACGCCGGCCTTCTGCGCGCGCACGATCACGAGGTCGCGCGCCGAGTAGCGCAGGCCGTCCTGCTGCTTGAACGAGCCATCGTGCTCTTCGTCGACGATGATGAGCCCGAGCTTGGCGAACGGCAGGAACGCCGCAGAGCGTGTGCCGACGACGATGCCAGTGCGCCCGGCGCGCGCGCGAAGCCAGGCCTGCGCGCGCTCGCCGTCGGCCATGCCGGAGTGGTAACGCGCGACCTTTCCGCCGAAGCGCCGCGCAAACCGCTCGGTGAGCTGCGGCGTCAGCCCGATCTCAGGCACGAGCACCAGTACCTGCCGCCCCAACGCGAGCACGTCTGCAGCGCGCTGCAGGTAAAGCTCGGTCTTGCCACTGCCGGTGATGCCCTCGAGCACCGTCACGTCGAAGCCTGTCCCGAGCCCCGTCGAGGGGCCTTGCGCCTCGCGCAACAGCGCCAGCGACGACGCCTGCTCCGCGGTCAACGCGGGCGCCGGTTCCGCGGCGACCGGCGTCTCATCGACGACGAAGCTTTCGATCCAGCCCTGCTTCGTCGCCTGGCTCAGCATCGCAGCGGATGCATCGAGCTCGCTGCGAGGACGCGGCCCGGCAGCCAGTGCTTCGAGCATGGCTCGCTGCGCCCGGTTGCGCGCAGGCAACGTGGCGAGCGCGATACGCCCGGCGGCAGTGATGCGCAACGCGCGTTCCTCGCCGATCCTCGTCGCGCCGCCCTGGCGCAGCGCCGAAGGCAGCGCGGTGGCGAGCACCTCGCCGATCGGGTGCTGGTAATAACCAGCGGCCCAGCGGCACAGGTCGAGCAGCTCCGTCGGCAACAAAGGCTCGGCGTCGAGCACCGCGGCGATGCTTTTATATTGGATGCCCGTGCCAACGACTTCGGCGCGAGGCGCTTCCAGCACGACGCCCACGACAGTGCGTCGACCGAAGGGCACTCGCACCCGCATCCCCGGGGTGCAAGGTCCCTCCCCAGGAACGCGATAGTCGAAGGCTTTATAGAGCGGCGCGGGCACCGCAACGGCCACGATCCGGGCCTTCACTCCAGTGCGCCCCCCAGTGTGGATAACTCTGGGGACAAAGAAGGGCGGCCCTTGACACCCGCTTTGCCGTGTGGGCGTGCGCCGGGCCTGTGGATAGCTTGTCGCAAAAAGACCATAGAAATATCAATGGGTTACGCGAAAGTCGTCAGGGAGTGCCGCAGGCAAATTTTGCCGGCTTGGATAGGCGGCTCAGCAGCCCAATGTGCATAACGGCCCGGTGTCAAGCGTTGCGTTTCGCCGGTCATAAGCTCGCCGGCTTGCGTTGCAGGCGTGCGATCAGCGCGATCCAGGCAGGAGACAGCACAAGGCTCAAGGCGATTACGGAGATGACTAATTTATAGGTGAAATCCGGGAGTAAGTCCTGCGCCGCACCCGCCGCGGCCAGCACAAAACTGAACTCACCGATCTGCGCGAGATGGGCCCCGGCGAAGATCGAATAGTTCCAGCCCTCGCCCAGCAGCCGGAAGATCAGCGTGTTGATCGCGGTGTTGCCGACGAACACGGCCAGCGTCACGCCCCCCACCAGCCAGGCATTGGCGAGCACGAACTTCACGTCCAGCAGCAGGCCGATCGAAACGAAGAACACCGCGACAAACATGACGCGGAACGGCTCGAGCCGGTGATGCACCCAGTTGGTCTCGCGCGCCACGCCAACCAGCATGCCGGCCAGGAATGCGCCGAGCGCCGAAGACAAATGCAGCATGCCGAACATCAGGGCGAAGCCCAGGCACAGGCCGAAAGCGAGGAACACCTGCAACTCGCGGTCGCGGCGCAGGAATCGCGCCAGCGGCAGGCGCACGACACGGCCCAAGGTCATCCATGCCATCAGCGCGATCGCCAGCACGCCGCCGATGCCCTGCAGGATGAGGGTCTCGGTCTGCGCGCCGCGGCCGGCGAGGATCGCGGTGATCAGCAGCATCGGGATCAGGTAGAGGTCCTGCGCCAGCAGCACGCCAAGCGTGTCGCGGCCGAGCTTGGTCTGGGCGCGATGCGTGTCGCGCAGGTAATTCAGCACCACCGCGGTGCTCGAAAGGCTGATGACGAAGCCCATGAGGATGGAGCGCGCCAGCGGCCAATCCAGCCACATGCCGATGGCCACCATCAGGCCGACACTCGCGGCGATCTGGACCAGCGTGCCCAGCACCGTCACCCGCCAGCCTTGCGCCAATTGCCGCGGCGTAGTCTCCATGCCGACGAAGAAGAGCAGCAGCACGACACCGATCTCGCCAATCCGCGAGACCAGCTCGTACTCCTGGAAGAACTCGAGTCCGTGCGGGCCGAGCACGACGCCCGCGAGGATGTAGCCGACCACGTGCGGCTGGTTCAGCACGCGCGACAGCAGCGCGGTCGCCAGGATCACCAGCAACGCGCCGACGATCTGCAGCAGGATCGGGTCGTAATGCATCGCGGCATTTTATCGGTCGGGCGAGGCGTAGACTGCCGCGAGGGGGTTTCATGAACCGATGCTGGCTTGCTGCCTTGGCCGCGCTGCTGCTCGCGGGCTGCCAGCACGACGAGGCACCGGCCACGCCTGGCATCGACGCCGCGCGCCGCCAGATCAGCATCGGCCTGCTCAACGACGAGAGCGGCCCGGTGGCCTCGATCGGCCGGCCGTGGGCGGTCGGCAAGCGCATCCTTGCGCGACAGATCAATGCCGGTGGCAGCGGGTTGCTGCCCGCGGGCTGGAGCGTGGCGCTGGTGGAGCGCGACCATGCCTACGACGTGGAGCGCGCAGCACAGCAGTTCGACGAGCTGCGCGACCAGGTCTTGTTCCTCGGCCACTCGTTCGGCACGCCGGCGACGCTAGCGCTGCGCACGCGGCTGCAGGCCGCGCGCATGGTGGCCTATCCGGCGTCGCTGGCGTCGCGCATGGCCGAGTCGACGTGGACACCGCCGCTCGGTCCATCGAGCCGGCTTGAGGCGATGCGCGCGATGGACTGGGCGGTGTCGTCCGCGCGGCGCGCCGCCGCCGTGCGGGGCGCGATCGTCTACCAGCAGGACGACTACGGCACCGACGCGCGCGACGGCTGGGTGCTGGCTGCGCGCGCGCACGGCGTCACGCTGGTCGGCGCGCACCCGTATACACCGGAGCGACCCGAGTTCGCGCTGCCGGTGGGGGCGCTGCGCGCCGCCGGCGCCACCCATGTGTTCCTCGCGACGGTGCCCAGCGCCACCGGTCCGATACTCGGCGCCGCCGCGCAAGCCGGATTCAAGCCGGTCTGGATCGGCAGCTCGCCGTCGTGGACCGACCGCTTCTTCGATTCCACCGTGATCGCGCCGGAGTTGTTCGCGAATTTTTACTGGGTGACGGCCTTCGCCGTATGGGGGGAAAACGTGCCGTTCATGAAGAGCTTCCTCAACGCCTACGACCGCTACGGCCGCGAGCTGGTGCCGCCGGACCAGAACGTGCTGTGGTCGTACGCGCAAGGCCTCACGGCGATCGAGGTTGCGCGCCGCATGATCGAGTCCGGCGCGTTGACGCGCGAGGGATACCTGAAGGCACTGCAGGGGCTCAAGCATTACGACATCCAGGGCGCCCTCGCCGAGCCCATGGACTACTCGCGCCTGCCCTACGTCGCCGGAACGCAGACGCGAATCATGGCGCCGGATTTTGCGCGCGGTGGCTGGAGGGCGGTGGCGCCTTACGCGCGGCCGCGCGCGCTCGCCACGTCGCCGGCGCCTTGAGCGATACTGCGCACCGCCGCACCTGGAAGAACGAGGGGAATCCATGATGTCCGAGATGCTTGCGCCCTACGCGGGCCTGCTGACCGCGAGCTTCGTGCTCGCCGTGCTGGTGCTGATCCAGGTCCTGGTGCAGGACTTCGCCGGCATCAAGGCCAAGCATGTGCCAGGCATGCCGGTGATGACCGGCCACAAGGATTTCCACTTCCGCACGGTCCGGGCGCACGCCAACACCAACGAAAACCTGCCGCTGTGGCTGCTGACGGTGGCGCTCGCCGTCGCGCTCGGGGCCAATCCGGCGTGGAGCGCGAACGCGGCCTGGTTGTTCGCCGCCGCGCGGCTCGGCCACATGACCTTCTATTACCTGGACCAGCGGCTCGCGCGCAGCATCGCGTTCGGCCTCAGCCTGACGGCGCAGATCGCCTTGATCGTGGTCTGCGGACTCGCGCTCTAACAAGGACGCGTCCCACTAACCGAGCGCTGACCCCCGTGTCATCCCGAGCGAAGCGAGGGATCGCGTCACCAAGGCAGCCGCGCCCGGAACGCGATTCCTCGCTGCGCTCGGAATGACACAAAACCGTTACGCGCTCCCTGGATTGCTTATCGGCGCGCTGCTGATCGGCTTCGCGCCGATCTTCGTTCGGCTGATCGACGTCGGCCACACCGCCGCCGGCTTCTGGCGCGTGTTCCTCGCCTTGCCGCTACTGGCTCTAGCCCTCACCCCTGAAATCCGTTCATCCCGAGTAGCGCCGAAGGCGCGTATCGAGGGAACCAGCTCCGTGAAGTGGCTCCTCTTCGCCGGCGTTTTCTTCGCCGCCGATCTCGCCGTCTGGCACCAGTCGATCCGCTACACCTCCGTTGCCAACTCGACGCTGCTCGCCAACCTCTGCCCCGTATTCGTCACCGCCGGCTCCGTGCTGTGGCTCGGCGAGAAGATCACGCGCGGCTTCGTCGCCGGCCTTGCGCTGGCACTGCTCGGCTCCGCGCTGCTGGTCGCGAGTAGTTTCAGCGTAAGCCTGCAGACCGTCATCGGTGATGCACTCGGCGTCGCGGCAGCCGTCATGTACACCGGCTACCTGTTGATCGTGAGTCGCGAGCGCCAACGCGCCTCGACCGCTTCGGTGATGTGGTGGTCCAGCGTCGCGGCGGCAGTGCTGTTGCTGCCGGGCGCGCTGCTCATGGGCGAATCGATCTGGCCGCAGTCGGCGCGCGGCTGGTGGGTGCTGATCGGACTTGCGTTGTCTGCCCAGGTATTCGGGCAAGGCCTGATCGCCTGGGCGATGGCGCACCTGCCGGCGTCGTTCTCATCGGTGTCGCTGCTGGTGCAGCCAGTTGCGGCGACGCTGCTGGCGTGGCTGCTGCTCGGTGAATCTTTTGGCGGATTGCAGGCACTCGGCGGCGTGGTCGTGCTCGCCGGGATACTTACTTGCCGGCTGACGATGGTGGCGAGGGTCAGCTAACGACCCATACGAGCCGCTAGGGAACGTCCGCTCTCGGGCGGCGCAAAGTGCGCCCCCGGCCGATGATGCGAGACGCCCCCTAACGTGCTCCCTCCTTCCAGAGGCGGGAATCGAGGTCGTGATCCCTGCCTTGGGCATCGTAGCTCTGCGCGATGCTCTCGAGCACGGCAGCGGTCCGCGGGTGGGTTCCCTGCAGCGGTGCTGCGAACGCGCGGTACTTCGCTGCAAGATCCCGCTCCTGCTGCCCACCCTCGCCTACGGCCCGGCTATGCACGCCGCGGTTGTTGATCACGCCCGTGCGGAAGCCAGTGCAGACCTTGGATGCGTCGCCGCGCTCGAGGAGCTCGCGCACGACGAGGCACGGCCATGAGCCGTCAGCCTCGGCTGGACAGGTCGACAGCCACTCGCCAATGACGACGTCGGTCACGTCCTGACGGTCATTCTCGACAGCCAGTTTGCGGACTGCGCTGCACCAAGTCTCGAACTGATCCTTGTCGATCGTGCCGTCGGCGAGCTGCCCTGGAACCCCACGACCGTTGTGTAGTACGTGCCACCCCTGCGTGACATTCGCCTTCCGGGTTTCGTCCGCGGTCTCGTCCGGGGCGTTGCGACGCTTGAACACGAGCGCGACGCAGTCCATGAACAGGGCCGGGTCAGCCAGCATTTCCGCGTTGAGGTTCTTGGCGCCCTTGCCGTACTCAAGGCCCTGGAAGAATGCGAACTCCAGCAGCGCCAGCTGCCTACGTGTCGCGGTGCCGGCCTTCGTGATCGCCTCGATCGCCTGGCCGATGCGCCAGCCGTCAGGTCGCGGTCCATCAGGCTCCGCCCCGCGCGCGATGCCTTCCAGCAGTGCGACCATTTGTCCGGTGTCGCCCTTCCTGAACTCGATGTGGCTAGCCGCGAACGCGGTCCGGTGGCGGTCGACCTTGACGAGCTTGTCGACGGCGTAGATCAGATCATCACCTTCAGCGCGGAGAATTCCCGGCCGGACCGTGCGCCAATAAATGTCCTGCACCTTGACGTCGCACCCCTCGAGGAATGTCCAGGTCGCGCGATCGCACGGGGCAGCGCTGCAGAAGGCGGCGAGCCCCTCGGCTTCGAGGTTCCCGGCCGCTAACCCCAGGTACGAAAGCCGCTCCGATCGTTCGAGGCCATGAAGAAATCCATCTAGCAGTACGTTGTGCCACGCGCTTCCACTTTCGGCGAACCGCTCGAGCACCCAGCCGCGGAGATCCTGCGAATCCAGACCTGCGCGAGCGATCTCCCAGCCGACCAGGTGCTGGGCGCCCGCGATACGTCCGAGGTCGGCGAGCCCGTCCCAAGCTTCCTCCCGCAAGATCTCCTGTACGGCTTCACGACGAAGGTGCTCGCGCTCGTTCGCCTGCTTCTTGTAGTCCTTCTCGCGCCCGTCGGGAAGCTCGACCCATCCGTTATCGAACAGCCACGCGTGCCGCTTCACCGCGCTCTTCGGCGCGAGCGCATCGAACAGCGGTCGCAGTCGATCGGCCGCGGCTCGTGAACGCTTGCCGCCCTTGCGGTTGTAGGAGTTGTGCCAGTTGAGGTACTTCCGTAGCGCCGAGCGGATGAGTTCGCGCCCCTCGTCGGGGAGACCTTGCGCGCCCTCGACGAGGCGGATGATCTGCTCACGATATTCGCCATGGAAGCTGTCGAGCGAACGCACGAGGGCGGCGATCCGGGGAGCATGGCCGTGTGCTTGGGCCACAACGCGCTTGCCGTATTCGGCCAGGTACTCGGCGACGCCCTCGCGGTCGTTCGGGCCAGCGGCGCCGGCGTCGTCATCGCGCCAATGGGGCTTCGCGTTCGCGCTGGCAAAGCCGGCTCCGGTTGGAATCAGGTCCTCCAGCAGGTCCCACGCGGGATTGTTGTGCACGCGAATGAGGCGGTCGAGCGCGGCCAGCCGGAGCTCGGTCGAAGCGGTTGTCTGCGGCCACCACGGTCGAAACAGCGACGCCAGCGTGTTGCTCGGCCTATTAGCCAGGTTCGGCTGCACGGCGCACGAAGCCAGCTGCGCGAGGATGTCCGTGACGCGGCTGAGGTTGCGGGGCGACCAGGCCAGCACCTCCAGCGCGCAGAGAAGATTGGCGTGCCAGGTGCGACCAAAGACGCCGTCGCCTGAGCTCTCCGCGAAAAGGCGGCGGATCGGTGCATCGCTTCGCTGCAAGCTCTTCTCCACGGCGTTGAGGAACGCGTCGGGTGAAGCCTCGGCGAGTTCGCGCAACACGCCATGCAAGGACAACCAGCGATCGCTGTCGGCGGCGGCGAGCAGCGCTCCGACGAGTTCGTCGACGCCGCTCATGATGTCCTCGCGCGCGTTGTTCTCGGCGTAGACACGCAGCTTGGCCAGCGAGTCGGCAATGGAGTCGATCACGATGCCCGATTCGTCGCGCGCTTTGCCGTAGACCGAGGCCGCCCAACGCTGCTCGGGTTTCAGCTCTAGCGCCGGGTCTGGCTTGCCCAGAATCGCCTTCGCCGCTGAAAAGAAGCGCTTGAGCTCGTCTTGCGTGAACCTAGGCCCGAATAGGTGCAGCAGCTCGAGCGCCGCCTTGGCTCTCCACACAGGTCCGATCTGCAGGACTGGAGCGTCGTCGAGCCTTGCGATGTGGAGGAGGTCGCGCTCCAGCTTCTCGTAGGCCTCACCAGTGACGGCTTCCAGGCAGGCGCGGTCGCCTGCGCGCCCAGCGTTCCAGCCACCGACAAGCACGACGGTGGTCAGGCATCGCGCTGCGGGATCCTTCATCCATGCCGGCTCTGCCATGGCCGGATGGCCTCGACGACGGCGATAGACCGACCAGGACCGTCCGGTCGAGCGGGTCAGGCGCGCTGCGTCGGCCTCGTCCTCACCCAGAGCTACGAGGGCCTTCTCGAAGTGCTCGTAGTCCGGACGCTCGAGCACGACACGTTGCGCCTGTGCGGCCTGGGCTCCCAGCGGCGAGAAGTAGTCGGGTCGATCGCCGATGTTCACCGGCACGATCATCGTCATGCCGTCCTTCGGCGCCCTTCCATGCGAAACCTCGGGGTTTGCGGCAACCGCGACCTTCAGGTGCGGGTTCGCGTCGACGAACCGCCAGCCGTCCTTGGCCGTGACGACGGCGGCCCGATCGGCGTGGCCAAGCTCGATGAGCTGGCCGCTAACGAACGCCGTGGCCTCCTCGGTGCTGTCGGCTTCGACGACGATCAGCACCGGTGCCTGCACCAGTGCATCGCGGAGGGCCGCAGCAGGCTTTTCCCGGCCCGCGGTCACCGCCGCGGTGGTCAGGTGGATCTTCGTCTGGCGGCGCCAGTTGTCCCAGTACTCCGCCGGCGACTCGACTCCGGACCCGCGCACGCCGATCTTTTCGCCGAACCAGATTGCGACGCCGGGGGCTGCTTCCAGCCAGGCCTCGAGGTCGTCGGCGTCGTAGGCGCGCACCTCTTTCCACTGCTTTGCGCCATCCGCTTTCTTACGCCACTTGTCCTTGCCTGCCCAGATGCGCGGCGAAACGAAGACAAAGTCTGTGGCAGCGGCGACGGATGGGTCGGTGCTGCCCGAGCGCGTTGAAAAATCGCTCTGCGCCTTACCGGCTATGTCGGCATTGCAGCCCCACTCCCATCGCGACGTGCCGACCGGCACCCATGCGCTCCCGGCCGCGGTCGTGACGGTCCCGTCCCACCCGGCAAGGTTGATCGAGTCGGCACCACGGATCTCTAGCGCCGTCGGTTTTGACGTCGCGGCGATCAACCTGCGCACAAGGACTGGCAACAGGCCCTTCGCTTCCGGCTTGTCGGCCCAGTGCTCGATCTGACTGGCTGTAATTCTCATGTTCCGCCCCCTACGCGGCTGCCGCCAGGCGCTGGCGCAGGCGCATCACACGGACGCGGAGCGCGCCCGCGGTGCGCTTGAACCGGTTCGCGAGGGCGTCGTAGGACTTCCCGCTCGCCACTGCATTGAGCAGGGCCCAGTCGGCGCGTGACACCTGCCGCCGGAGCTCGCTGAGGACCTGACGCGCGTGAACCTGATCCAGCGTGGCGTCGTTGGCGGGCTCCGCGGTGCGGTACTTGTTCAACAGGGCGCGCTGGTAGCGAGCCCGTCGCGATGCCGCCGAGACGGCACGCCATATTTCGTTGTCGCTGGGGCCGCCACCGTCGTCGCCTGCCGTCGACACGATCAGGTCGAGTGCGGCTTCGTACCCGCGCCCACGGTCGTCGTCGGCGCTGCGATCACGGAGAAGGGATTGGATGTGGGCGTACTGCGCCCAGTGCTGCTGGAGCTTATTCATGAACATTTCCTTGTCGTCTGTTCGGGCTTTGTTGCCCGGGATTACTACTTGCCGCCGGTTTCCAGCCCAGGGTTCTCGGTCTCGGACGTTGTGCCGATACCGAACTTCTGGGCCGTACGCCGGCGCCAATTACAACTGATGCAAATTCTACTTCAACTGGAGGCCGTCAGCTGCACGCGGTAGACCTCCGACCACTCTCGGCGCAGGGTGTCGAGCAGCTGACGCGCATCCTCGCCGCCGCCGCCGAGCACGCTCTGGGCGCGCGCGAGCGACAGCAGCAAAAGTTCCAGTGCCACGATCGGACCACCACCAGAGCCTAGGTTCGTCTGGGTCGACGGGTCCTCGGGATCGCTCCCAGCCTGCCCAGCCACGTTGATCTTCCGAATAGGCTCGTACAGCTCAGTGAAGAAGGGGTGCGCGGTGTTGATGGTCAGGATGACGCGGCCGAACTTGTGATCTACGTGGTAGAAGGGCCAGTACTGGTCGTGGCGGAACACCATGATGTAGTTCGAGCTCTTGACCCGCTTGAACGCCTGCTCCTCGCTCTCATCGTCCCGGCGCAGTGTGACCGCCAGGCCGCGCAGGTTCGCATCAAGCTGAGCCTGCTCCTCCGCTGTGAGTGGCGCAAGCTGCTTGGCCTGGAACGGATCGGCTTGGCTGGCCATGATCTCGCTCGGGCTCGGCTTTGCCGCTTCACGAGCTGCAGCCTCCTTGCTCTGCCACTGCTTGAGCTCGTCGTTCAGCGTCGTGACGTCGCCGCCGATGGCCTCCTTGATGGCGGCCATGACGTGTGTCTTCATGCGCACGCCCTGCTTGTTGGCAGCGACGCCGAAGGCTTCATCGAGCTCACCCGGAAAGTCAATCTGGATGCGATACCAGGAGGTGACGCTGTGGCGCGTGGTGAGCTCGACTAGCTCGCCTGCGAAGACCTCGCGGTCGTTGCGCAGCATGGAAACCGTCAGGCGATCGAACACTCGCAGGTCATTGTGCAGAGTTTTCCGCGGGAGCGGCGTCCACTCCTCGATAGGGAGACGGTAGATCTTGATCGTTACAGGCGCAGAGTTCGTACTGATCTCGCTCACCGGAATGTTGAACTTCTTCGAGACCACGAGCCGGCTCAGCTTGGTCGGTACGCCTTCGAGGAAGCGTACGTGCCGAGCATGGGACATCGAGTACGTCGGATCAAAGGCTTCGACGAGACGGTTGTTCACGTAGAGCTTGAGCCCGGCGCCGATAGCGCGACGGTACACGCGGGCCATTTCCTTCATGGCGTGGTCGACAAGCGTCTGGGCCTTGGCCGAGGTCAGGCGATCGCAGTTCGGCATGTAGACGATCGTGCCGGAGTCACCGAGAGCGGTGAACAGTTCGCGGCCGCCTTCCAGTTCCAGCAGCTTCTGCTCCGAGACGTCCTTGGGCACGCTCATCGGCCGATAGAATAGGCTCGCGACCTCATCCTTCAACTCGTTCACGAGCGTGGGATCCGGGAGAGTGACGAGGTTCGAGCGCTCGCGACCGATCGCGTCGACATCGAGCGTCATGTTGTAGTACATGCCCCGTTCCTGCCAGGAGTAGAGCTCGAGGACGGGGCTCATACTGAGCGCGGCGGTCTTCATGCCCATGCCGAAGCGACCGATCCCGCGTCGGTTGTTGAACGTGGTGGAACCGCCGAATGCGGTGGCCACCTTTAGGACTGACGGCGCCATGCCGCTGCCGTTGTCATACACCGCCGCGTCGGTGCTGTAGTCGCCCTTCTTGCCGCTCTGGCGGAAGTAGACGCGGATCTCGCTCGCCCCAGCCTGAATGGCGTTGTCCACGTGTTCGCAGAGCGCGGACGTCGTATGGTTGTAGCCGACGTCACGTAGCGAAGCGATAAGGGTCTGGGCGAAGAAAAGGGGCGCCTGGGCCCCCTCTTTTAGGATGCGGTTCATCACCGCCTTGCCGCCACGGGGCGCGTCGGCGGACCAGTTGATGCTGCTTGCCTCGCCGGGGGCTTCGGGGGGTTGAGTCGGAGACGGGAACGAGTCATTCATGGTGTTGCTCCTCAAGTTCTGTGGCACCGATGTTGGTGCCGGGGAGAGCGGTAGTGCCCTCACACTTTAGGAGACGGCAGACCTGCGCCGTTACAGGTGGCCCAAATTAGGAGCCGGAGCCACTGCTTAGGTCCGCTTTACGGACTGACATTTCGCGACATAGATGTCACCGACTGGCCGAAAGCGGCCAAACACCGGGCCGTCTTATCCTCTGCCAGGCAAACAACCGTGGGACACCCCTTGACTGAGAACAGCCTCAAAGGCGGTTGCCTGTGCGGCACCGTGCAATTCGAAGTGTCGCCCCCGTTCAACAGGATGGTGCATTGCCATTGTTCGCGCTGCCGCAAAGGGACAGGCACTGGTCACGCTACCAATCTGTACTTGCAGCCGGCTCAGCTTCATTGGCGGACGGGCCAGGAATCGATCAGCCGATACGACCTTCCTGACGCCAAGAGCTTCAGCAAATGGTTCTGCCGCCATTGCGGATCGCCGCTGCCGCGGATCAGTCGCAGTGGCAAGACCGTTGTTCTCCCGGCAGGGTCTCTGGATGATCCGCCGCCCATCAAGCCTACTGACCAGATTTTCTGGGGATCTCGCGCCCCATGGTCCTGCGCCAGCGGGGGTCTCCCGGTTCATGAGGAATACCCGCCGGGCTGGTGACGAACCGTTTACTTGCCGGTTGACGATGGCGCGCGGCTGAGTCCGAGTTTGAGCGCCTGCCCCAGTAGCGGCCGGGCCCACACCGGCATCGCTTCAGGATCGGTTGACGCCTTCGGCGGAAGGACCAGCCGAGACCCGCGCACGTCGAAGATCTGCCGGGCGCCACTCGGTGCGCCATCGGCGGATTCCTCACTGTTATCCCAGACCCGGATCCAGGCCCGAGTGCCGATGAACGCCAGCAGGTTGGTGCGGCTGTCGTCATAGCGCTTGCGGATGGTCTCATCGGGGATGTCATGCCCCCCGCGCGCGACCCGGGCGGCAACGCGCCGGATGTGCAGGTCGACGGACGACAAGCCGATGAAGAGAATGTTGACGGTTCGTCCGAACGCCAAAGCCCGCATCAACTCGAACGCGATGGTGTGTCCCCCAAGCGTCGTTTCGAACGCATAAGACCGGTTTTGATCCACCGCGTCCCGCAGTCTGTCGCGACCGACCTGCCAGGCACGGGCGTTTGCTTCTGCCTCCGGGATGCCGAGGCGCACCAGCTCACGCGTGTGCTGATCAGGATTGAAATATGGCTCCTCCAGGCCTTCTAGAAAGGGCTGAACGATGGAGCTCTTGCCGGCCCCGTTCGTGCCGGCGGCAACGATGATTTCCGGCACGGGGCTTCAGCGCGACGCGTTACGTTTCGTCCGCGCAGGCTTCTTGCGCAGCGCACCCCTGGCCAAAATCTCCTCCAGCGGCAGCGTTGCAAGCTCGCGGTATGCCTTCTGCGCACCCGGCGACTGCATTTTTTCAAACATCCGCCGGTACTCGTCCTCGAGCTTCTTCAGGGAGTCGGGCGCCGCTTCCGCTACTCCGAGGAAGCGCTCATAGCGCTCCGGGGACACCATGTAAACCTCGACCTTCCCATGCCGGGTCACGGCGACATCCTGCGTCTGCGCGCGCTTCTTGATCTGGCTGAACGCGGCCTTGGCCTTGCCGGTTTCGATCTTGAACATGGTTTGGAGCCCAACGGGTTTCAATATGGTCATAATGCTGAAACTATGACCTAAATACAAGAACCCCCTCTGCCCCCATCAGGCCGCAACGCGCCGCGGTGGCCACTCGAGGCTGGCGCCCTGGCGGCGCAGCTCGGTATGCACCTCGCGCACATCCACCGCGCGCGGCGCCACGCTCCTGCGCACTGCCAGCGCCGCACAGACGCCAGCGCCCTGGCCGGTCGCCACCGAGATCGGCATGACGCGGTACGACGAGTGCGCCTCGTGCGTTCCGCTGATGGCGCGCCCCGCGACAAGGATGCCCTCGACGCCCTGCGGCAGCAGCGAGCGCAGCGGAATGTCGTAGGCCTCGCCGGGTGGCAGGTGCTTCAGCACCGTGCCTTTGCCAGTCGGACTGTGGATGTCGACCGGGTAGGTGCCGCGTGCGATGACATCGTCGAATTTGCGCGCGCCGAGGATGTCGTCGACCGTGAGCTGGTAGTCGCCGACGATGCGGCGCGTCTCGCGCACGCCGACCTGTACCCCGCTCTGCACCACGTAGGAGCGCTCGAAGCCCGGCACGCGTTTGCGCAGGAACTTCTCGATCATGCGCAGCTGTCGCCGCGCAACCAGCTCAGCACGGGTGAGGTCCCACACATCGGTGCCCAGCAGGCGATTGATGCGCGTGGAGTTCAGCGACACCTCGTTCTCGTGTGGCGTCGCGAAGAACAGCACATCCTCGCGCGGCATTTTTAGCTCACCGGCCTCGGTGGCCTGCTTCACCAGGTCCCACAGGCCATGAACGCCGCGCCACTGCCCGGGGTGCTCACGCACGTAGGCCGCAAACTGGTTGCGATCGAAGTCGCCGATGCGCGCCATCAGCGTCATTGGCTGCGTCAGGCCATCCTCGGCGCGGCCGATCTCGCAGGGCGCGCCGGCGCGCGCGGCGACGTCCGCGTCACCGGTGCAATCGATCACAACGTCTGCCTCGATCACCAGCGGCCCCGACTTGGTTTCGAGCACCACGCCGCGCACGCGGCCCTTCTCGACCAGCGCGTCGCTCGCGAAAGCGTGGAACAGGAACTCCACGCCGGCCTCGTCGAGCAGGTTCAGCGCCACCGACTTGAACGCCTCGGGGTCGAACGGCACGGTGTAGCCGGTATCGATCGACGGGGCAATGGCGCCGCCGACTTGCACGAGCTGCAGCACCAGTCGCTGCAACACGCCGGCGATGACCGGATCACCCTCGCCGTGGTCGGTAGGCAGCAGTGAAGTGTCACCACGCTTCTCGCGATGATGGCGTTGCGTGTGGAATGACATCAGCGGCATGACCAGCGCGGCGGTCGCGTTGCCGCCGAGGAAGCCGTAGCGCTCGACCAACGCGACGCGCGCGCCGGCCTCGGCTGCGCCCACCGCAGCGCCGATACCCGCGGGACCGCCGCCGGCGACCACGACGTCGACGCGCGCGGCGCGCGTCGCGCGCCGCGGCGGCAGTTCGAGTTTTTCGGCTTGGGCCGGGCGCTTCAACGCAGGCATCGCATCACCCGCGGTTGGCGCGGCTCGCGAGCACCGCATTCACCGCGGCCTGGTTCTCGACAGCGCGCGCCTGCAGCTTGGGCAGGTTCGCGGTGATCCGCTCGCTGAGGCCATGCCGGAAGTCCCACGAACGATCGATGTGCGCGAGCAGCGTACCGGCGTTGAGCCCCGAGAGCGGTGGGGCGGCCGGCAATTCCATCTCC
>DATLBT010000027.1:0-52413 GCA_035526825.1 Verrucomicrobiia bacterium | reverse complement strand
CCTCCACCCGCTTTCGCGGGCGTCGGGATGACACAGTTTTAGTCCCAGCTCCAGTTCACTTCCACCAACCCGCTGCGCTCCACCTCGCTATAGCTCGTCGGGGTGCGGGCCTCGGCGTGCTGCGCATCGAACAGGTTCTCGCCGACCAGTGCGATTTCGACCTGCTCGGTTAGGCGCCATCCCAGCCGTGCGTTGAGTTCGGCGTACGCCGGAATCTCGCGGGCCTCTGCGCCGACCTCGCTGACGTAACGCAGGAACGCCGCGGCATTCCACGCCGGTGACGGCTGCCAGTAGGTGCGAATGCCCGCCTGGTGGCGCGGGCTCGAGTCCTCGATCACGGCGGCTTCGGTGGTGTCGGTACTGCCAGGCTTGGACTCGGCCTCCAGGTCCAGGTACGCATACGACCAGCGCACGGTGACCGCGTCGGCGGGCTGCCACGCGACGGCAACCTCACCGCCCGTGCCACGCCCCTTGATGCCATTGCCGAAGCGCGGCGGCGCGCCAGTTTCCCTGCTGCGCAGATCGTCGTAGGCGTTCCAGAACAGCGCCAGGTCGATCGTGGCGCACTCGCACAGGATGCGCGTTCCGATTTCGTAGGCGACCAGTTTCTCGGTGTCCTGGTCCGGGTTGCCGCGCTCCCCGATCGGCGCGGCGAGCGCGCGGTCCAGCCGGCTCGGCGTGCGCGCGGCGCGCGACACCGCGCCCCACGCGAACACGGCATCCGTGAGGCGCGCGCCGAGGCGCAGGTTCGGCTGGATTTCCCAGCCGGTGTAGTCGTTGTGCTCGAACTTGCTGCCCAGTGTCAGCTTCATGCCTCCCCCCAGCGCCCACTGGTCCTGCAAGAAAGCGCTGTAGTACTCCAGCGTTTCGACTGACGGCGAGAAGACAAAAAACAGGGGCGGCTCGCCGGTGACGTCGTGCGAATACCGGTAGGCACCGCCATAGACCACGGTGTGGCTCGGAGCGAGCGCGAGGTGATGCTGGATATGAAAGTCGCCGTTGTCGCGGCGCTCGCGGAAGGCGACGTTGGGGATGAAGCGGCGTGTCTGGTCGTAGTAGGCCTGCATCGACACCGCGGACCCCTCGGCCACCTGCCAATCCCAGCGGAAGCCGACATTGCCGCCGGAGATCTGCACATCGCCGGCACCTGGCGGCACCATGAACTGGTCCTCGCGCTCGCCGTCGTAGGCGTCGCCCGACAGGGTAAGCGCGTGGCTTTTCGCTGGCGCGAGGTCTGCGCGCAAGCCCACCTGCGAGAAGCGCGCGACGTTGAAGGTGTCGTTGCCTGCGACGTCCTTGAGGCCATCGCGCTCGTAGCGTTTGGCATAAGCGCGCAGGTCGCCCAGGTCACCGATGCGCCCCCCGCTACGCACGCCCGCGAACATCCGTTCCTCGGTGCCGGCACCGGCCTGCAACAACGATCCGCGTGTGTCGCTGGCGCGCTTGGTCACGATGTTGATGACGCCATTGACGGCGTTGGGGCCCCACAACGTGGCGCCAGGACCGCGGATCACCTCGATGCGGTCGATGTCCGGGAGGAAGGTGTCGAGCGTGTCCCAGGCCACGCCCGAGATCAGCGGCGTGTACGCGGTGCGGCCGTCGATCAGGACCTCGAGCTTGTTAGAGAGCCGGTCGGCAAAGCCGCGCGAGGACACCTCGTGCGTGTTGAGGTCACCGATGCGCGCGACGAAGATGCCCGGCACGCCGCGAAGTGCCTCGGCGATCGAGCGCGCACCGCTACGGCGGATGTCCTCGGCAGTGACGACGAACACCGCGGCGGCCGCGTCGAGCAACGGCTCGGAGTGCCGGGAAACCGACGTGACCTCGATCTTGAGCAGGTCTTCGAGCGGAAGCTGGGTCAGGTCGGCGGACAGTGCAGTGGGCGAGCTGGCGGCGGCGACGCCCGCCACGAGCATCAGCAGCCAGGCTGCGGCCCCTGGCAGTGCCGGCGGGTTATCGCGCGTAGCGCAGGTCGACACGCCGGTTGCGCCTGCGGCCTTGCACGGTTTCGTTGCTGTCGAGCGGCTGCATCTCACCGTATGCCGCCACCTTCAGGCGCTCGAGCGGGATGCCGTGCTTCACCAGCCAGGCCTTCACCGCCTCGGCGCGGGCCTCGCTGAGCTTCTGATTGTCGGTTGCATTACCCAGGCCGCTGGTGTGCCCGACAACCTCGATGGACTTGTCGCCAGCAGCCAGTTGGTCGACCAAACCGGCCAGAATCCCGACGGTGCGCGGCGTCAGCTCAGCGCTGCCTTTCATGAAATTAAGGCTGGCGAAAGCGTCGGGGTCGTCGAACTTGCCGCGCTCCACGAACTGGGCGTTTTCCGGTTCGGCAGCACCGAGCGCCGCGCCCGCCGTGAGCACCAACGCCGCCAGAAGCACCCCGATCCCGGTCTTGTTTCTCATTGGCGCGAATTCTGCCACATCAAACGCGGCGCTTGGCATCGTACGGGGCGGGGTCGAGGGCGGGGGTCGCACAGAGCATCAGGTCAACCAGCAGGCGCGCCGAGCCCGCTGCCAGCGTCCAGCCCAGGTGGCCCTGCCCCGTATTCAGGTGGAGATTGGAAATGCGCGAGGCGCCGATCAGCGGCACGCCGTCGGCGCAAACCGGTCGCAGTCCGGCCCAAGGCAGCGCGCGGGCCCGCTCCAGGTGCGGCGTGTAAGTCGGAAACAGGCCGAGCAGCAATGCGAACAGGTTGTCGATGCGCGCGGGGGTCAGCGCGGTGTCGTAGCCGGCGATCTCGGCGGTGCCGGCGACGCGCAGGCGCGTGCCCAGCGGAGTCGCGGCCGCGTGCAGCGCATCGTCGATCACCGGCATGCGCGGCGCCCCACGCCAGGCGCTCGTGTCCACCGTAATGGAGTAACCCTTGACCGGCCGCACCGGCACGCCGAGGCGCAGGCCCGACACGAGTTGAGGGCTCCAGCTCCCCGCGGCCAGCACGAAATCGTCAGCCGCGATGCGCCCCTGGTCGGTGAGCACGGCGACGACCCGGTCGCCCGCCCGCTCGAAGCCGGTGACCGCGCAGCCAAACCTGAAGCGGGCACCGAGGCCGCGCGCCGCCTGCGCGAGCCCCTTGGTGAAGGCGTGCGCGTCGCCCGACTCGTCCACCGGGCAATGGATCGCGCCGACGAGCTGGGACTGGATCGGCGCCAGCGCCGGCTCCACGGCCACGGCGCCGGCCCCGTCGAGTGCGCGCACGTCGAGACCAAGCTCGCGCAGCAGGTCATTGCGGGCGACGCCGGCGTCGAAGGCGCGCCGATCGCGGAACACCTTGATGGTGCCGTTGGCGCGCTGGTCGAAGTCCAGGCCATGCGCCTGGCGCAACTCGCGCAAGATGCTCAGGCTGTACGAAGCCAGTTGCAGGTTCGCGCGCATGTGCTCGCGGTAGCGTCGCGGCGAGGAATGACGGATGAATGCCAGGCCCCAGCCCAGCAGCGACGGCAGCGCGCTCGGTCGCAGCAGGAACGGCGCGTCTTCGCGGCCAAGGTAGCCGAGCAACTGGCGCACGATGCCCGGAGCATTCCAGGGGTCGGCCATGCTCGGGGTCAGCATTCCGGCATTGGCGTAACTGGTGGCGAGCGCCGGTCCGGTGTCGCGCTCCAGCACCGTCACTTCGCAGCCGCGGCGCGCGAGCTCGTGCGCTGTGCTCACCCCCTGCAAACCGGCTCCGACGACGACGACGCGCACAGGTGGCAATCCCGAAATGGATTCCTTACTGTAGCCCGGCCGCATGGAAAACCACATGAGTTACACGCGCACGGCGATCTCGCTGCACTGGTTGCTGGCGCTGCTGATCTTTTCGGGCTGGGGCCTGGGCTTTTACATGCACGAGCTGCCCACTTCGCCGCAGAAATTGCAGTACTACAGCTGGCACAAGTGGATGGGCGTGACCGTGTTCCTGCTGGTGCTGGTGCGTGCCAGCTGGCGCCTGTTCAACGTGCCGCCACCGTTGCCCCACACGGTGCCGCCGTGGCAGGTCAGCGCTTCGCGAGTCTCCCACGTGGTGCTGTACCTGCTGATGCTGGCGTTGCCGCTTTCGGGCTGGCTGATGAGCTCGGCCAAGGGCTTCCAGACCGTGTACTTCGGTGTGTTGCCGATCCCGGACCTCCTGCAGAAAGACAAGGACCTCGGTGAGTTGCTCGCCTACGTGCACTGGCTGCTCGCGTTCGCGCTGGCGTGGCTGGTGGCGCTGCACGTGGCCGCTGCGCTGAAGCATCACTTCCTCGACAAGGACGGGGTGCTGCGCCGCATGCTGCCGGCGCTGCTGCCAATTTTGGTGATCGGCCCGCTGCTCGGCGCCGCCGCCGGCAACGTCAACACCGCGCGCAGCGAGCTGACTGCGACCTTCCGGCAGATGAACGTGCCGGTCGAGGCCAGGTTCACGGCATTCCGCGGCAGCGTCACGTTCGACCCCGCCGCCGCAGGCAAGGCCGCCGCCTCGCTCGAAGTGGACACCGCCAGCTTCGACATCGGCGAGGACGAGTACAACGCCGAGGCGCGCGGCAAGGAATGGCTCGACGCGGCTGCGCATCCGCGCGCGACGTTCGTTTCGGACAAGGTCGTGTCGACGGGCCGCGACCAGCACACCGCTAGCGGAACCTTCACGCTGAAAGGCAAGGCCATGCCGTTGAGCGTGCCATTCACGCTGCGCCGCAAGGACGGCCTACGCACCTACGATGGCCAGTTCTCGATTTCGCGCAAGGACTACGCGATCGGCGGCAAGGCCTGGGACGGCGTGCTGGAAGACGCCGTCGTCGTAAGATTCCGCATCGTCACCCCCGACCCCTGACATCGTTCCCGGAGACATCCATGCTGCGCAAGACCCTGCTGTCCCTCGCCCTCTGCTCGCTCGCGCTGCCGGTGGCCGCCAAGCCCGAGAACTTCGCGATCGACGTCGACCATACGTACCCGAGCCTCGAGTTTTCGCACATGGGCATCTCGCTGTGGCGCGGCAAGTTCAACAAGACCAGCGGTTCGATCGCGCTCGATCGCGCGGCCAAGGCCGGCACGGTCGACATCGTCGTCGACACCAAGAGCATCGACTTCGGCCACGACGCGATGAATGAGCACGCCGTCGGCGACGGCTGGCTCAACACTGCCAAGTTCCCGACGATGGCCTACAAGGGCAAGCTGGTGTTCAAGGGCGACGCCGTCGACGAAGTGAAGGGCGACCTCACGCTGATGGGCGTGACCAGGCCGGTCACGCTGAAAGTGCTGTCGTTCAAGTGCATCCAGCACCCGTACTACAAGCGCGAGGCCTGCGGCGCGGACGCCGAAGGCGAGATCCACCGCGGCGAGTTCGGCCTCACCAAGGGCGCGGATGGCGATGCCGGCAAGGTGAAGCTGAAGATCCAGGTGGAGGCGTTGAAGCAGTAAGAAGCGCGGGCCTCTGGGGAAGGGGCAACCTTTCTGTGGGAGGGGCCCTGGCCCCGACAGTTGTGCCACCGACATCGGGCCCAGGGGCCCTCCCACAGATCGGTCAGTGGACGGCCAAGCGAGGCACCCATGACATCCCGAATCATCGCCGGCGCCAGCGGCTACTCCTTCAAGGAATGGATCGGGCCGTTTTATCCCGAGAAAACCAAGGCCGCCGACATGTTTGCGTTCTACAGCGCGCGGCTGCCCACTGTCGAGATCAACAACACGTTCTACCAGATGCCCAAGACGGCCATGCTGGAGAACTGGGCGAAGCTCGCGCCAGGCGACTTCCGCTTCTCGATCAAGGCTTCGCGCAGGATCACGCACTTCGCGCGGCTCAAGCCCGAGTGCGCGGAAAACTTGGTGTTTCTCTACAAGCAGCTCGAGGCGCTCGGTGACAAGCGCGGGCCGGTGCTGTTCCAACTGCCGCCGAACCTCAAATACGACTTACCAAGGCTGAAGAATTTCCTGGCGATGCTGCCCGCCAACCATCGCGCCGCGTTCGAATTCCGCAACCCGGACTGGTTCACGGACGACACCTATGCGGCACTGAAGGAGGCGGGAGCCTCGACCTGCTTCTCCGAGCGCGAGGACGGCTCGGCGCCCGCGCTCACCGAGACCGCGCCATGGGGCTACGTGCGGCTGCGGCTCGAGACCTACACCGACGCCGACCTCGCGCAATGGGCGAAGCGCCTCGAGCAGACCGGCTGGGAGGCGATCTACGTCTACTTCATGCACGAGCCGACCGCGCCGGGCTACGCCGCGACATTGATGAAGGCCGCCAGCGCTTGAGCGTGGAGCGAGTCGCCTTCGGCGCGGGCGGCGCCACGGTGTCGGGCCTGCTCGCGCTGCCTGCGCGGGCGCGCGCGCTTTATGTCCTCGCGCACGGCGCGGGAGCCGGCATGGCGCATCCATTCATGGCGGCGGTCGCCGAGGGCCTCGCGCTGCGCCGCATCGCCACCTTGCGCTGGCAGTTCCCGTACATGGAGCGCGGCAGCAAGCGCGTGGATTCAGCGAAGGACGCGCAGGCTGCGGTGCGCGCGGCGGTGGACGAGGCGACGCGCCTCGCGCCGCGGTTGCCGTTGTTCGCCGGCGGCAAGTCGTTCGGCGGACGCATGACATCGCAGGCGCAGGCCGCAACGCCACTGCCGGGTGTGCGCGGCCTGGTGTTCCTGGGATTCCCGCTGCATCCGCCCGGCAAGCCCGGCGATGAGCGCGGCGCGCACCTCGCGCAGGTCAGCGTGCCGATGCTGTTCCTGCAAGGCGCCCGCGACAAGCTTGCGAGCCTGGATCTGTTGCAGCCGATGGTCGTGCAACTGGGCGCGACGCTACGGTTGTTCGAGCACGCGGACCACTCGTTCCATGTGCCGGCGCGGAGCGGGAAGAAGGATGCGGCAGTGATGGCCGAAGCGCTGGACGTGATGTCGGGGTGGATCGAGACGCTGCTCTGAACTGTCTGTGGGAGGGCCCCTCCCATAGCCAGGGCCCCTCCCACAGACAGATCGACAAGGACATATGGTCAAAGCGCTCGACGAATACGCCGCCAAACGCAGCTTCGGTTCCACCCCGGAGCCGGCGCCCGCGGCTGCGCCGGGCCAGGGACCGCTGCTCTTCGTGGTGCAGATGCATGCGGCATCCCGATTGCATTACGACTTCCGGCTCGAATGCGACGGCGTGCTCAAGTCCTGGGCGGTGCCGAAGGGGCCTTCGCTGAATCCAGCCGACAAGCGCATGGCAGTGATGACCGAGGACCACCCTTACGACTACGGCTCGTTCGAGGGCGTGATCCCGCCCAAGCAGTACGGCGCCGGCGAAGTCATCGTCTGGGATTGCGGCGTTTACTCGCCAGACGAGGCGCCGGGCGGCGCGCGCACCGAGCACTGGTATCACGACCGCGCGCAGGCAGAGAAGCGCATCCGCACGGGGCTGGCGAAGGGCAAGCTGTCATTCACGTTGCGCGGCGAAAAGCTGAAGGGCTCGTTCGCGCTGGTGCGCATGGCCAAGGACCCGAAGACCTGGCTGCTGATCAAGCACAAGGATCGCTTCGCCTCGACCGCTGACGTCACCCTCGACAATCGCTCGCCGCTCTCGACCCTGACCGTAAAGGAAGTGCAAGCGCGCAAGCTTGCACGCCGCAAGGCCGTGGACCTCGCGCCCGCGGGACCGACGACGCCGCTGCCGGCGCGCATCGAGCCGATGCTCGCCGACCTCGCCGCGGACGCCTTCACCGACGACGCCTGGGCGTGGGAGCCGAAGCTCGACGGCTACCGCGTGCATGCGCAGATCCGCGACGGCGAGGTGCGACTGCAGTCGCGCCGCAACCAAAATTACACGAGCGCGTTCCCGAGGCTCGTCGCCGAGCTGAGGCAGCAGATGGCCGACGGCATGGTGATCGATGGCGAGATTGTCGCGCTCGGCCCCGACGGCAAGCCGTCGTTCAACGCGCTGCAAAACCGCGTCCAGCTCAAGACAGAACGGGAGCTGGCCGAGGCCGACATCAAGGTGCCGGCGATTTTCTACGCGTTCGACCTGCTGCACTTCGCCGGCATCGACCTTACGCGCCGGCCGTATCGCGACCGGCGCCGCTACCTTTCGCAGTGCCTGCTGCCCTCGCCGCTCGTGCAGCTCGTTCCCTCGGCGGGCGACGGCGAGCACCTGCGCGACGCCGCGCTCGACGCCGGCTTCGAGGGCGTGATCGGCAAGCGCAAGGACAGCCGTTACGAACCGGGCAAGCGCTCGGGCGCGTGGATCAAGGTCAAGCCGACCCGGTCCGCGGAGTTCGTGATCGGCGGCTACACGCGGGGCAAGGGCGCGCGCGAGGCGTTCGGCGCGCTGCTGGTCGGCTGGTGGGACCGCGGCAAGCTGGTCTACGTGTCCAACGTCGGCACCGGCTTCGACGACCGCATGATCACGTCGATCCGCAAGCAGCTCGATGCGCGTCAGCGCAAGACGATGCCGTTCGCGCAGAAGCCCGACGCCGGTGCGCCGTGCGTGTGGGTGGAGCCCGAAATGGCGTGCGAGGTCAAATTCCACGAGATCACCGCGGACGGGCATCTGCGCGCTCCGGTGTTCGTGCGGATGCGGGAGGATGTGGATGCGGGGGATGTGAAAAAAATCCGTTCACCCCGAGTAGCGTCCCTCGATACGCCCGCTGCCCGGGCTACTCGGGATGAACGGGGCATTGAAGAAGTCCTCCTTCAACTCGACACCCCTTCCAAAAACCTCATCCTCGAACTCGGTCCCCACCGCATCAGCCTCAGCAACCTCGATCGCGCCTATTGGCCCGCCGACGCCGCGCTCAAGCAGCCGCCCGTGACCAAGCGCGACCTGTTGCGCTACTTCGCGCAGGTTTCGCCGTACATCGTTCCGCACCTCGCCGACCGGCCGCTGACCATGATCCGCATGCCGGCCGGCATCCACGGCCAGCGTTTTTTCCAGAAGCACTGGGAGCAGGCCAAGCCGGATTTCGTCGACACCGTGACCGTCTATTCGGAGCACAACGAGGAAAGCGGCGAGTACCTGGTCTGCAACAACCTGCCAACGCTGCTGTGGCTGGCGCAGAACGGCTCGCTCGAGCTGCACATCTGGCACTCGCGCTCAAAGCTTGCCGCCGACTCGAAGGTGGCCGGCACCGAGTTCGCGACGTCCACCGCTTCGCTGGAAACTTCGATCCTCAACTACCCCGACTACGTCGTCTTCGACATCGACCCGTACATCTACTCGGGCCAGGAGAAAAAGGGCGACGAGCCCGAGCTGAACACCATCGCTTTCGAGAAAGGCAAGGAGGTGGCGTTCTGGCTGCGCGAATTGCTGGGCACCATGAAGCTCGAGCCGATCGTGAAGACTTCCGGCAAGACCGGACTGCACGTGTTCGTGCCGATCAAGCGCACCATTGACTTCGACACCGCGCGGCACGTGAGCGAACTCGTCGGCCGGCATCTCATGCGCCAGCACCCGAAGGACATCACCATGGAGTGGTCGATCCCCAAGCGCACCGGCAAGATCTTCATGGACTACAACATGAACGTGCGCGGCAAGACGCTGAACGTGGCGTACTCGCCGCGCGGCGCACCCGGCGCGCCGGTGTCGATGCCGCTGACCTGGGATGAACTCGCCGACGCGCACCCGCTGGATTTCCGCATCGCCAACGCGCCTACGCTCATCGCCAAGCGCGGCGATCGCTGGCGCGACGCCTTGGTCAGGAAGCAGAGCCTCGAAAAATCGTTGAAGGGCTTGAAAGGCTGAACGCAAGCGGCTGGGGCCGGTCGGATTCAAGGACACAAGGGATAGCGGCTGCCGGGCGTCACTGGACGAGACCTCATGAATCACCCTATAAAGCTCTCCCAACGCCCTGAAACCACAATGTTTTTTGATTAGTGCGTATCCGGAGAACCCCATGGCTGCTCGCTCCATCGCCTCGCTGACCGTTTCATTCGGGCTCGTCTCGATCCCGGTGAAGCTTTATTCCGCGACCGAGGCCAGCCGCCAGATCTCGTTCAACCTGTTGCACAAGGATTGCGGCTCGCGCCTGCGCCAGCAGTACTTCTGCCTGAAGGAAAACGTGCCGGTCGAACGCGCCGAGATGGTCAAGGGTTACGAATTCGCCAAGGACCAGTACGTGATGTTCTCGCCGGAGGAATTGAAGGCGATGGAAGAGGCCGGCACCCACGCCGCCGACATCGAGGAGTTCGTGCCGCTCGCGGCGATCGACCCGGTGTACTTCGACAAGGCCTACTACCTCGCGCCGGACAAGGGCGGCGCCAAGCCCTACGCGCTGTTCGCGCGCGCGCTGAAAGAATCCGAGCGCTGCGCCGTCGGCCGCTGGGCCGCGCGCGGCAAGCAGTACATCGTGATGATCCGCCCGGTCGAGAACGGCCTTGTCATGCAGCAACTGCTCTACTCCGACGAAGTGCGCTCGCTGAAGGACATCGACATCCCCAAGCTCGAGGTCAAGGAAACCGAACTCAAGCTCGCGCACAAGCTGATCGAGCAGCAGTCGAGCGACAAGTTCGACCCGTCCCATTACAAGGACGAGGTGCGCGAGCGCGTCGAGAAGGCGATCGAGAAGAAGGTCGAGGGCGAGGAAATCACGCTGTCGGAAGGCCCCGAAGGCAGCCCGAAGGTGGTCGACCTCATGGAAGCCCTGCGCGCCAGTCTCGAGGGCGGCAAGAAGGGCAGGAAAGTCACCGCGGCGCTGGAGACGGAGGCGTCCGAGCGCAAGCCGCCAAAGCGCGCGGGCAGCAAGGTGACGGAGATCGGGTCGCGCAAGCGCAAGAGCTCTTGAGGCGCCTGTCATCCCGAGCGCAGCGAGGGTTCGCGTTCAGGTTGCAGCTACGCTGAACGCGGTCCCTCGTCGCTTCGCTCCTCGGGATGACACAAGGCATTCCTGGAATGCCAAAATAGAACGATGCACTCCTACGGCGTCAAGGACGTCGAAAAACTCCTGCGGCTGCCGCGCAGCACGATTCGTGCGTTGATCGCGGCCGGCTTTGTCGTGCCGCAGAAGCTGGGCAAGGCGCTGCGCTTTTCGTTCCAGGACCTCATCGTGCTGCGCACGGCGCAGGCGCTGGCAAGCGCGAAGATCCCGGCGAAGCGGATCAATGCGTCGTTGAAGGCGTTGCGCAAGCAACTGCCGGACGCGATGCCGCTGTCAGGGCTCTCCATCGGCGCGGCCGGGAACCACGTGGTGATTCGCGACGGCTCGAGCCGGCGCGTGATCGATTCGGGGCAGTACCTGCTCGGGTTCGAGGGCAATCCAGAATCGGGAGCGCTGAAAGTGGTGGAGCCTAAAGCTCTTGTGGGAGGGGCTTTTGTGGGAAAGCCCCTCCCACAACAGCAGAACGAAGCCGAGCAACTTTATGAGCAAGGCGCCGAGCTGGAACAAGCCGGCGACCGCGAAGGCGCAATCAAGGCCTACGAGCGCGCCGTGGCCGAAGACGCCCTGCGCCTCGACGCGCACATCAATCTCGGCCGCCTGCTGCACGAGGCGGGGCGGCTCGCCCAGGCAGAAGCGGCATACCGCGCCGGGTTGATCAGCTGCGGCAAGGACGCGGTGTTGCTGTTCAACCTGGGCGTGCTGCTCGAGGATCGCGGCCGCGATGCCGACGCCATCAAGGCCTACGACGACGCGCTCGCCGGCGACTCCGGCCTTGCCGACTGCCACTACAACTTATCCCTGCTCCATCAGAAGCAGAACAAGCCGCGGGAGGCACTGCGCCACATGGCGCAGTACCGTCGGCTGATGAGTCGGTGCCCGCCCGCCGACTGAAGTGTCGCCAAAATATGGGTACGCTCCCGCACCGACGTGGTGGATCGCGGCGCCTATCGTGAGCCTGTGCTTTTTCCGGCTGACCGCGGGCTCCCAATGAAGAACATCCTTCGCGTCGTCTCCCTCGCCATTCCTGTCTTCATTGCGCCGGGCTCCGCTATCGGCGGAGCGCTCGAGGACTACGTCAAGCGTCCCGACGCAAATTACGCCTGGTCGATGTACGACGACTCGTGGGGCGTGCTGGCCAACTACTATTTCCTGCGCCTGCGCTCGCAGCAGTGGCTTGATGCAACCCGCGTGGACCGCCCGTTGTGGGAGCACGAGATTCGCATCGCCCAGCCCCGGCCGCAGCTCTGCGGCGAGTCCGCGAAGTCGAAGACCGCGATCATCATCGTCTCCGGCGGTGGCAATCGGCCGGACGGCAGCATGGGCAACACCGTGTCGTGGTCCAACAGCCTGCTGGCGCACGCGTTCTGCCGCACGATCGTGGAACTCAAGCAGGTCCCGAACCAGCCGATCGTGTTCACCGACGAAACGGCGTCGCGCAAGGAGGACGGCATCATTGCCTACACCTTCGACCGCTACCTGCGCGGCGTCGAGGGCGACTGGCCGGTGCAGCTCGCCATGGTGCGCTCGGTGGTGCAGGCCATGACCGCGATCCAGGAGTTCTCGCGCACGCAGGACAACATCCCGGACATCGAGGACTTCGTGCTGGTCGGCGCGTCCAAGCGCGGCTGGACCACCTGGTTGACCGCGGCGGTCGACCCGCGCGTACGGGCCATCGTCCCGGTCTCCATCGACATGCCCGGCATCGCGCAACAGTTCCCGCACATGCTCGCCGCCTATGGCGAGTTCTCGCCTGCGCTGAAGGACTACACGGCCTTCGACATCGGTTGCCGCATGGCCGGCCCGCGCGGACGCGACCTGATGGGCATCATCGACCCCATCGCCTATCGCGAGCGGCTGAAGATGCCCAAGCTCATCCTGAATTCTGCCGGCGACCAGTTCTTCGTCAGCGACTCCTGGCGCTTCTATTACGACGATCTGATGGGCGACAAGCGTTTGCGCTACACGGTCAACAGCGATCATGGACACAGCGATGGCAGCGGCTCCAAGAACGCCAAGGCGTTCACGCGCTTCAAGTTGCTGCTGCAGGCCCGCAACTGGATCAACGACGTGCTCGACGGCCGCGAGCCGCCGCACCTGGATTGGCAGCGCACGCCGGAACAGTTGGTCGTGCAACCCTCTGCCGAGCCGCGGACCATGAAACTGTGGACGGCCGACAATCCCGTCGCGCGCGACTTTCGGCTCGCCACGCTCGGGCCAGCTTGGAAGTCACAGACCCTGGAGGCGGACGCGGACGGCAAGTACCGCGTGAACTTGCAGTCACCGCAACGCGGCTGGCGCGCCGTGATGGTGGAGGCTGTTTTCGGCGGCTTCACCGAGCTCAACCAGCAGGTCTACACCACGGGCGTCTACGTGCTGCCCGACACGCTGCCGTTCGCATCTGCGCCGGCCTGCGCCGACAAGGCGGTCGCACTCAAGGGCGGCGCCAGCAATTCGGCCCACGCCGCGAGCATGTCGCAGAAGCCCTGAGGGCTGCAGATGGGGCTGCAGATGGGGTCAGAGGTTATCTACAATCTACAAGTCGCGTGAGTAGTTGTGTAGACAACCTCTGACCCCACATTGATGTCGATCATCCAAATCAAGGGCTTGGCCAAGCGCTATGCCGCCGGCACTGAAGCGCTGAAACCGGTCGACCTTTCGATCGACAGGGGCGAGATCTTCGCCCTGCTCGGCCCCAATGGCGCCGGCAAGACCACGCTGATCAGCATCGTCTGCGGCATCGTCACGCCCAGCGCGGGAACGGTCACCGTCGACGGCCACGACATCCTGCGCGACTACCGGCGCACGCGGCAGCTCATCGGCCTGGTGCCGCAGGAGCTGCACACCGACACCTTCGAGACGCCGTGGGCCACGGTGTCGTTCAGCCGCGGGCTGTTCGGCCTGCCGCCGAAACCGGCCTACGTCGAGCAGGTGCTGAAAGACCTCTCGCTGTGGGACAAGCGCAACGACAAGATCATGACGCTGTCGGGCGGCATGAAGCGGCGGGTGATGATCGCCAAGGCGCTCGTCCACGAACCGCGCATCCTGTTCCTTGACGAGCCCACCGCCGGCGTCGACGTGGAGCTGCGCCGCGAGATGTGGACGCTGGTGCGCAAGCTGCGCGACTCGGGCGTCACGATCATCCTGACGACCCACTACATCGACGAGGCCGAGGAGATGGCCGATCGCATCGGCGTGGTCAGCAAGGGCGAGCTGATCCTGGTCGAGGACAAGACGCGGCTCATGAAGAAGCTGGGACGCAAGCAGCTCACGGTGCACCTTGCCGAACCGATGAGCGCCCTGCCCGCGGCGCTGTCCGACTGGAAGCTGGAATTGAAGGCCGGTAACAACGAGCTCGAGTACAGCTTCGATGCGCATGAGGAGACGTCGGGCATTCCGCGGCTGCTGGCGCGCCTCGGCGAGCTGGGGATCGATTACAAGGACCTCAACACCCGGCAGAGTTCGCTGGAAGATATTTTCGTGAGCCTGGTGAGCCAGAAATGAACCACCACGGCGTCTGGTCCATCTACCGCTTCGAGATGGCGCGCTTCGGGCGCACCCTGTTCCAGAGCATCGTCACGCCGGTCATCACGACCTCGCTGTATTTCGTGGTGTTCGGCTCGGCGATCGGCACCCGCATGGCGGAGGTCGACGGCGTACCCTACGGCGCCTTCATCGTGCCCGGCCTCGTGATGCTCGCGATCTTCACCGAGAGCCTGTCTAACGCGTCGTTTGGCATCTACTTTCCCAAGTGGACCGGCACGATCTACGAGTTGTTGTCGGCGCCGGTGTCGTACCTGGAGATCGTGCTGGCTTACGTCGGCGCGGCGGCAACCAAGTCGCTGATCCTGGCGGCGATCATCCTGGCCACCGCCAACGTGTTCGTGCCGATCGAGGTCGCGCATCCGGCCTGGATGATCACGTTTTTGGTGCTGGTCACGACGACCTTTTGCCTGTTCGGCTTCATCATCGGCATCTGGGCGAAAAGCTTCGAGCACCTGTCTTTCGTGCCGATGTTGGTCATCACGCCGCTGACGTTCCTCGGCGGCGCGTTCTATTCCATCTCGATGCTGCCACCGGCCTGGCAGACGGTGACGCTGTTCAACCCGGTGATCTACCTGATCTCGGGATTCCGCTGGAGCTTTTACGGGACGGCGGACGTCGGCGTCGGCGTGTCGCTGGCGGTGACGCTCGCGTTTTTCTTGGCGTGCTTAGCCGTGGTGGCGTGGATGTTCAAGACTGGGTATCGACTGAAAAATTGAGTGTCATCCCGAGCGCTGCGAGGGATCGCGTTCGGGCGGCTGCGGCAATCGGTACGCGATCCCTTCGCTTCGCTCAGGATGACAAGATGAAAAAGCTCATTTTCGCCGCGGCATTGCTGGCCACCTCCCTCCCCGCCGCCGCCGACGAGCTGCGCGACGTCGTCCTCGTCGGCAGCAACTGGCAAGGCACCGCCGAAGTCTTCGACCCGCGCAATTTCCAGATCCTCAAGCGCATCGACATGGCGCCCGACCGCGCCGAGCGCATCAAGGAGATCGAGGAGTCCGGTTTCAAGCGCCGGGTGCTCTACAAGCTGATCCAGTGGCGCATCGGCGAAGGCAACGACCAGCTGGTCGACGACCTGTTTCCGTCGAAGGACGGCCGTTACATCTACGCCTCGCGTCCGAGTTTCGCCGACGTGGTCGCCATCGAGGTCGCCACCGGCAAGGTGGCCTGGCGCACGGTAGTGGACCCGGCGCGCTCGGACCACGCCGCGATCTCGCCGGACGGCAAGATCTTCCTGGTTTCGGCATCGACCTCGCGCAAGGTGCAGGCAATCGACACCGCGACCGGCAAGATCGTCGGCAGCTTCGACACCGGCGACCAGCCGCACGAGAGCAATTATTCGAAGGATGGCGGACGCATCTACCACGCCTCGATCGGCAAGGTGTACGTGCCGACGACGGCCAGCTGGCTCGACTGGATCAAGGGCGACCGCTGGTTCCAGGTCGTCGAGGCCACGACGTACCGGGTGCTGAAGCAGGTCGACATGAAGCAGAAGCTCGAGGAGTTCGGCCGACCATGGGTCGACAGCGCGGTGCGGCCGATGGCGGTGTCACCGGATGAGAAGTTCGCCTACATGCAGATCAGCTTTTTCCACGGCTTCTTCGAGTACGACCTCATCAACGACAGGATCACGCGCGTGGCGGAACTGCCGGTGCCGCAGGAGATCGCCGAACGTTCCTACTGGCGCTACCAGCTCAACTCCGCGCACCACGGCCTGGCGATCAACCACGAAGGCACGCAGCTGTGCGTCGCGGGCACCATGTCGGGCTATGCCGCGATCGTGGACCGCGCAAGCTTCGAGGCCACGATCATCCCGCTGTCGGACACGCCGCTCGGCTCCAAGCCGTACTGGGCCACCGAGAGCGCGGACGGTCGGCATTGCTACGTGTCGGTCAGCGAGCAGGATCGGGTGAGCGTGATTTCGTTCGCCGACAAGAAGGAGATTGCCAGCGTGCCGGTGGGCGATCACCCGCAGCGAGTGCGGACGGGGAAGTTGCTGCTGCCCTGACCGATCGGGCCCGGAAGGCCACCCCATTCGCCACATCCTGCGACACTGACGCTCTGCGCGATACCGCACAGACCCGTCCCGCCCCTACCGCCATCCTCGGAGCCTGGATTTCCGTGAATCTCGATTCCCTCCTGAACCACGTCGAAGTCCAGCGGCCCGTTCGCGCCCCCCGTTCGAACGGGCTTTTTAATTAGCGCCTGCAGCGCTGGGTGCGCTACCGAACGGAGCGTGCGCCAGGTGGCGCGCAGGCTGATCGCATGAGCGCGTTGCTGACCCGGCTGCGTGCCGCCCTGCGGCGAGTGAAACAGCGCGTGGCCGGTGAGTCTCGCCTCGGCTGGACGCGGCGCCACCCTTTCGACCGCCTGAACGGCACGGACACCAGCGGCGTCGTCGCCTCCTCCGCCCTGCCGCCAGAAGAAGCCGCGCGCGTCCACGCCGTCTGTTACGCGGGCTCCCAACCGAGCGTCGTGCGCCGCGCGCTGTCATCGCTGCCGGGATTGTCGACGCTGGCGTTCGTCGACCTCGGTTGCGGCAAGGGCCGCGCACTGCTGGTGGCTGCGGAACTGCCGTTCCGCCAGATCGTCGGCGTCGAGCTGTCGGAACCGCTGGCGCGGATCGCGCGGAAGAACGCGGCCGCCATGGCGCGGCGTCATCCACGTTGCAACATGATTCGCGTCCAGGCGGGCGACGCCAGCACGGCGGAGTGGCCGTCTGGCGACCTCGTGTTGTTCCTCTACCACCCGTTCGGCCCGGAACTCGTCGCCATCGTGGCCGGGCGGGTCGCGCGCGCGCTGGAAGATCCGGCGCGCAGCGTGTTCGTCGTTTATTACAACCCCGTAGCGGGGCATTGCTTCGATGCATGCCCCGGCTTGTCGCGCCGCTCCGCCGAGACACTGCCGTACGCCGAGACCGAGCTCGGCTTCGGCCCGGATGACAGCGACCTGGTCGTCACCTGGCAAGGCGGCCCCGCCGCAGCGCCCGCTTCACGCGACGCGAGCGCGCGCATCGCGATCGCCAGCGGCGGCCTGCGCGCGACGCTCGGTGAGCCACTGCTCGGTGAGCCGCTGAAGAACTGAGCGAAACCGACATAGCGGCATAGCGCACGCGCAAGGCGTGTCCGGGCGAACAGACTGCGGCGCGCGTCTCGCGCACTCTGGCCCCATGTCACCCACGACGCCCAACGTCACCAACCTGCTGCTCGACGGCCTGCCGCGCCGCGAGCGCGAGCGCTTGCTGGCCGAAATGGAGCGCGTCGACCTGCAATTCGGCCAGATCCTTTGCGAGCCGGAGTCCGCTTACGCGCAGGTGTACTTTCCGCTCACCGCATCCATCTCGATGGTCGCGCTGATCGACAATCGCGAACCCCTGGAGATCGACCTGGTCGGCAATGAGGGCATGCTCGGTGCAACGCTCGCGCTGGGCGTCAGCACCGTGCCGCTGCGCGGCATGGTGCGCGGCAACGGCACCGCCCTGCGCATGACCGCCAGCGCATTCCGCGCCGAGCTGCGCCAGTGTCCCGAACTCTCGCGCACCGTGCAGCGCTACCTCTACGTCCTGATATCGCAACTGGCGCAGGCCGCGGGCTGCATGCGCTTCCACGAGGTGGACGCCCGCCTGGCACGCTGGCTGCTGACCACGCACGACTGCGCGCACGGCGACCACTTCCACCTGACCCACAAGATGCTCGGCGGAATGCTGGGCGTGCGTCGCAGCGGCGTCACCATCGCCGCGGGCATCCTGCAGCGGCGCAATCTCATCCGCTACACGCGGGGCGCGATACGCGTTCTGGACCGCCGCGGCCTCGAAGCCGCAGCGTGCGAGTGTTACGACGCGGGAGTCCGCGACTACGCGCAAACCTTGCGCTGACTCGAGACCGGTTCGATCACAGGCACAGCAGGCACAAGTTGCCGGTCTGGCGCTGCAGGCTGTCCAGCGGGATGTCGCTGGCGCCTTCGGTCTCGGCGACGGGCTCGAGGGTACCCGCCGTCGACGCTTGCAAGCGGTACACGTCGTGGTCGAGGTTGCCGAAGCGGTCTCGCTGGGCGCGCGCCAGCGCGCGCGTGCCAACACCGTCGATCCGGATCGCCAGGAACACCGAAGCATTGGTGACAGCGCCGAGCAAGGCACCCGTTGCACCGCTGGCGGGATCGACAACGTAGAGCGAATCGGTGCCGGAGCCGTCATCTTCCGTCGCGCGTCGCGCGAGGAACAGGTGTTGCGCGGGCGCGGCGTAGCTCGACGCCAGGTCAAAACCAGTGGCGAGCGTGCTGCCAGCCCAATAGGCCGCGGCGGTGGTGACCGCGCCGCTGCCGCTGGTGCCGATGCGCAGTGCATCGACCGCTGTCGGGGTGCCGCCATGATGCGCGACGTTGATGTAGGCGCGGCTCGCCGCTACCGCGGCGAGCACCGCGTAGCCGCCGAGTCCGTCGCCATTGTTGGCGAGCACCGTGGCGGGGATCCCGGTGGCGGTGGTGGCAATCGAGAACACGCCGCCCGCCCCGCTGATGGCGCTGTCCTGCGCCTCGAACACGAGGCGCCCGCCGCCCACGTCCAGCACGCGATGTTCGACGCGCAGGCAGGTGTCGGACGAGGCGCAGGGCATGGCCGTGAGCAGCGTCGCGCCCGAGCTGGCGTCGAGCGCGATGCGCAACACCTGGTTCTCATCGGTGAAGTAAAGGTGCGTTGCGTCGCGCACGCCGTCCTGGATCGGATTGCCGGCGTTGAAGCCGCTGAATTCATGCAGGCTGGGCGACAGGCTGCCGTCGGACTCGATGCGGAACAGCTGCATGGCGGACAGCACCGGCGTCGCGGTGACGAACAGCCGTGAGAAGTCGGAACGCTCGAGGCTGGCGCCGGTGGTCTGCTCCAGCGTCAACAGCGTGACGGGGTTGGCCAGCGCCGCGTCGCGCCGCACCAGCAGCAGCGAATCGCCGACCCCGCTCTCGAACGAGACGTAGCCGATGACGGCGCCACTGGCGCTGGTGCGCGCGTGCAGTGGATTGCGCGCCTCGAGCCGCAGCGGCAGCGTGGTACCGCCGTCGCTGGCGCCGGAACTCAGGCGAATGACCGTCGCGACGTTGTCCGCCGTGGCGCTGCAAGACAAATCCGGGCCGGCGCGCTCGAGGACGACGGCCGTGTTGTCCACCGCGCCCAGGTCGGTGGTCTGCGTGCGCACGATGCCGCAGGCGTCAGTCCGCGACGAGATCTGCACGGGCGTGCTGGTGGTGCCGTGCTCGAGGTCGAGCTTGAACACGGCCGCGCCGCTGTCGTTGCCGCTGGCTCGCCGCGCGTAAGCCAGACGCGCCGCGTGCAGGTTGCTGACGGAGGAGCCGGACACGCTGGCCGCGTAGAACGTCAGCGCCTGTCCGAAGCAATCGACGCAGGCCGCGCCTGCCGTTGGCGGCTCGAGGCCGGTGCCGGCGGTGGCCGGGTTGCTGCCGCCAGTCGCCGTGGAGGGATCCAGCAGGCGCACCGCGCTCGCGCCGGTCACGAACGGCAGTGCCAGGGCCAGCGGCGTCGCAGTCGCCGTGGTGGAGGTGAAGATGTCTGACACGCCCCCGACGGTGAGCGTCGTGTGGGTCGCCGTCGCAGCGGTGGCGGCAGACGTGTGACGCACGCAGACCGTCTCGTTGTTGGCGACAGTCCCTGAAGTTGCAACGTACGTAGCCGTGCAACCCACCGACCAGGTGCCGCCGGTGACGCTCACGGCAGCCGGCATGTCGATGCCGGTGATTGTCACCGGTGCCGACGTCACCACCGTGCCGGGGTCAACGTTGGCCTGATCGGCGAAGGTAAAGGGCGCGGGGGTCGTGTCGACCGTCGCCGGCGTCTTGGCCTCATCGCCGCCGCCCCCGCCGCTACAGCCCGTGAGCAGGCTGACCCCAGCCAGTAGCGCACCGAAAAACTTCAGCGAGTCTGTGCGCATGGGGAATTTACCTGGAGGAGGGATGAGGATGGGTACGGCTTCGCACACTGCGCCGCGCGCACCTTGCGGTCTGTGCGCCTGCGTACCCACCGATGCCGGCTATGTGCGGCAGCAAACAGAGAAGCGCGCGCGCCGGGTCCATGCTCTGCGGGCACTTCTCATGAGACGCATGCGCCGGTGGACCTTGCCGTGCCCCTTGCACCCGCGCCGCTGGCTTCGGCACCGCTGATCGGCGCCGCCGACGTGCAGCGCTTTCGCGAGGAAGGCCTCCTGGTCGTGCCCGCCGTGTGCGATGGCGGCGAAATCGAACAGCTGCGCACCGTGCTCCACCGGCTGCTCAAGCAGCAAGCTGGCCGTGGTGAAGGCAACTTCCTCGACATGCTCAGCCTCGACCGACAGGACCGCGACGTGGTGCAGCCGCAGATCGTCAAGCCGAGCCTCTATGCACCCGTTCTGCTGCGGACGCCGCATTTCTTCCGCTCGCAGGCCATGGCGCGCGAGCTGCTGGGTCCCGGTGCGCGCTTCAGTTTCGACCACTGCATCCTGAAACCGGCCGGCAAGGTCGCTGCGACGCCGTGGCACCAGGACGAGGCACACGGTCCCGACCCGGCTTTCCACTACGAGCAGGTCAGCTTCTGGATGCCGCTGCAGGATGTGGCCGAGGACAACGGCTGCATGCGCTACGTGCCCGGCTCACACCGCGGCCCGCTGCTGCCGCATCGCTCGCCGGGCGACGACCCGCGCATCCATGCGCTTGAATGCCTTGCCGGCTCATTCGATGAAGCGGCCGCGGTGTCGCGGCCAGTGCCCGCCGGATGGTGCGTACTCCACGCCGGCCGCACCTTGCACGGCGCCTTGCCCAATCGCAGTGACAGCGATCGGCTCGCTTACATCCTGGTGTTTCGCGGCCCACCGGTGCCACGCAGCGAGCAACTGCACGTCGACTGGCTGCAGGCCAAGCGCACGGCGAGCCTCGAGCGCCGCCTGCGCTGGCGTTACCGCGGTGGCTTCGTGGTCCTGCTGCTGCGGTGGCTGCAGCGCGCGCTGCGTTCCGACTGGCGCGAACTGAAGGCCCGGATGGTCAAGCTCGTGCGGCGGGGTCGCGGCGTGGCGCCGCCGCAGCGGGCGCAGACCACGGAAACGGCGCGATCGGCGCCGCGCTCGATGGATCAAAGCCGGCCCTGAGCCGCGCCAGCCAGCCGCGCTCCTCCCAGGGCCGATCCACGCACTCGCGCACCAATTCGATCTCCGCCCACGGCACATCGTGGAATGCGTTCTGCAGGTACGGGCTCAGGGGATCGCGCGCCCACTCGCCCGGAAACATGGCGATGACCTCACCGGCCACCGCGGCGGGCGTGGCCGGCACCGGCGTGCCCACCAATCGCGCCCGCAGCGCGCCGGGCAAGTCGCGGCCGGGCCCCAGCGCGAGATGGCAGATGGGCGTCGCCCGCGGATTGACCTCGAGCAGCCACGCCGCATCGCTGTCGTCGATGATGAAATCCAGGCCGCACAATCCGGACAAACCCAGCGCCCGCACCATGCGCCGCGACGCCTCCTCCATCTCGGCATGGTCGACGACGCGCACCACGCTGGCCGGACCGGTGGTGCTGCGCGTCTGCAGCGCCACCACGCTGATGCCTGCGAGCACTTCGCCACGCCAGCACGCGATCGCGCGATTGGCGGGCACGCCCGCGACCAGGCGCTGCATCGTCAGCGCGGGCCGCGGCCCCCACCACTGTTTCAGGTGCGACAGGTCGCGCCGCAGGGCGAAGTGCGCGGCGGCGCGCCACGCCGAGGGCTGCCGCGCGCGTTGCGCCGCGGCGCGCGCCTGCGCGGGGTTGCGCACGATGCTCACGCCGAGCCCACCCCAGGATCCGTCGCGCTTGACCAGGGCCGGGTAGGCACCCACGCCATCCCAATGCTCGATGTCACGGTCGGTTTCCAGCGGCAACGTTTGCGGCGTCCGCACACCCTGGGCGTGCGCCAACGCGGCGACGTCGGCGCGGCGCGTCGCGCGCTCGCACGACGCCGGTGCTCCGAGCGAGTTTTCGATCAGGCGCCGCAGCCCGGTTGAATCCGCGGCAAGGCCCCGGTGCAGGCGTCCCAGCTGCAACGCGGCGTCGTCGTCGCAGGGCAGGATGAGGTCCGGTGCCGCGAGGGTGATCGCACCGCACAGTGAGCGCAGCGCGTGGGTCGCGCTGCTGCGATGCACGCGGCGCACCGAACGGGTTTTTTCCAGCGGATGCCCGCCAGGACACCAGGCCTCGACCGCGCAACCCAGGTCGGCGAACGCGATCGCAAGCCGTGCGGCCAAGGGCCAGCGCAGCGTGGCGGTGAGCAGGATGCGCGGCGTCGGATTCATCATGGTCTACACCGGCAGGTTGCGTGCGGCGCGCCGCACGGTCTACCCGGTAACGCACAAAGAGCGGTGACGCACAGAGTGGGAACTCGCACAGACCGATGCCATCGGTCGCGGCGACTATGCGTTCATGACCCACTCACCACTGGCGCAACACCTGCGACACGCCCTCGATGGCAAGGCCGGCGACCTGCTGCCGCTCTGCGATTTCGCCAGCCTGCTTGTCGCCGGCTACCTGAGCGTGCTCGCGTGCGCGATCGCTGCCGCGGCCGCAGGCGCACCGCCCGAAAGTTGGGCCGACGTGCGCCAGGTCACCTGGGTCGCCGCGCTCATCGCGCCGTTCGTGCTCTACGACTCGCGGTTTGCGGCCATCGCGGCGAGACCCGAAGCGATTGCGGTCGCTTACGCGCGGCGCATGCTCGCCTTCCTCGGCCTCACCGGCGTCATTGCGCTGGCCGGGCGCTGGCTCGAGAGCGCGCCGCCGGGCTGGCTCGCGGCCTGGCTCGGCGGCACCGTGCTGCTGACCGCGGGCAGCCGTTTGTTGCTGGCGGCTGCGTTGCGGCGCTTCGAGCCGGGAGTCCGCCCTTTGGCTACGGCGGTGCCCACCTTCGAGCGGGTCGGTCCGCTCGCGGTGACGGTGATCAGCGAGCGACCGATCCGGCGCTGGAGCGCGGTGACCAAGTCCGGCGCCGACCTGGCGCTGGCCATCGTCATCACGGTGCTGCTGCTGCCGGTGCTCGGGCTCATCGCGCTGGCGATCCGCCTCGACAGCCCCGGCCCGATCCTTTTCACGCAGCGCCGGCATGGATTCAACAACAGCACGTTCGATATCTACAAATTCCGCACGATGCGCGTGGCGCCGCTCGCCGCGGGCGCAGGGTTGCAGCAGACGGTGCGCGGCGACCCGCGCGTCACGCGCGTCGGGCGCTTCCTGCGCAAGTGGAGCCTCGACGAGTTGCCGCAAGTGCTGAACGTGCTCGAGGGCAGCATGGCGCTGGTCGGTCCGCGGCCGCACGCGGTCGACATGCGCACCGAGCAGCGCCTCGGCCACGAGATCACGGATACCTATCCGCATCGCCACCGCGTCAAGCCAGGCATCACCGGCTGGTCGCAGGTCAATGGCTGTCGCGGGGCAACCGACACCACCGCGCAGTTGCGCCAGCGCGTCGAGCTCGATCTTTATTACATCGAGCACTGGTCGCCACTGCTCGATTTGAAGATTCTTACGCGGACATTCCGCGAAGTGTTGCGCGCGACCAACGCTTTCTGACGCGCGGTGCGTTCGGCGCACCGCGACCGTCACACACGCCGGCGGTTCAATCGCTCGGTGTGATCGCGCACTGAGTTGGACGTCGCACCGACTCGTTCGCGCCGTTCGCGTAATTTTCACCGCATGCGCTTTCCCGAGACCCGACCACTGACGCGCGCGTTGAGCCGCGACACCGCGTCGCTGCTGCACGACCTCCAGCCCCTGCTCGACTTCTCCGGCGTTTTGCTGGCCGCGTACCTCGGCATGTTGCTCTACGCGAGCTTCGTGCCCGGCGCCGCGCTGGCAGGCGTGCTCGCGGACGGAACGCGCGCAGCGCTTGCCGCCGCGGCGCTCGCGCCCTTCATCCTGTGCGACCGCGCGATCGTCGCGGGCGCCGGCCGGCGCGACGTCGCCGCGCTGCTGCGCTGCTACGCGACGCGGTTCGTGTTGTTCGCTGGCGTAGTGGCCTGCATCGGGCTGGCCAGTCGCGCGCTCGGCAACCTGCCACGACCCTGGCTGGCGCTGTGGCTGGTGGCCACGCTGGGCATCACCACGCTGTCGCGTTTGATGCTGGCCGCTGCGTTGCACCTGCTCGAGCGCAATGGCCTGCTGACCGAAACCATCGCCGTGGTCGGCTCGGGGCCGCTCGCCGAGGGCATGGTCAACGAGTTGCGGCGGGCACGCGGCGCCCACATCCGCATCCTCGGCGTGTTCGACGACGCGGTGCCGGCTGCCGGGGCAGTGCCGGCGGGAACGATCGACAACCTGCTCGAGCTGGGCCAGACGCAACCGATCGACTGGATCCTGCTCGCACTGCCGCAGGACGATGCGCCGCGCGTTGCCGGCGTCGTGCATCGGCTGAAGGCGCTGGCCGTGCCGGTGGGCGTGTGCCCGTTGGCCGCGGGAACGCCGCACGCCGGCGCTGACGCCGACACCGCCGTCAGCGCGATCGTGCCGCGCTGGATCGGCACCTTGCTGAACCTGCCGCTCGCGGCGCTGCGCGCCGCGTGGTCGAGGCGCGCGTCGCTGGAGTGCCGCCTCGACCGCTACGATCTCGCGCGCTTCACTCCCGTAGCGGCCCGGTTCGGGCAGCGGCGCTTCGGCTACGTCGTCACGCCCAACGCCGACCACCTGATCCGCCTGCACCATGATGCGGCGTTCCGCGCACACTACGCCGACGCCAGCTACGTGCTGCTCGACAGCCGCTTCCTGTCGCACCTCCTTCGGCTGACGCGCGGCATCGCGCTGCCGGTGTGCACCGGCAGCGACCTTACGGCGCGGCTGCTGTCCACGGTGGTACAGCCCGATGACCGGCTGGTCGTCATTGGCGGTAGCGACGCCAGCGCCGCGCGTCTCGCGCGGCGCTACGGCCTGCGGCGGCTCGCGCACCACAACCCGCCGATGGGCTTTGTCCACGATCCGGTCGCACTCGAAGCCTGCCTGCAGTTCATCGAGGCGCACAGCCCGTTCCGCTTCTGCCTTCTCGGCGTCGGCGCCCCGCAGCAGGAACTGCTGGCGCAGCGCCTGAAGCAGCGCGGCATCGCGCGCGGCCTTGCGATGTGCGTGGGCGCGTCGGTGGATTACCTGACCGGCAGCGAGCGGCGCGCCCCCGAGTGGATGCAACGCGCGGGTATGGAATGGCTGTTCCGCCTGCTGCGCTCGCCGCAGCGCATGGGCTGGCGTTATCTCGTGCGCGGCCCGCAACTGTTCGCGCTCCTGCTGCGCACGCGCTTCGAGCTGCGTGAGCCGGCCGCTCCGCGTCCGCGCCGCGCGGCGCCTGCGCGGCGCACTCGGCCCGCCAGCCCCCGACCGGTCGCGCGTGCCGGCACGCACGCCTGCAGGCTGGGCGACAGCCCCGCACCCTGACGCATGGCCCGCCGTCATCGCGGCAAGCAGCGACGCGGCGATGCCGAGGTCGCTGTCACATCGGGGTCGTTCGGTGGCGCGGTCGCCGTGACCCAGGTCGGCCAGCAGCAAGCCCTGGTGATCAGCGCGGGCGCCTTGCAGGACGCGATATTCAACAGTTCATGCATTTCGATCATCGCCACCGACCAGAAAGGTGTCATCCAGATCTTCAACGCGGGGGCCGAACTGATGTTCGGTTATGCCGCCGCCGAGGTGCTGGACAAGGTCATGCCGGCCAACCTGTACGACCTCGAGGACGTCAACGCCCGTGGCAAGGCGCTGAGCAAGGAATTCGGCACGGCGATCGGCTCTGGATTCGAGGCGCTCGCGTATCGCGCCGCGCGCGGCCAGGAGGATACCTACGAGCTGAAGAAAGTGCGCAAGGATGGCAGCCGTTTCTATGGCACCGTCACGGTCACCACCCTGCGAGACAAGGCGGGCACGGTCATCGGCTTCCTGCTGGTGGGCACCGATGTCTCCGAACGCAAGGCGGCCGAGGTGCGCAACCGCTGGAACGAGGAAGGTTTCCGGCTGATGGTGGAGAGCGTCACCGACTGCGGCATCGTCCAGCTCGATGCGCAGGGCATCGTCCGCAGCTGGAACAGCGGCGCGCAGCGCATTACCGGCTACAGCGCCGAAGAAATCATCGGCCAGAGTGTCGGGCTTTTCCATGAGCCGTCCGACATCGCCGCCGGCGCACCGCAGCGCGCGCTGGAGCAGGCGGCGTTGGGCGGGCGCCACGAGGAGGAAGGCTGGGTCGTGCGCAAGGATGGCAGCACCTTCTGGTCGACCTCGTCGTGCACCGCGATCCATGAGCCCGACGGCCGGCTGCGCGGCTACGCCTGGCTGATCCGCGACCTCACCGAGCAGCGGCGCGTCAAGCAGGATTTGCGCAATGCGCGCGACGAAGCGCTGCAGGCCTCGCGCGCCAAGTCCGAGTTCCTCGCCAACATGAGCCATGAAATCCGCACGCCCATGAACGGCGTCATCGGCATGATCGAGGTGCTGCAGGACACGCCGCTGACGCAGACGCAGCGCTACGCGGTCGAGACCATCCGCTTCAGCGGCCAGTTGCTGCTGACGATCATCAACGACATCCTCGACTTCTCCAAGATCGAGGCGGGCATGTTGCGCCTCGATGACGCCGAGGTCGACGTGCGCCTGGTGCTGCAGCGCGCACTGGACCTGTTCGAGGAACCCGCTGCCGACAAGGGACTGGCCCTCACGCATACCGTGGACCCGCGCGTGCCGAACGCCTTGCGCGGCGATCCGGGGCGCCTGTACCAGGTGCTGACCAACCTGCTGTCCAACGCGCTGAAGTTCACCGGCAAGGGCGGCATCGACGTGCAGGTCTCGCTGGAATACGACTCCGACAAGGACGCGATGCTGCGCTTCGTCGTGCGCGACACGGGCATCGGCATCGCCGCGGACGCGCAGCGCCGGCTGTTCCAGCCTTTCGTCCAGGCCGACGGCACCACCACGCGCAAGTACGGCGGCTCCGGCCTCGGCCTGGCCATCTCGCGACAACTGGCCGAGGTGATGGGTGGCGCCATCGGCGTCATCAGCGCGACCGGCCATGGTTCGTCGTTCTGGTTCACGATCCGGCTCGCCAAGGGCGTCGCCAGGCGGAGCGAGCCGCCCGCGCCGGTGCCGGTCGCGCCAATGCCACCGCCCGTGCAGGTCGAGCGCCGCGGCCGGCGGGTGCGGCGCGTGCTTGTGGCCGAGGACAACCTGGTCAATCAGCGCCTGACGCAGTACCAGTTGAACAACCTGGGACTGGCGGTCGACGTGGTCGACAACGGCCGCAAGGCGGTGGACGCGCTGCGCAGCAAGGCCTACGACCTGGTGCTGATGGACTGCCAGATGCCTGAACTCGACGGCTACGCGGCGACCGCGGAAATTCGCGCCAGCCCCAGCGACGAGCGGCGGGTCTGGATCATCGCCATGACCGCGCACGCGATGGGCGGGGATCGCGAACGGTGCCTCGCCGCCGGCATGAACGACTATCTCGCCAAGCCGGTGGTCAAGCAGGCCTTGCGCGAGGCGTTGCAGCGCTTCGAGCAGCACGCCGCGAGTGCCGCATGAACCTGGACGTGCTGATGGAAGCCGCCGAGGGCAATGTCGATTTTGCCCGCGAACTCGCCGCGCTTTACCTCAGCGGCATCGAGGAGCAATTGAACCTGCTGCGCATGGCCCTGGCCGAGCGTGCGATGGAGCGCATCGGGCACATCGCCCATTACTGCAAGGGCAGCAGCGTGACCTGCGGCGCACTGGCCCTGGCCGAGCTGTTCCACCAACTGTCGCAACTGGCGCAGCAAAACCAGTTCGACGAATGCAGCCGCGTCGCCGCCGACGTGGTCGTCGAATTCGGGCGCGTGCAGGAAACCCTGCGTGCGCTCCCGCAAACCCAAGGAGCGCCCACGTGAAGAAGGTACTCATCGTCGACGACGACCCGCTGATCACCCGTCTCTACGCCTGGCACTTCCGCGCCGCCGGTTTCGAGGTCGCGGTGGCGAACTCAGGCCGCGAGGGTCTGGCGGCCGTGAGCTCTTTCCTGCCGGATGCCGTGCTGCTGGACCTCGACATGCCGGACCTCGACGGCGTGCATTGGCTCGAGGAGGTGCGCAAAGACCCGCGCTTTGCGCGACTGCCGATCACCGCGTTCACGGCCGCGACCTATGGCTGGCAGTTCTGGGCCGCCAGCAATGCCGGCGTCAGCTTCATCTTCAAGAGCGGCGCGGTGCCGCGCGAAGTGGTGCGGTCGATCGGCGCCGCCCTGGCAGCCGCGGCGCCGCCCGTCGTCAGTGCCGGACCGTCTGCCCCGAGGTCGCGCGATACTCCTTGATCGTCCGCTCGAGCAGGATGCCGATGCCCAGCATGGTGCGTTCCAGCAGCGTGCCGGTGGCACCGCCCACGCCGACCCTGCCGGCCCTCAGTGCGGTCACCGCGAGCGTCGCCGTGTGCACCAGCGACTGCAGCTCCACCGCGGTCGCCAGGACGCGGTCGTTCAGGTCCCCGGTCTGATCCGGTGCGGCAAAATCGCGCTGGGCCGCAAATGCCGCCACCGCTTCGGCGATGACGTCGTCAAGGCAGCGGTTCAGCCAGCGGAATTCGTCCACCTCGAACGATATTTTTTTCTCGAGGGCCACGTCCGACACCGCCTGGCACAGGTCGCCGTAGTCATGGACGACCTGGTCGATGGTGAAACCATGCTGGAGCATTTCGCGCCCGTGCAGGGCCGCGGTGTTGTTGGTATCTCGCCTGGCCTCGTCGGCACGCCGGCGCCCTTCGGCCAGCATCTCGATCAACTGGTTGATGAAAATGGGGATGCCATGCTGCAGTTCGCTCGGCGTCGCCAGCGGGTCGGTTCGCCCGGCGGCCTTGGCGCGGCAGCGTTCCACTATTTCGTCGCGATGTTGGGTGAGCAGGCGCAGAAGCATGGCCGACACTAACCCGCCGCCTGCTGCGTCATCTGTGCGACAGCGCGCTCAGTGCGCGACGAGCCAGTCATGGAATACGCGGCCATACCCATCGGTGGGCGCACCATCGACGTCGCGGATCAGCACATTGTCGGGAGCGCCCCACACGTTCCAGCCCCAGCCGATGACGCCGAGGCCATGGCGGTCGGCCCACTGCACCACCGTGGCGACCAGCGGCGCGCCACGGGTGCCCGGCTCGTTGCGGTCGCCGGTTTCGGTGGCGAGCACCGGGATGCCGGCTGCGCGGATGCTCAGCACGTCTTCGTAAACGTCCGGTGCGAAATTGGGCTCCGCGTATTTCTTGCTGCCCCATTCCGTACCGAACGTGGGGTACGGGTGCCACACCGCGCCGAGCTGCCGCAGCGGGTCGGTCGGCCGGTAGCGCAGCCACTGACTGAAGTCCTGGCTGTACTGCATCGTGCCCACCAGCACGATGTTGGTGGCGCCGGTGGCGCGCACGGCATCGATCATGGCCTGGTAGCTCGCCACCGCCCACGGCCGCTTGATCTCCTGCCAGTTGCCCTTGCCGCTGGTGGCCGGGTAACTGTGAAAGCGGCCGCCCCGACCCTGCATCATGGTGCTCCAGGCGTTGCCCGAGAAGCCGAAGTCCAGGAACGGCTCGTTGAACAGTTCGAACACCACCGCCGGGTTGCCCTTGAAGGTTTTGGCCACCGACGTCCAGAACGCCAGCGAATGATCGGCATTGGCCATCTGCATTTGCAGCATCGGGCACGTGTCGCCCGGCGCGCTCCAATGCAAATCCAGGATCACGTACAGGCCTGCGGCCGTGGCCTGCGCGACCTGCGACTGCACCACTTCCTTGTAGTTGCCGCCGGGATCCGGGTTGCGCATCACGCCGCTGGTGTCGGTGCAGCGGTGACCGAGCCACGAAGCCTCGTTCAGGGGAATGCGCAGCGTGTTGACCTTCCACGACCGCAGCGCCGACCACTTCGGACCAAAGGGTTGACCCGCCTGGCCGCCGGAAGGGTCCGTTCCGCTCCAGCCCTGGATCGGCGCGAACTCGAAGCCGCTGACGTTGACGCCGCGCAACTGCACGGCCTTGCCGGCGGCATCGACGAACTGGTGGCCCTCGACGCGCAGGGCCGGAATGGTGCCAGCGGCCAGCGATGGAAACGAAACCAGCGCAGCGAAATACGCGAGCAGCACTCGTGCCCGCCGCCGCCGGCCGCCAGCGTGAAACGTCATGCACCAGCTTCGTGCCACCTACGACTAAGGTCTGTGCGATTGCGTACAGAGACCTCGCCAAGATTGTCCTAGTTTGCTTGCACTGGGCGCGCGGGGGTGCGTCATCTCACTGGGGATAAACATGGACTCTGCCGTTCGCCTCTACAACCCGCCCGCCGCCTGCCCGCCGGACGCCAGCCTTCTTCCCGGCGACACCGCGGCGCGCGCCCTCGATGGCCTCAATGCGGAAGTCGCGTTGCTCGATGCACGCGGCCATGTGTTGGCCATCAATCGCGCCTGGCGCGAAGCCGCCGCGCGCACCGGCCTCGGCGCCGGAGTGGGAACCGGCCACGACTATCTCGCCGCCTGCGACCATACGCGGGGAGATGCGCGCCTCGACGGCCTGGCACTCGCGGCGGGAATCCGCCAGGTCCTCGCCGGCGAGCGAAAACATTTCCGCTTCGAGCACGAAGTCCCGGGGCCGATGCGGGCCAACTACCGCTTCGACGTCACCGCCGCGGACGGCACGGGCTGCGCCATCGTTGCGCGCGAAGACATCACCGCGCACAAGCGCGCCGACCACTTCCTGACGTTGGAGTACGCCGTGGTGCGCGCCGTCGCCAGTGCCGCAAGCATGGCGGCCGGCCTGCAAGCGGCGATCCGGGTGGTCTGCGAGACGCTGGGCTGGGACTGCGGCCGCTACTTCCGCCTCGATGCGGTTGGCGCGGTACTGCATTTCGAGCATTGCTGGGGCCTGGCAACGCCCGCGGTCGAGGAGTTCCTCACCCGTTCGCGCGGCGCCGCGTTCCACCTGAACGCCGGCCTGCAAGGGCGCGTGTGCCGGTCGGGACAGCCGCTGTGGGTCATCGCCGGCACCTCGCATCCGGACATGCTGGCACCGGAGACCGGCCGCGACGGCGCGCTGTTGTTCCCGGTGACCTGCGCCGGCAACACGGTGGGCGTGCTCGCCTTCAGCGGCCGCGCCATCGCCGAGCCCGACGAACGCCTGCTGCAGGCGCTGCATGCCATCGGCAGCCAGGTCGGCGCGTTCGTCGAACGCCAGAACGCCATCGACGCGCTGCGCCGCAGCGAAACGCGCTACCGCCGCCTGACCGAGATTTCCACCGACTGGGCCTGGGAACAGGACAGCGAGTTCCGCTTCACCGCGTGCGATGGCATCCTCATCCCGGGCTGCGCCGAAGTCCTCGGCCAGCGCCTGTGGGACCTGCCAGGCGTGGTGCCCGATGGCGCCGACTGGAGCAGCTTCCGCGCGCAACTCGTCGAGCGCTGGTCGTTCACCGACTTCGAGTTCACCGCCTTCGACAAGGAAGGCAAGCCCGCCCTGCTCTCGATCAGCGGCGAGCCGGCCTTCGACGAAGCCGGCGGTTTCACCGGCTACTGGGGCACGGGCCTCAACCTCACGGCGGAGCTGCGCGACCGGCCGGGACACGTGCGGCAGCGCAAGGCCGGCCGCTGACAGAACGCGGCGTGGGATCTACTTCGTCACGGTGAACGACGTCGCCGTAAACGACACGTGCTCCGAGTTGAACAACCCGATGGCGCCGGTGGTCGCGCCCGACGGGATGATCACGCGCGCCTGCGTGTCGCTGACGACCTGTACCCCGGCGTTGTGCGCCGCGCCGACCCAGGCATGGGTCAAGCCGGTGAAGCCCCAGCCATTCAGCGTTACCAATGTGCCGATCGGGCCCGAGGCCGGGGAGAAATTGCTGATGTACGGCTGTGGCGCCCCGGAGGACGATGATGACGAAGTGGACGTCTTGCTGCCGGTGATGGTGACGGTGGCGCTCTTCACGCTGCCCAGCGCGGCGCCCCCGGTCGGCGCCGACAGCACCATCGAGAATGACCTGGTGCCGGTGAAGGGCGTGGTGTTGCTGATCAGCACGCGCACTTTTTTCGCCGCGGTATCGCCATCCGCCCAGCTCGCTACGCCGCGCCGCGTGGTGAAGTCGGTGCCCGAGCGCGCGGTGCCCGAGGCCGTGGCGTAGCTGACGCTGACCGCACCTTTCGCCCCGCCGGTGCGGTTGAGCATCAGCGTCACCGTGCCGGCATCCTGCGCCACGCCGTAACTGCCGGCGCTGAACGCGAGCGCGCCCGACGTGCCGGATGGCGGTGGGGTGGTGGGCTGGGGCGTCGGCGACGACGATGCACCCCAGTGGCGCCTCAGCAGCGCCATCTTGTCCTCGCGCACCTCGAGGGCATCGGTGAGGATGCCGCCGGTGTCGCCGCTGTTGGGCGTATAGCACCAGTAGAAACTGCTGCGGATGCCGCGGCTCTGCATGTAAGCGACGAAGGCGTCCTGCCAGGCCACGTCGGCCTCGCCGGTACCGCCCTGGCCGTAGCGGCCCCCCCACTCGCCCGCCACGACCGGGTGCTGCGGATAAAACTTGCCGAACAGGGCGTCCCAATTCGCCGCGAGGTTGGATGGATAGTTGATCGCACTGAACGAGGATTTCAAATACACGTCCGGGCCGTAGGTATGCGGCGACAGCACCAGCTTGTCGTACGGGACGTTGAGCGGCTGGTAAGCGTGCGGCCGGAAATTCTCGCCCCAGTTGATCGGCACGGAGTTGTCCTCGATGCCGTCGTAATTGCCGACGATGCCCTGGACGAAGATCAGCAACTTCGGGTTGGCCTGCAAGATCGCCGATGCAGCCTTCTCCACCGCGGGCTTCCAGAAGTAGCGTGAGTCGGTCATGTTGGGGTCGCCGGTGCTCCAGCGGACCTTGCCGTTGGGCTCGTTGAAGATGTCGATCGCGATGAAGCGCGGCAGGTGGGCATAGCGCTGCGCGACGAAGCGCAGGTCACGCAGCCAGTACTGCTCGGTGTACGCCTGGCGATTCCAGATGTTGCCGATCTCGGACGGCGCGTCGAGGAACCAGGTGGGGAACTGGCGCACTTTCGACACGCTGTGGAAGTCGAGCATCACGTAAAGGCCCTGGCGATTCGCCTCGGCCATCCACAGGTCGAGCACCTGCAGCGGAGTCTTGCCGATGAGGTCGGCATTCTTCACCGGGTCGACGTAGCTCAGCTCGTCCACCTTGGTCGTCACATACAGCGTGTCGGGCACGAACGGCACGCGCACCGCGTTGAAACCCAGCGCCTTGATCTGCGCGATCTGCTCCTTCCAGCCCATCGACCACAGGAACTGGGGCTGCAGGATGTCGGCGTTGAAGCCGTAATGGCTCACGCCGCGCAATTGCACTTCCTGCCCGGCGGCGTCGTACATCCGGCCGGACTGCGTGTAGTACCCGACGGCGGCGGCGGCCGGCAGCGGCATGAGCAATGCCACCAGCAAGGCCGACCAAAACAGCTGCAAGCTACGCTTCGTCAGCACGGGGAAATTCTCCGGTAGGTGGCTCTCGACGAAACAGGCGCAGTCTGTGCGGTCTGCCGCGGAGCCGGATGGCGAAATCAACGCCGTCTTTTTGGCGTTGCGCGTTTGTCTAGGCGATGAAACACCATCGCTGCGCGAAGCTCAATCCCGGAATTTTCAATCGGTGCGCCAACAAGCAGGCGGTCGCGTGGGCTGCGCGCGTTCGGCGCTTTGTGCGCAAACGGACGGATGAAGCGGAGAATGCTTTGCGATCAGCGCAAGGCCCGATGACTCGGTAGCGCGAGGGAAAAACACGGGGCGCAAATCGTCCCTCGTGCGGTACGGCCTACACTTTGGTCGTAAGACTTATTATTCGGGCTTCTTCCGGCCCAAGCCGATGCGCAGGCTCGCTCCTGCGGTGACGTCGTTGTAGTCGTTGTAGCCGGCGCTCGAGCGCCGGTCGGCGTAGGACGTGTAGACCTGGAAGAACAGCAGGCTGCCCTTGGGGTAGCCCACGCTCAACGTGCCGTTCTGCACATCGTCGCTGCGACCGGCGTTCTCGGTGGCAAAGCCGCTGAGTCCCTCGAAAGCGCTGCTGGCCCAGGAATAATCGCCGACCACGGTGAGGTCCAGGATCGGCTCCCATTTGGCGCCGACGGCGATACCGCTGTCGGTGGTGGCATCGGCATTGGCGACGTTGGTGACGATGCGGCGGAAAATCTTTGCGCTGACCTGCGTCAGCGGCGAAACGCGGCGGGTGTAGCCGACCTCGCCCGTGAGCGCCGGCCGCGAGTCGGCGCTGGCGCGCTCCGGCTGGAGCAGCGTGACCCCGAGCTTGCCGTCCAGGACCGACAGGCCGCTGACCGCGTAACGCCCCGTGGCCTGCAGCGCGAGCAGCGCGTAGTCCTGGAATTCATTGAAGGCCTCGCCCTGCACGCCGATGATGGGCAGCGTGGGCGGTGGCGGGTCGGGCGGCCGGCTCACGCCACTGAAGTGCACGGTCTGGTAGTCGAGCATCACGCCGAGCAGCAAGGGCGCCTCGTCTTCCGGGTGCTCCTTGTTGTCGATGCCGTAAAGCACGCCCGCACCGACTCCGGCCTCATGCACGCCGAAGTCCGGCGACGCCACCCGGGCTGGCGCACCGGGCGGCGGCTGCGGCAAGGCCGGTGCCGCCGGCAGCGGCGAACGCAGGTTGCGGCCGCGCGCGGTCGTGATGATCTGCCAGACCGGCGTCACCGCCACCCCGAGTTCGCCACGGCCAGACTGGTCGTTCTCGATGACCAGTTCCCGGCTGCGGCGGTCCTCGAACGAGGCGGCGCGTTCCTCGCCGCGGTAAGCCAGCAGCACCGAGGTCGCGTCGAGGATGCGCCCGGAATATTCCGCGGCGGCGAGGTACTCGTCGTGGTCGAGATCGCGAAACTTTTCGTACTTGTGGGTGCGTCCTTCGGTGACGACCTGGAATCGCTGGCGCTGCCACGTGTAGTCGACATCCAGGCCGAGACGGTAGCGCTGGCTCGAATCTTCAGTTTGCGGCGTAGCGGTGACTTCCTGCACCTGGCTGGAGAACTTGTAGACGTTGGACTCATACAGGTATTCGCCGGCGACGTAAGGCCCGAAGTTGAGCTCCGCATGCGCCATGCCGGCGCAAGCCAGCAGCGCGGCCGCGACGACACGCGCGCGGCTACGCCACATGGGACGGCTGCATCGCGAGGTGCGGCGCCATCTGCGACACGGCCGGCTCCTGGAACATGCTGAAGTGGTCGCCATCGATGACCACGACCTCGATGCCACCGTCGACAAATGCACCCCAACCCATCTTGGGGTCGAGGAAGCGCCCCGCAGGCTCGGCCGAACTGCGAATCAGGGTCATGCGTCCGGCGTACGGCTGCGGCTCGTACGCCGCCGCCGCGTCCTCGAGGTAACGCAGCAACCACTGGTCGTACTGCTCCGCGCTCAAGGGACGTGCCAGGGCGGGCATGGCTTCCATCGCGACGGCGGTGTCGCCGCGCAGCCACGCGATCAACTTGATGACAGTGCTGCGCTGGCCGAGAAAATCCGCCAGCGCGGCGGCGACGCCGGCGCGGTCGCGGCGCGCGCGCTTCCAGTCGGCGGCGATCAGCTTCCAGCGGTAGGCATGGTCGGCCAGCCGTGCGCGCAGCCACGGCAGGCGCCGCAGGTGGCCGGGCGCGAGCGTGTCGAACAGCACGAGCCGCGACACGGTCTCACCGGCCCGCTGCAACTGCCGCGCGACCTCGAAGGCCAGCGTGCCGGCCACGCACCAGCCGAGCAGCGCGTACGGGCCGTCGGGCTGCACGCGCTTGATGAGCTGCGCGTAAGCCGTCGCGATTTCCTGGAGCGATTGTGGCAGCGAATGCGGCTGCGTCGCGCGCGGCAGCGCGGGGTCGAACAACTGCAGCGAGGTGAACGGCTGGTCCGCGCCGAGCCGCCGCGACAGCGCGTAATAGATGCCGGTGTTGTTGATGGCGATCAGCGGTGGCCGGCTGCCGCCGGCCTGCAGCGACACCACCTGGCGAAAGTCGAAGGCGCGCCCGTCGCCCCGCTCGAGCAGCCGCGCCTGCGCCGCGATGGTCGGATGGCGGAACAGCGCAGCCAGGGTAAGGCTGCGCCCGAATTCCGCCTCGATGCGCGTCAGCAAACGCACCGCCAGCAGCGAATGGCCGCCTGCCTCGAAGAAATTGGTATCCGCGCCGACCTCGACGCCGCCCAGCACCGCGCGCCACTGCGCGGCGAGCCGCTGCTCGAGCGCGCCCAGCGCGCGACCGGCGACGGCCGCGACCGGGGCGGTGCCCGGCCTGGGCAGCGCGCCGCGGTCGACCTTGCCGTTGGGCAGGCGTGGCAGTGCGGCCAGCACGATCAGGCGCGACGGCACCATGTAGGCCGGCAACGCGTTGCGCAAGGCCTCGCGCACGCTGTCGACCAGCGACGGGGCCGGTTGCGTGCCGCGTTCCACGAGATAAAGCTCGAGCACCATCTCGCCCGAGGGCGCGGCGCCCGCGACCGCCACGCAGTCGAGCACGCGCGGGTGCGCGCGACCCACGCTTTCGATTTCGCCGAGTTCGATGCGGAAACCACGCACCTTGACCTGGTGGTCGGCGCGGCCGAGGAACTCGAGCTCGCCGCCGGGGCGGCTGCGGACGCGGTCGCCGGTGCGGTAAAGCCGGGCGCCAGGTTGCGCCCGAAACGGGTCCGCGACGAAGCGCTGCGCGTTCAGCTCAGGCAGGTCGACGTAACCCAGCGCCACGCCGTCGCCGCCGATGTAAAGCTCGCCGGCAATGCCGGCTGGCGCCAGCTGGCCGTGCGTGTCGAGCACGTGGAATTGCGTGTTGGCGATCGGCGGCCCCAGAGGCACCGGGCCGCCGCCCGGCGTGACGCGCAGCGCCGACGACCAGATGGTGGTTTCGGTTGGACCGTACAGGTTCCACAACTCGCCACCGCGCGCGAGCAAGGCGTCGGCGAGGCTGCGCGTCATCGCCTCGCCGCCGCACAGCATTTTCAGCGATGGTTCGCCGCGCCAACCCGACTCCAGCAGGATCTGCCAGGTCACCGGCGTGGCCTGCATCACGCTCGCGCGATGGCGCCGCAGCAGGTCGAGCAACGCCGCGCCGTTGGCGGCGACGCCATCCTCGGCCAGCACCAGCTTCGCGCCGGTGATCAGCGGCAGAAACAGCTCCAGCGCGGCGATGTCGAACGAAATCGTGGTGACGGCCACCAGCGTGTCGCGCGCGCCGAGCCCAGGCGCGCTGCGCATCGCCCACAAGAGATTGGTCAGGGCACGATGCGGGATCTGCACGCCCTTGGGCCGGCCGGTCGAGCCCGACGTGTAGATGACGTAGGCCACATCCTGCGGCGTTGCCGTGGCGGACGGCGCGCCATCGGGCCGGCCGCGCAGCGGCAGCGCGACTTCGTCCAGGCACAGCATCGGCACCGACGTCGTCGGCGCGATGGCCCCGCGCGTGCGCGTGCCGAGCAGCAGCGCGGGCCGCGCGTCCTCGAGGATTTGCGCCAGGCGCGCGGGCGGGTAATCCGGATCGAGCGGAACGTAGGCCGCGCCCGCCTTCAGCACACCGAGGAGCGCGACCACCAGGTCGACGCTGCGCGGCAAACAGATCGCGACCCGGCTGCCGCGGCCGGCGCCGCGCGATTGCAACTCGTGGGCCAGGCGATTGGCCGCGCGATCGAGTTCCCGGTAAGACAGGCTGCGCTCTCCGCACAGCAGCGCCTGCGCCTCCGGCGTGCGCGCGACCTGCTCCTCGAACAAATGCGGCAACGCCAGGTGCTGCGGATACGCGGCTTGCGTACGCATCGCCGCGGCTGCCAGCGCGGTGCGCTCTTCGGCGTCGAGCAGGGCCATCGCGCCGATGCGCTGGCGGGCGTCAGCCTGTGCGGCGCGCAGCAGGTTGGCGAGGTGCGTGAGCATGCGCTCCACCGTCGCCGCCTCGAACAAATCGGTGTTGTATTCGCACGCGAGGTGCCAACCCTCGCGCTCCACCAGCGCAAAGCTCAGGTCGTATTGCGCGCCGGCGCTCGGCGCCGGCAGGTCGGTGAAGCGCAGGCCACCCGGCGCGCTGCGGGTGAACACCGCCGGCTGCAGCGCGAAGTAGATGGAAAACAGCGCGTGGCGGCTGAGGTCGCGCTCCGGCGCGCGCAGCGCGACGATGCGATCGAACGGCGTGCCGAGATGTTCGACGGCGCTTGCGACGGACGCCTGCACCCGCGCCATCAGCTCGGCAAACGTGGGATTGCCAGAGACGTCGGTGCGCAGCAACACCGAATCCAGCGGCTGGCCCGGGCTGCCGACGGCGATGTCGTCCTCACCCGAGTAGCGATGCAGCAGCGTCAGCAGCGCAGCAAGGCCGGTGCTGAACAGGCTGCAGCCCTGGCGCCGCGCCAGCGCCTGCACACCGTCGGCCAGCGAAGGCTCGAGCGCAAGCGAGACTCGCGCACCGTTCGCAGTCTGCACGGGCGGACGAGGATGGTCGGATTGCAGCTCGAATGGCTTGAGGTCCTGCAATGAGCGTACCCACCAGGCCTCGTCGCGCTGCACGCTTTCCGGCGGCAGCGCGTCGTAGTCCGTATCCAGGTCGAACTCTTCCATCAGCGCATCGCCCCCGGCCTCGATTTCGCGTGCCAGCGCCGCAAGGCCGGCCACGTCGCAGACCATGCGGTGCGTCGTCACCAGCACGATGCTGGCGTCCTCGCGCAGCCGCAGTTGGGTCACGCGCAGCAGCGGCGCGCGCGCGAGGTCGAAGGGCGTGCGCGCGTCGATCTGCGCGAGACGCCCGGCTTCGGCGAGCGCGGCGGCCTCGTCGAGTCCGCTGAGGTCGAGCTCCGGGATGTGCAGCGTTGCTTCGGGCTCGATCACTTGTACCGGTTCGCCATCCTCGAGCGCGATCGCCGTGCGCAACAGCGGGTGGCTCGCGAGCAGGCGCGCGAAAACCGGCGCGAGGCCGCCCGGCGGCAGGGGTCCGTCGAGGCGCCACTGCGCGATGACGTTCAGCGCGGAGTTGCCGGGGTCCATGCGGTCGAGCAGCCAGGTGCGCCGCTGTCCCGGCCGGCACGGCCGCGACAGTGCGTCGGGCGGTGCCGATGGCATCCGTGCGGGTGCCGCGTGGGTGCCCGCTGATGTTCCGCTGGTCCTCATGATCGGCAGCAAAACTATCGGCGGGGCGTTCATGCGTCGGTGCGGAGGCGAACAGACGCTGCGGTGACCGGTCCGCTAAAAAGTCGTCCATGCCGCGCGTCCTGACCCGACAGGGTGAATTCCTCATGAGATCGAAAGCCCTCGCGGGAATCGCGATGCTCGTGCTGGCCGGCTGCGCCAGCTCGCCCGACCTGCCGCCCACCGCGGCGACGAAGAAGGCTGCCGACGCTCCCGCCAACGCCACGCCGGAGAGCATGGCGAGCGCCCCGAGCACCACGCTGCTGCCCGGCGACCAGGTGACCTTCCAGGTTTTTGGCCGGCCCGAAATGGCGATGACCACTTTTATCGGCGAAGACGGTCGTATCACGGTGCCGCTGGTCGGCGCCATCGAAGTCGCGGGCCTCACGCCGAACAAGGCCGGCCAGCGCGTCGCCTCGGCATTGCGCCAGGGCAAGTACCTGGTGGATCCGCAGGTCACCGTCGCGCTGGCACAATCGCGCGGCCTCCACGTCTCGGTGCTCGGCGCGGTCAAGACCCCCGGACGTTTTGCGATCGACCCGCGTACCACGGTCCTCGACGCGCTGGCCCAGGCCGGCGGCATCACCGAGAACGGCGCCGGCATGGTGGTGCTGCTGCGCCCGGATCGCGCGGGCAAGCTGGTGCGCTTCCCCATCGACCTCAAGGGCCTCGGCCAGGGCCGCGGCGCGGTGCCGACGCTGACGTTGCGCGGCGGCGATTCGCTGTTCGTGCCGCCCGCCGAGCAGTTCTACATCCTCGGCGAGGTCAAGGCACCGAATATGTACCGGCTCGAGCCCGGCATGACCGTGGTGCAGGCCTTGTCGCGCGGCGGCGGCGTGACCCCGCGTGGCAGCGACAGCCGCATCGAGCTGAAGCGGCGCAAGGCCGACGGCGGCTACGTCACCAGCAGCGCCAGCCTGAGCGACACGCTGCAGGCCGACGACGTCATCCGCGTGAAGGAACGCATTTTCTGATGTATCCGCGCGACCTTCCGGTGCTGACCAGCGCGACACCGCTGTCGCTGCATGCACCTTATGGCCGCGAGCAGCACGCGCACCCGGGACTGTCGCTGGCGCAACTGTTCGCGATCCTGTGGGCGTGGCGCCGGCTGACGCTGACGATTATGGCGCTGGTGGTGGTCGTCGCCGCGATCGGTGTCGCGCTGTGGCCCCGCACCTGGGAGGCCACCGCGACGCTGATGGTGGACTTCGAGATCAACGACCCGCTCGGCGGCCGCGAATTCCCGGTGGGCCTGCTCGGCAGTTACATGTCGACCCAGGTCGAGCTCGCGCGCGGCTCCGAAGTGCTGTTGAAGGTGATCGACAAGCTGAAACTCACCGAGCAGGAGGACTATGCCGCCGGCCACTCGGGAGACCCGTCCGGACTGCCGGTATGGGTCGAGACCAAGCTGCGCAAGCGCCTGCTGGTCGAGCAGGGCAAGTACGGCAGCCAGCTCATCTACATCACCTACGGCGCCAGCGACGCGGCCGAGGCGGCGCTCGTGTCCAACACCGTCGCCGAGGTTTACGCCGAGCAGCAGCACAAGCGCCTGACCGGTCCCGCGGCCGAGCGCGCCGAGCGCTATACGCAGCAGCTCGCCGAGCTCAAGGCAAAAGTGGTGCAGGCCCAGCAGGCCGTCACCGAATTCCGCAAGCGCAGCGGCCTGATCGATTCCGACGAGAAAGGCGATGTCAGCATGCTGATGCTGTCGCAGCTCGAGGCGCGCCTGCTCGAGGCGCAGAACCTGCGCCGCGCGGCCGAGTCGCGCGCGGTCGGCGACAGCTCGGTCGGCAGCCAGGTGCTGGCCTCGCCGATGATCCAGTCGCTGAAGACCCAGCTCGCGCTGCAGAATGCCACGCTTGCGCAATTGCGCACCACGCTCGGCGCGCGCCATCCGCAGGTCGTGGAGCTGCAGTCGCAAATGACCGCGACACGCGGCGCGCTGAACGCCGAGCTCGGCGCCTACGCCGGCAATGCCGCCTCCGAGCTCGCCTCGGCGCGGGTCCTCGAGCAGAAATTGCAGGCCGCGCTGGAAGAACGCCGCGCCGGCGTGCTGAAGGTGCGCGAATTGCAGGACAGCGGCGCCAAGGAACTGCTCGAGCTCGAATCGGCCCAATCGGTCTACAAGCGCGCGCTCGAAGGCCTCGACCAGGTGATGCTCGCCGCCAGCGGCGGCTACTCCAACATCGACTTCGTCAGCCGTGCCATGGCGCCACAGCGGCCGAGCAAGCCCAAGGTCGGCATCATCATGGTGCTGGCGAGCGGCCTCGGTGCCGCCCTGGGCCTGGCGCTGCCATTGTTCTACGAGCTGCTGAATCGGCGCGTGCGCTGTCGCGACGACGTCGAGCGCGATCACGGCATCCCGGTGCTGATCGAGCTGGGGCCGCTCGTCCCGAGTGTGCGACGGGAGGCGCTGACCGCGGCATGAGCACCCGCGCGTTCGCAGACGGCTCCGAAACGATCCCACCCCCGCTGCGGGTGTTCGTCGACAAGCCCGCCGAACCCGGCGAGCAATTGTTGCTGGCGCACTCGCCGTACCACCCGCGCAGCGAGCAGATCCGCATGCTGCGCACCGAACTGCTGCTGCGCCACGAGCCCGGTGGCGGCGCCAACGTCGTCGCCGTCATGAGTCCGTGCGCACTCGAGGGCCGCTCGCAACTGGCCGCGGAACTCGCCATCGCCTTCTCCCAGCTCGGAAGGCCGACGCTGTTGGTTGACGCCGACCTGCGCCATCCGCAGCAGCACGTCTTGTTCAATGTCGACAACGCCTCGGGTCTTGCGCAGGCGATCGAGCGCGACTCGGTGCCGCGCTTCCACTCGGTCGCCAACCTGCCCTCGCTGTTCCTGCTGCCGGCAGGCCCGGCGCCGCCCAACCCGCTCGAGCTGCTGTCGAGCCGCAGTTTCGAGACGCTGGCCGGCGAATGGCGCCAGCACTTCGAGTACGTCGTGGTCGACACGCCGCCGGTCAGCCGCTACGCCGACGGCCTCGCGGTCGCGACCATCACCGGGCGCGTGCTGTCCTTGAGCCGCGCGCGCCGCACGCCGTACCGCGATACGCGCGAGATGATGCGGCGCCTGGGCGCGACGCAGTCGCGCATCCTCGGCGCGGTCATCAACCATTTCTGAGCCGGTGGCGGAGCCCTCCGTGGATGGCGTCGCCTCGGCCTTTTCGCGCGCCGCGGCGGCAGCGCGCGCCACCGCGTCACGCCCGCAGCCGCGGTACGAGGCGGCTCCGGCCGCCGCGCCGCGCGACAGCGGCCACGGCTGGCTGATCGGCGGGGCGATCTGGTTGCTGGTGGTGATGATGATCGTGCCGGAGGGTTTCGATTACGTCACCCTCGCCACCGATGGCGGCGCACCGGTGCGCGGCGGCACGCTGAACCGGCTGCTGTGGCTGGCGCTGCTCGGCGCCGGCTCGATCGCGATCCTGCTGCGCGCCGGCACCGCCTGGCTGATGGTGCGCTGGCTCAACCCGTTCCTGCTGCTGTTCGTGGTGCTGGCCGCAGCGAGCGTGGCGTGGTCGATCGACCCGCCGGTCACCGCGCGGCGCCTGATCCGGGTCTTCACCATCCTCACGCTGTCGACCGGGCTGGTGCTGATGGCGTGGCATCCGCACCGGCTGCAGGCAGTGCTGCGCCCGGTGATCACGCTGGTGCTGCTGGCCTCGCTCGCGTTCGGCATCGGTTGGCCGGAACTGGCGATCCATGAAGATCCCAGCGGCATCCTGCAGGGCGCCTGGCATGGCCTCGCCAACCACAAGAACGGTTTGGGCGACCTGGCCTGCATCGGCCTCGTGCTGTGGACCCATGCCTGGTTGTCGCGCGAGGTCCATGCAGCGCCGGCGCTCGCTGGCCTCATCATCGCCGCAGCCTGCTTGCTGCTCTCGCGGAGTTCCACTTCGCTGGTTGCCACGGCCTTCACGCTGGTGTTCCTCGTGCTGCTGCTGAGCGCGCCGCCAGGACTGCGTCGCTACATGCCCTGGATCGTGGCGCTGTTCATCGGCGCGCTGGTCGGCTACTCGCTGGTGCTGCTGGGCATCCTGCCGGGCCTGCATACCCTGATGAGCCCGATCGGCGCCATCACCGGCAAGGACATGACCTTCACCGGCCGCACCGACATCTGGGAAATCATGTTCGAGCACATCCGCGGCCAGCAGTGGCTCGGCAGCGGCTACGGCGCCTACTGGACCGGCACGCAGCAAGGCTCGCCGTCGTTCGAGTTCGTCGACAAGCTCGGCTTCGATCCCGGCTCGGCGCACAACGGCTATCTCGACATCCTCAACGACCTCGGCACGATCGGCCTGCTGGTGTTGTTCGGCTATCTCGCCACGTTCGTGACGCAGGCGCTGCGCCTGCTGCCGGGTGACCGCGTGCAGTCGGCGCTGCTGCTGGCGCTGTTCCTGCAGCAAGCCATCACCAACCTTGCCGAAAGCCGCTGGTTCAGTCCGTTGAGCGTGGACTTCGTGATCATGACGCTGGCAACCGCCGCGCTCGGCCGCGCGCTGCTCGAGCAGCATCGGGCCAATGCCAGCGCGCGGATATTGCAACGATGAGCACCGACGCGCCCATCCCCTCGCTCGACGGCATCCGCGCCTTGGCGGTGTCGCTGGTGTTCTTCTCGCATGGCGGGCTCGGGGACCTCGTGCCCGGCGGCCTGGGCGTGACGATTTTTTTCGTGCTGTCGGGATTCCTCATCACGACGCTGATGCGCCGCGAACATCGCGCGAGCGGCGCGTTGCGCCTGCGCGCGTTCTACCTGCGCCGCCTCCTGCGACTCATGCCGCCGCTGCTGGTGGTCGTCGCGGCCGCCGCGCTGCTGTCGTGGGCGGGCGTGATTGGCGGCAGTTTCTCGCCGCGGGGCCTGCTGTCGGTGTTGTTCTATTTCGGCAACTACCACGTCATCGCGCAGGGCTATGACGGTGTACCGGAAGGACTCGGCGTGGTCTGGTCGCTGGCGGTCGAGGAGCATTACTACCTGCTCTATCCGCCGCTCGCGATCGCGTTGCTGCGGCTGCAGCGTCCGCGCACCGCGGCGGCAATCCTGGCCGCGCTGTGCGCTGCGATCCTGGTTTGGCGTGCGTGGCTGGCGGCCCATGGCGCGCCCGAAGCCTGGCTGAGCATGGCAACCGACACGCGCGCCGACGCGATTTTGGCCGGTTGCGTGCTGGCTTTCGCCTCGAACCCTGCATTGGCGTCAGCTCCGCGCGCAACGCGCCTCAGCACCGGCGAGTGGCTGATGGGCAGCGGCTGCGTGCTGCTGCTGCTGGCGACGCTGGTCGTTCGCGACGAGCAGTTCCGCGTGACCGCGCGGTACACCTTGCAGAGCCTGGCCATCGCGCCGCTGATCTGGCTGGCGGTGGCGCGCGCGTCCCAGGCGCCGTTTCGCTGGCTCAACGCGCGGCCGCTGGTCTATCTCGGCACCATTTCCTATACGGTTTACCTGTCGCACCAGGTGGTCCTGTTCGGCGTGATGCGCAACGCTCCCGCGCTCGGCAGCGCGGCAACGCTGGCAGTGACCGCCCTGCTGGTGCTGGCCGTGGCCGAGCCGATGCGACGCTGGGTCGAGCAGCCGTGTGCGCGACTGCGCCGCCAGTTGCATCGGCCGCGGCGCACCGCCGCAAGTGCGCCGCCACTGGCGGCGGGCGCGCGATGAAAAGCGCTGCCGCGGCCACGCCGCACGACACCACGCCCGAGGCGGCGCTGGCCGCGGTGCGCGCGTTCCGCGGTCCGCTGATGCTGGACCTCGACGAGACGCTGTACCTGCGCAATTCCACCGAGGACTTCATCGACTCGGCGCAACCCCGGGCCGCCGCCGCGGCGCTGATGCGGGTGCTCGAGGCGCTGCGCCCCTGGCGCTGGACCGGCGGCGAAGCCACGCGTGACGCCTGGCGCGTGCGCGCGATCAAGCTCCTGCTGCCGTGGACCGGTACCCGCTGGCGCCGCCGGGTGCCGGCGTTGGTTGCGCTGCACGGCAACGCTGCGCTGCTCGAGGCGCTGCGCGCCAATGCCACGCGGCCGGTGATCGTCACGCAAGGCTTCCGCTCCATCGTCACGCCGCTGGTGGCCGCGTTCCATCTCGGCGAGAGCGCGATCGTGGCGACGCGGCTGGCGCACCTGGACGACCGCCGCAACGGCAAGCTGGCGCTGGCGCTCGCCGCGCTCGGCGCCGGGACGGTGCGCGATGCGCTGTTCATCACCGACTCCACCGACGACTTGCCGCTGCTCGATGCCTGCGCGCGCCCGCTGCGCACGCTGTGGCCCCAGGCGCGTTGCCACCCGGCGCTCGCCGACGTCTACCTTCCGGGCCGCTATCTCACGCGCATCAAGCGGCCGGGCGAGCGCTACATCGTGCGCGGCATCCTGCAGGAAGATTTTGCCTTCTGGGTGCTGGCCTCGACCGCGCTCGCGGCGCTGCCCGTGCTGCACGTGCTCGGCTTGCTGCTGCTGCTGGCGTCGTTCTGGACGATCTACGAGTGCGGCTACGTCGACAACGACCGCATCGCCGCCAACTTCGAGGCTGATCCTCGCCTCAGCGCCGAGTACCACGCCGGTCCAGTGCCCACGCCACCTTACGAGCCGTGGGTGTGGGCGCTGATCGGCGGCGCGCTCGCGCTGTTGCTGCTGCGCGCGCCGGGCTTGCCGACCCTGGCCGATGGCGCGACATGGATTGGCGTGCTGTTGGCGACGCACGGCTGGTTCCGGCTCTACAACCGCGTCGACAAGCTCAGCCGCGTCTGGCTCTACGCCGGCCTGCAATTCGCGCGCAGCGCGGCCTTCATGGTGCTGGTCCCGGTCGCGGCCATCGGCGGCGTCGCCATCGGCGCGCACGTTTTGGCGAAGTGGCTGCCTTACTACGTCTACCGTTTCGGTGGCGCGGCGTGGCCGCAGGCTCCGCTGGCATTGACACGCCTGTTGTTCTTCGCGGTGCTCGCATTGCTGCTGGCGCTGACGCTCGGTCCGGGCGTGCTGCTCAATATCACCACGGCTGCCCTGCTCGCCTGGAACCTCTGGCGCGGGCGAACCGACCTGCGGGCAGCGGTGCTGCGCGCGCGCCGGCTCGATGGCGTCGCCCTGAAGTCGACTTCGGCCGCCGCGGCCGCACCGCCGCGGCAAGCGGTGCGGCTGTGAACATCAGCGTTTGCGTCGCCACCTACCAGCGGCCTGCGCGCCTGCGCGCGCTGCTGGGCGACCTCGCCCAGCAGACCCAGCCACCGCAGGAAGTGGTGGTGGTCGACAATGATCCGGCGGAGAGCGGACGCGTATCCGTGGAGCAGGCGCGCCGGAGTGGCACGCCATTCCCGGTGCATTACGCCATCGAGCCGCGCAAGAACGTCTCGCACGCGCGCAACCGCTGCGTCGAGATGGCGCAGGGCGACTGGCTGGCATTCCTCGATGACGACGAGCGCGCGCCGCGAGCGTGGCTCGCGCTGCTGGCCGACGCGGCCGAGCGGCTCGACGCCGAAGGCGTGCTGGGGCCGGTGGACCCGGTGGTGCCGACCGATGCGCCGGCCTGGCTGCGCCGCGGCCGCTTCTACGAGTGGGCGCGTTTGCCGACCGGCACGGTGGTACCCGTCAGGCTGCTGCGCTTCGGCAATGTGCTGCTCAGCGCCGCGGTGTTGCGCCGGGAGCAACCGCCCTTCGACCCTGCCTACGGGCTGACCGGCGGCGAAGACGGCGACCTGCTGGCGCGGCTGGTCCAGGGCGGTGCGCGCATCGTGTGGTGCGACGAAGCCGCCGTGACGGAGCCGGTGGAGCCCGCACGCCTGTCGCTGCGCTGGCTGCTGCTGCGCTCCTTGCGCGGCGGCCAGGATTTTGCGCGTCACGTGCTGGCCGGACGCCACGGTGCGGCCACTTTCGGTCGCACCCGGTTGCTGCTGCGCGCGCTGGCGCAGATGCTGGCCGCCGCCGTGCTTGCCGTGCTGTGCCTGCCGCTCGGGCGCCATCGCGCGGCGCTGTGGCTGACTCGCGCGAGTGCCAATTTCGGCAAGCTCACCGCGCTGGCCGGCATGCACTACCGCGAGTACGCGTGATGGTTTTCGCCGAACTGATGTTGGCGGTGATCGCCGCGCCGGCACTGGTTGCCAGCACCTACCTGCTGGTACTGACACTGCTGTCCGCGCGGCTGCCGCTGCCGCCGCGATCGCGGCGCCGGCTTCGCTTCCACGTGGTGGTGCCGGCGCGCAACGAGGCGTCGACCATCGCCCGCAGCCTCGCCAGCCTGCGCCAGCTCGACTGGCCCACCGATCGTTTTCGCCTGCTGGTGGTGGCCGACAATTGCGACGACAACACCGCGGCGCTGGCGCGCGGTGCCGGCGCGCGCGTGCTGGAGCGTTGCGATCCGTCGCGACGCGGCAAGGGCTACGCGCTGCAACTGGCGTTCGAGGTCAGTCGCGAAACCGAATGGGCCGACGCGGTGGCGGTGGTCGATTCCGACTCCGAGGTCTCGCCCAACCTGCTCGAGGCCTTCGCAGCGCGCATCGAGTCCGGCGCCGGCGTGGTGCAGGCGCATTACGGCGTGCTCGCGCCGGAGCTGTCGTGGCGCACGCGCCTGATTGCGATCGCGCACGGCGCCTTCCACAGCCTGCGCTCGCGCGCGCGCGAGCGGCTCGGCTTGTCCTGCGGGCTGCGCGGCAACGGCTGGTGCATCACCCACGAGATGCTCGGACTGGTGCCGTACGCGGCGTTCTCGATGACCGAGGATCTCGAGTACGGCATCGCGCTCGGGCTCGCCGGCCACCGCGTCCACTACGCGCCGGAGGCCCACGCCAATGCCGACATGGCGGTGGATTCCACGATCGCACGCGGCCAGCGCCAGCGCTGGGAGGGCGGTCGCTTTGCGCTGTTGCGATCGAAGGCCTGGCCCCTGCTGCGCGCCACCGTGCATCGGCGCAGCACCGTGTGCCTCGACCTTGCGCTGGACTTGCTCGTCCTGCCGCTGTCGTACGTGACGCTCAACGTGCTGCTGCTCGCTGCCACCGCCGCGGTGGCGATGGCCTGGCATCCCGGCCTGCAGGCATGGCTGTGGGCGGCGGTGGCCTGTACCGGCGCACTCCTTATATATGTGCTGCGCGGCGTGCAGCTCAGCGGCCGCGGCATGGCCGGGTTGCGCGACCTGCTGGCGGCGCCGCTGTTCCTGCTGTGGAAGCTCAGCCTGCTGGCGTTGCGCAACGACCGCCGCGTGTGGGCACCGACGCGCCGACAGGAGCCGTGATGGACGCGGCCCGTCGCGGCATGTTCATGCGCATGTTCAGCAGCGCGCTGGGCAGCCAGGTGCTGCTGTCCGGCGCCAGCTTCGCGGTCGGCCTGCTGCTGATCCGCAACACCAGCGACCTGCAATACGCCTGGTACATCCTGGTCACCGGCGGAATCATGCTGGCGGCCTCGCTGCAGTATTCGTTCATCGCGCCCGCGATGGTCAACCGCATGACGCGGCTGTCGCCGCTCGAATGCGGCGAGCTCACCGGCGGCCTGTACCGCGAGCAGCGACGCGTCATCGGCGCCGCCTGCTGCGTGGCGCTGGCCATTGCCGCCGCGTTCTGGCTCGAAGGCGTGATCGCCGGCGAGATGTTCCTGCTGCTGGCCGCGGCGATCGCGGCGAGCGCCGCGGCGCTGCGGCGCGAGTATTTTCGCATGGTGCTGCTCGCCTACCGGCGCGCGTGGGACGTGCTGCGCGGCGACTTCGCCTACGTGGTGCTGTTGTTGGCCGGCGTGGTCTGGGCCATCTCGGCACCCGCTCCCGCGGCCGGCGCCGTGCTGGCTCTGGCGCTGGCCGCTGCCTGTGCCGGGGCGCTGCTGTCCCGCGGCCTGCGCCGCGACGAACCCTGGGATGCGGACGGCGCGCCGGGAATCCTGCGCGAGATCGCGCCACTGGGCACCTGGTCCACCGCGGGTGCGGCGGTGCACTGGAGCTTCAGCCAGGGCTACACCTGGCTGGTCGCCGCATCGCTCGACGTCACCGCGGTGGCCGCGGTCGCCGCAACCCGGTTGCTGGCGATGCCGGTCAACCTCCTCACCACCGGCATCGGCTCGCTGATGCTGCCGCTGGTATCGCGCTGGCTGCATGAGAGTGGCGCACCCGTGGTGCTGCGGCGCCTGCTGTGGTTCGCGCTGTGCATCGCCGGCATGGCGCTGTGCTACTTCGCGGTGCTGTGGCTGCTGCGGGACTGGGTCTTCGCGGTGGTGCTGAACAAGCAGTTCGCGCAGCGCGACCTGCTTCTGATGCTGTGGTCGGCGACCTTCGTGCTGATGGCGGTGAATCAGCAGCTGCTGTGGTTGCTGGTGGCGCGCCAGCGATTTCGCCGGCTGACGTCGCTCGGCCTGGTGAGTGCCGTCGTGGGCCTGAGCTGCAGCTACTGGGGCCTGCAGCATTTCGGCGGCGCCGGCGCACCGATGGGCATCTTCATCGGCGAGATGGTCAGCGCCATCGGCCTGACGTTCCTGTGCCTGTACGAAACCGCACCGGAACGCAGTGCACCCGTGCTGGCGGCTACACCGTGACGCCCGCCGTGGCGCTGGCCGCACCGCTGCGCGCCGCATTCGGCCGCGTGACCGTGCGCGGCGCCCACGCGATGGAGATGGACGCCATGTTCGGCGACCGTGCCCTGGCCGACCTGCTGGACAATTTTCCGCGTGATCGCCTGCACGCGCTCAACATGGGTACCGATCCCGCGCGCAGCGGCGACAACCGCCTCGCGCTGCACGATGGCGTCAGCGGCGCCGAGTTGCTGCGCGCCGTGCGCTATGGCCGATTGTGGCTCAACGTGACGCGCGTCGATCGCGCCGATGCGCGCTACCGCGACCTGATCGATGCGCTTTATGCGGATCTCGGCACACAGGTGCCCGGTTTCCATGCCGAGTCCAGCCAGGGCACCTTGCTGATCTCCTCGCCCGGCGCGCTGGTCTATTACCACGCGGACGGTCCGGCCTCGGTGCTGTGGCACCTGCGCGGACGCAAGCGCGTGTGGGTCTATCCCGCGCTCGATCCGCGCTACATGAAGCGCGAACTGCTCGAGGACATCATGGCTGGCGTGCGGCACGAGTACCTGCCCTACGAGCCGGCATTCGACGAGGCCGCGCAGGTTTACGACCTCGAACCCGGGCAGTGGATCGCGTGGCCGCAGAACGCGCCGCATCGCGTCACCAACCTCGACTGCCTCAATGTCTCCCTGTCGACCGAGCACTTCACCCGCGCGAGCCGCCAGCGCGCGCGGGTTTACGTCGCCAACCGCTTTTTCCGCGCGCGGCTGGGTTGGGGGACCTTGTCGGCGCGCGAGGATGGCGCGGCGGCGCTGGCCAAGACCGTGACGCACCGCATCGCACGGCGCCTGGGCCTGGACCCGGTGCAATTCAAGCGCCACGCGCCGGCGCTGCGCGTCGCTGCCGATGCACCGGGCGGCGTGCTGCCGCTCGACACCGCGCCATGATCGAAGTCCGCTGTTGCCACTCGCTCTCCGATGCGGCGCCGGTCCGCGTGGCGATGGATGCGCTCAACCGCGCCTCGGCGCGGCCCGATCCGTTCTCCACCTTCGAGTATTACGAGAACCGCCTGCGCATTGCCGTGCGTTTTCCGCCCGCGCCCGGCCTGCGGCTGTGGCTGCTGCTGGCCTTCCGCAATGGCGCGCTCATTGGCTACGCCGCGCTCAAGCAGACGCGCCACCGCGTGCTGGGCCTGCACGCAGCAAAGCTCGACTGGCTCACTGCCGGTGTGGCAGACCGACCGCACCTGGTCGCCCGACCGGAAGATGCGGTGGAGGTTGGCGCGGCGATCCATGCGTACCTGCTACAGCGCCGGCGCGAATGGAGCCTGCTGGAATTCGAGCAACAGGAGGAGTCTTCGCCGCTGCGACGCCTGCCGGCCGCGGCCGCGGCAGAGTGCCGCGTGCGCGAGTGGCCCAGCCCGGCCAACGGCACCATCCCGATTCGCTGGGCCAGCCTCGCTGCGTACTTCGCCGCGCTACCAAAGAAATCGCGCTCCAACGTCAGCCGCCAGATGCGCACGCTGCTGGCCGAGGGCGAGGTGCGCCTGCTGACCTCATCGGCACCGCAGGCGGCTGGCGCCATGTTCGCGTTGTACCGCGGCATCGAGCAGCACAGCTGGAAGGCGCGCGCGGCCACTGGCGTCGGCCAGAGCGCGGAATTGCTCGCCTACTACGCCGGCCTGATGGAGCCGGTGCAGCCGATGAAGCTGACCTTCCAGTTGCTGTTGCTCGACGGTGCGCCGATTGCCGGGCTGATCTGCGGCAGCTTCGGCGATGGACTGCACGCATTGCGCATCGCCTACGACGAACGCCTGGCGCGGCTGGCGCCGGGCTCGGCGATGTTGCTGATGGGCGTGCGCCAGGCGATCGAAGGCGGGTATCGCTTTTTCAACCTTTCGCGCGGCTCCGGTTATTACAAGGCGCGCTGGCTCGCCGAGATGCGAGAGACGCGCATCGTGCAGGTGTATCGCGTCGGCACCCCCTACTACGTGCGCCGCGCGCTCGGCGATCTGTGGCGGCGTGTGGCGGGACGTGGCGGTCCGCCCCCCGCTTTCAATCCGGCGCGCCGCGAGGTTGAAGCGGCGCGTCCCGGGCCGTCGGCGCCGTCGTGGTCGCCCGGCGAGGTGCCGGAGCGCCTGCGACACGCCGCGCTGGTGTCGCAAGTGCTGCGTTCGCCGGCTGAGTTCCTCAGTACCGCCGAGTTGGCGGCAATCTTGCCGTTTGCAGCACGGCGCATCGCAGACGCAAAAAATCCGCACGGGCCTTTCAGCCCGCGCGGATCGTTGAATCAGGGTTACGCCGGCGCCATTGGAGTGGCGACAGTGAGGTCCTAGATTCGCGGCTCGGGTTGATGTTGCCGCACGAGCGCGTCAGTGTCGGTGCGGTATGCCACGGGACAACTGCGGCCGAGGCGCATCCGATGGTGTTCCGGGCGGCGCGCGAGGCGGCGCGATCTCGACGTCACGGCGCGGCG
>DATLBT010000026.1:0-19263 GCA_035526825.1 Verrucomicrobiia bacterium | reverse complement strand
ACCTTTTCTTCGGCCAGGACCATGCCGTGCCGGCGTACGCATCCACCTTCGATCATGCGGTCGAAGCGGCCAGCGCGGGCTACTACTCGGCGCTGCTGTCGCGGTACAACGTGCTGGCCGAGATCACCGCGACCGAGCGCGCGGCCCTGCATCGCTACACCTTCAATAATCCTTCGCAGCCGGCGCGCGTGCTGTTCGACATCAGTCGCACACCCGAACGCTATCGCAGCGCTTCGGTCGAGCGTCGCGGCACCGATGTGCTGGTCGGCCGTGTCAACGTCGATTTCCCGGTGTTCTTCGCTGCCCGCGTCAACGCGCCTTTCACTGTGACTACCTTCAACGGCCAGACGCTCGGACCGGGCGGCACCGCCAATGGCGACGACCTCGGCGTCATCCTCGACTTCGCCAACGCGCCGCGTCCGCTGCTGGTGAAAATCGGCGTCTCGTATACCGACGAGGCCGGTGCACTCGCCAATCTCGATGCCGAGATTCCGGGCTGGGATTTCGAGGCGGTGCGGGCATCCACCGTCGCGGCCTGGGACAAAGAACTGGCGCTGATCGAGGTCGAGGGCGGCACGTCCGCCGATCGCACCTCCTTCTACACCGCGCTGGCCCGCGCTCAGCAATTTCCGAACCTGCACAGCGACGTCGACGGCCGCTATCGCGGCCCGGATGGCAACGTGCACCAGGACAGCCGACCGCACTACAGCCAGTTCTCGTCGTGGGACAGCTACCGCGGCCAGAACCAGTTGCAGGCGGAGATCGTGCCGGAGCGCTATGCCGACATGATTCATTCGCTGCTCGCCTTCCACCAACAGGCGGGTTTCCTCCCTCGCTGGCAGGAAGGCTCGGGCGATGCCTCGCACATGACCGGCGATCCGATCATCCCGTTCATCGGCGAAGCCTGGTGCCGGGGCGCGCTCGACGCGCCGCTGCGCGAAGCGCTGTGGCCGGCGCTGACCAACCTCGCACTGCGCCGCGATGCCTCGCTGCGCGAAAAAGGCTACGAAGCGGTCGAGGCTATGGAGCCGCCCGTGCCGTACCAGGCAACTCCGGTGGCCCCGCTCAACGACGCCCAGCTACTGCTGACCCAGAGCCAGGACGCCGCCAACCCCACCGGCGGCGCGGCGGCCAGCGCCACGCTCGAGTACGGCATCGCCGACTTCTCGCTCGCGCTGATGGCGCAGTCGGTGCCCGGCGCCGATGCCGGGGCGATCGCGCAGCGCTCGCTGAACTACCGGAACCTGTTCGATCCCGCGACCAAGTGGATCCGCCCGCGCAACGCCGACGGCACCTGGCTCACGCCATTCGCGCCCGAGATCGGTTACGGCTTCCAGGAAGGCACGTCGTGGCAGTACTCGTGGATGGTGATGCACGACTACGCCGGCGTGTTCACGCGGATGGGCGGGGAAGCCGCGTCGAGCCAACGTCTCGACACCTTCTTCAACCTGCCCGCATCGGCTGCGGCGCCGATCGCGTGGCCGACCGTGCAAAACCAGGTCACGCTGTTCGGCATCAGCTACGCCGGCAACCAGTACGCGCCGGGCAACGAGCACGACCTGCAGGCGCCGTACGTCTATAACTACATCGGCGCGCCGTGGAAGTCGCAGGCGGTCGCGCGCGCGGCGGCGTCGATCTACACGCCAACGACGAACGGCCTGCCGGGCAACGACGATCTCGGCGCGCTGTCGGGCTGGCTGGTGTGGACGATGTCGGGCCTGTACCCGATGAACCCGGGCACGCCGCTTGCGGTAGTGGGCAGCCCGGTGTTCGAGAAAGTCACCCTGAAGCGCGCGAGCGGCGACCTCGTGATCCAGGCGCCGGGCGCGTCGATCGCCAACAAGTACGTGCAGTCGGCAAGCGTCGATGGCGCGGAGCTGACGCGCTCCTGGCTGCTACTGCCGCGCGGCGCCACGACGGTGCGCCTGCAAATGGGTGCCGCGCCGAACATGGCGTGGGGCAGCGCGCCGGCCGCGCGTCCACCATCGATGTCGACCCACGGGCTCGAGGCCTTCGGCTGCTCCCTATGATCCGACGGGTCGGACCGCTGTAGTTAGCTGATAGTAAAGGTTAATTTCCTGCTTTTCGCAGGGGCCCTTTTACTATCGGGTCTGCGACGCACTCCTTATTAGAGTGGCCGCCACGGAGAGGTCGCCCGCCCCCTGGCGGTGCGGCCGGTTTGCTGGTCTCGCCACTCTTCATACGGACGCCTCACACCATGCGCTTGCCTGCCCGCGGCTTTGCCGCTGCCCTGCTCGTCAGTTTCGCCGCCTGGGCCGCAGCGCCCGACGCGTTCACGTTCCTGACCCGGAGCGGTGTCGCGACCGGCGTGCTGATCACATCCGAGGCGAAGACGCTGAGCGGCTTCACCGGCACATTACCGGTCAGCGTCAGCGGTGGCGTCAACCCGCAGTACCGCATCGGCACCGGCAGCTGGACGGCGTCGCCGGGCGGCCTGGTGCTCGCGGGCCAGACGCTGACGGTGCGCCACGTCAGCGCAAGCGCGCCCAACACCGAGTCCATCACCACCGTTGCGGTCGGCGACTACACCACGCCGTTCCGCTCCATCACCGGCGCCACCGACCGCACGCCGGACGCTTTCGACTTCGGCACGCTGACCAACACGCAGCCGTCGAGCTTCGTCGTTTCCCCAGCGCGTACACCCACCGGCTTCAACACGTCGATCTCGATCGTGCCCGGAACTGGCGCGCAGTACAGCATCGAGGGCGCCGTTTGGACCAACGCCTCGGGCACGCTGACCCCGGGCCAGTCGCTGCGCATGCGTCACCTGACCAGCGCGGATCGCCTCGGCTACACGCGCACGAACCTCAAGGTCGGCACCATCACCGCCGAGTTCACGACGCGCAATGCCGGCGAGCCTGAGGTGTCGATTGCCGACGCCGCGCAGCCCGAAGGCCACACCGGGCAGGGCGCACTCACGTTCACCGTGTCGCTGACGGGCACAAGCGCGGTCCCCGTGACGGTGCGTTACGCGACCACCGACGGCACGGCGAAAGCCGGCACCGACTACGCGTCGGCGACCGGCACGCTGGTGTTCGCGCCGGGCGAGCTCGCCAAGACGCTCGCCGTCTCCATCAACGGCGACACCATCGCCGAGGACGACGAGACCTTCATAGTGACGCTGTCCCAGCCCGTCGGCGCGACGCTGGCGGACGCTTCTGCCACGGGCACCATCGTCAATGACGATTTCCCGTTCCTCGTCGGAACGGGCGCGGCGGATCACAACCCGATCGCGCCGGTTTGCGTCGGCGGCGGCGCCACGTTCTGTGGCCGTCGCGTCGACCCGGCGGTGCCGGGTGCGATCCGCGACGACCTCATCGCGCGCGCCGCGGCCATCACCGGTGCCAACGGCCAGACCTTCATCATCGTCACGACGACGAACATCGGCTACTTCCTGGCCTACAAGCCGGAGCAGAGTGGCTACAACGGCATCTACGACGTGCGCCTGCGCATTGCGGACGCCACCGGCGTGCCGTCGACCAACATCGTCGTGGTCTCGGACCACTCGCACAACGGCCCGGACACCATCGGCATCTGGGGCGGCGTCGACGAGAGCTACATGCGCATCACCGCCAACGCGGTGGTCAACGCCGCGCTGGCCGCGTACGACTCGCGCAAGCCGGCCGTAATCAAGGTCGCCGCGGTCAACCAGAACGACCGGCCGGTGCCGGGCGTGCCGCGACTCGATTCGTCCTATTCGCGCCCGCCGGCGAACGATCCCGAGCATGGCGCGCCCGCCAACGAATTCCGCGTGCTCGTCGCCGACGGCGCCGAGGGCCGCCTGCTGACGCTGGTGAACTACGCGCCGCATGCGACCGTGCTCAACGGCGCCGCGACCAACCAGCTTTCCGGCGACTGGGCCGCCTGGGCGCCGCAAGAAGCGGAGTTGGCTTACGGCGGCTTCGGGCTGGCCACAATCGGCACCGTTGGCGCGACCGACTGGAACAAGTTCGGCAACAACGCCGACCAGAAGGAAAACGAGGCGCGCTCGCGCATCCGCACGCTGATGACGGCGGCGACTGCCGAGCTCGGCATGGTGCAGGGCGGCGACGTCAAGGTCGACTCGGTGTTCATCCACGAGCAGATCACCGCGCCGATCCTGGCCGCCAACTACAAGCCGGGCCTGCCGAAGCCCGGCACGCCCGCCGACAACTTCGACGTGCGCATCGATCGCGCGGTAACGCCACCGTGGCTCAGCGGCACCGTCGTCGGTACCTACACGAGCGCCATCCGCGTTGGCGACGTGTTCATGTCAACCTTCCCGGGCGAGCCGTTCGGCGAGCTCGAGTGGGCGCTCAACGGCGAAGGCGGCGTGCGCGGTGCGCGCGCGCAATTCCTGTTCGGCGGCGCCAACGATTTCTTCGGCTACATGGTCCGTTACCCCGAGACCTACCAGCAGACGCTGCGCGCGGGCGCGACCTGGCTCGCCGGCTGCCCCGAGCAGGAGTTCATCTTCGAGCCGGCCGGCGTCGATTACGAAGACTCTTGTGCCGACCATTTCGCGCTGATGGTCTCGCCGACCATCGGCACGCACATCGTCTGCTCGCTGCAGGATGCTGCGGATCGCCTCGGCTTCACGACCGGCCCGCGCGACGCCGCGTGCCCGGTGCTGACCGCGCTCGATAACCTCGCGCCGCCGCCGGAATCGGGCAGCGCATTGCGTGGCGTGCCGGTCGACGTGACTGGGACGCTCGAGCAGCAGGTGCGCGACCTTGTAAAGCAGTGCGCCGGCAGCGGCGCGCCCGCTTCGCTGTGCGCCGCGCTCACCGCCGGCACCGAGCCGCTGCTCGAGGCGCTGCCGCAGGCGCCGCAGGGCGACGGCAAGTCGTACGCCGGCGTCGCCATCAAGGACGCGAGCTGGCACCTCGGCGCCTCGGCCGGGCAGTTCGCCGCCTCGGGCGCGGGCATCGCGCGCGACCGCGGCTACGATCCGTACGGCCATTCCACGCGGAAAGTCGGCTCCGACATCCTCGGCACGCGCATCACCACGCGCGCGCTGGTGGTGCAGGGCGCGAACGGCCAGCGCATCGCGGTCGCTTCGAACGACCTCTACCTGCCGAATGACCTGCTCCATCGCCGCACCGCGCAGCTGCTCGCCGAGCACGACCTGCTGGCGAAGTCGAACGGCGGCGTGGTCACCGGCATCACCGACGTGAACCTCGCGACCACCTCGTCGCACAGCCACACCTCGCCGTTCTACTCGACGCCGAGCTGGGGCACCTGGATCTTCCAGGACGTCTTCGACCTGCGCTTTTACGAGTACATGGCGCGGCAGATGGCCGACGCCGTGATCGAGGCGGCCGGCTCGATGAAGCCGGTGCGCATGGGCGGCGCGACCGTGCTCGCCAACGACATCCAGGCCCACACCTACGGCCCGGGCGTTGCGCACGACGGCACGCCGGCCGGCCAGCCGCGCGACTACACGACGCAGGCCGTCACGGTGGTGAGTTTCGACGACATCAGCACCGGCGTTCCCAAGCCGCTCGCGAACTGGGTCATCTTCGGCGTGCACCCCGAGTGGGTGTGGGGCGAGGAGATCGTCAACGGCGACATCACGCACGCCGTGATGCGCATGCTCGACCGCGAGACCGGCGCCACCACCGTGTGGTCGCAGCGCGAAACCGGCTCGTCGGGTCCGCACAAGGACGATCGCGTCCACCTGCCGGCCGCGCGCCACGAATTCCAGGAAACCAACTTCGCCGGCTACGACCGCGCCGCGCGCATGCTCACCGATTCCATCAAGCGCGCGCTCGGCACGCTGGCCTCGGGAACGCCCGAGCGCAGCGATCAATACGCGGCGTACCAGACCGGCTTCGTCGTGGCGTCGAGTTCACTGCGCGCCGCGCCGCCGGCCACGCGGCCGTATCCGGGCGTGTCGAACTGCAATTCCGACCGCGTGTTCGAGGGTGACGTCGGCACGGTCGTCGTGCCGGGCCTGCCGGATTGCAGCTACGACGCCGACGAGGCGCTCGACCCGATCACCGAGCCGTTCTGGAACGCGCTGCCGGCCGATCCGGCCGAGCTCGCGCGCCAGCTCAACGCGGTCGGCGTGCCGATCCCGACCAGCTACAGCGGCACGTCGCTGAGTGCGGTGCAGGAAACCGCGGCGGTGCACCTGCAGGCCTTCAAGCTCGGCACCATCGCGGCGACGCTGTCGCCGAACGAGCAGTTCACCTCGCAGGCACTCAACATCGAGTCGCGCCTGGACAAGGTGCACGACAACCTGTGGCTCGGCTTCGACTTCGCCTGCGTCGCGCAGAAGCGCGGCCTGCTGCCGGTCGACGACGACCCGATCCGCGCCAGCCACTGCGCGCGCCAGAACGCGCGCTATCCGGAAAATCGCCTCGACCTGCCCGGCGGCATGGCCGCGCTGCAGGACGAGGACTTCCCGCGCGCCCGCGCGCAGATCTACAACGACGCCAGCGGCTGGGAATTCGACCCGGCTTACGCGATGCGCACCGGCGATGACTCCGGCATCCGCACGCTCGGCGGCGAGAGCGAGCCCACCGACATCACGCAGATCAAGGGCAACTTCACCCACGAGGAATTCACCGACAACGGCTACGACCTCGTCGTCTCGGTGGGCATGGCCAACGACTATTGGGGCTACATGGCCGAGTACCGCGAGTACCGCTCGCACTCGAACGGCTATCGCAAGGCGCTCAACGCGCTCGGCCCGCACGGCAGCGACTTCGTTGCCACGCGCCTGACGCGCATGGCCGCGAACCTCAACGGCGCCAACGTCGCGCTGCCGTTCAACCCGCTCGACGCCGCGTACCAGGCGGAAAGCGCACGCGCCGACGCGCTGGCCCGCACGATGGGCAACCTCGCGCGCGCCTACACCACGGTGTATGACGCCACGCTGCCGCCCGACGGCGGCGCGCCGGCCGTGGTCGAGCAGCCGGCCCCCACCGTGCCGCGCTTCTCCGCCGCGGTGCTGAAGTTCATCGGCGGCTCCAACTACACCGACATGCCGAACGTGCGGGTCGAGCGCTTCGTCGGCGGCGCGTGGCAGACCTACGGCACGCAGGAAGGCGAGGTGCAGTTGCAGCTCCAGTTCCTGCCGGCGGCATTGCAGTTGAGCCAGCAGCTGCCGATCGACGAGGGCGTCGGCGCCGCATTGCCGGACCCGCAGGCGCTCGCGCTGTGGCGCGCCGGCCAGTTCGAGTGGGTGTGGACCGCGAACTTCGAGGCCTTCGTCTCGGAGCTCGACAACCTCGGCGGACGGCCCGGCATCACACCGGCGGGCACTTACCGCTTCGTGGTGGACGGCAAACACCGCGGCCTTACGGGATTCCCGAATGCGACGCCGTACCACCTCGAGAGCCGGTCGTTCGAAGTGGTGGCCTGGGATGGCATCACGGTCGAGGATCTGCGCCTCGACACCGACGGCCGCGTGTCATTCAAGGTCGGCCCGGTCAACACCTTCACGCAGTTCAAGTCGGGCGCCGGCGATGGCAACACCACGCGCAACCCCGGCTTCACCGTCGGCCCGGTCGATTATCCGGACAGCTACGCCGGCGGCGTCAGCTGGATTCGTAACGAGCGCCAGCTGTTCGCGGGTGACGAGCAGTATTGCGGTCGATGCACGTTCCGGCCGTGGGCCGACAGCGCGCAGCTCGCCGTCGACAGCATTCCGGTCACCGTGCGTCGCGCCGATGGCAGCAGCTACGTGCTTGCCGCCACGCAGTCGGGCGGCCGCTGGATTACCGGCGGCGCGATCAACGACGGCGACACCGCGCAGGTCGCGGCGCGCGTGATCGTCGATGAGTACGGCGAGCGCAACGGCGCGCCGTCCGCCAGCATCACTCGCGACGTCAATGCCCCGGCCGATGCCGATGGCGACGGCGTCGCCGACGCGGTCGATGCATGCCCCGCGCAGCCCGGCCCGGCCTCGAACAACGGTTGTCCGCGGGTGACGCCGGCCGATCGCGATGGCGACGGCATCCCCGACGCCACCGACGCCTGCCCGAGCCAGCCCGGCCGTGCGACCAACAACGGCTGTCCGTCCGTGGGCACCGGCGCTTCCCTCACCAACCTGTGCCGCGCAAGCTCGCCGCAGCCGGCGGCGTGCGATGCGCTGAATCCGCTGATCGAAGGCTGCAACCAGCTCGGTGATGAAGCCGGCGATGACGCCGGTGCGTTCTGCCGCGCCGTGCTGACCGGCGACCTGGACCTGCTGCTGGCGCTGTGCGCGGCCAACGCGCCCGACGCGCAAGCCTGCGGCCCGATTGCGTCGCTGGCCGACGCGCTCGCCACGCGCAACCCGTGGCTCACGCGCCGGCCGCTCAACATCTCGCACCGCGGCGGCGCCGACGAGTTCCCGGAGAACACGCTGTACGCGTACGCGCAGTCGCTCGCGGTGGGCTCCGACATGCTCGAGGCCGACGTCTACGAAACCGCCGACGGTGAGATCGTGGTGATCCACGACGCATCCGTCGATCGGACCACCAACGGCAGTGGTGCCGTCAGCAGCTTCACGGTTGACCAGCTCAAGGCGCTCGACGCCGCGCACTGCTTCCGCGCCGGCGGCAGCAACTGCTCGGATCCGGATGCCTCGAAGTACCCGTTCCGCGGCATCGCCACCGGCGCCAAGCCGGCGCCGGCCGGTTTCACGGCCAATGACTTCCGCATCCCGACGCTGCGCGAGTTGCTGGCGCGCTTCCCGGACACGCTGATCAACCTCGAACTCAAGCCCGATCCGGATTCCACCGGCAGCTACGAGGGCAAGGTCGCCGCGCTGCTCGCCGAGTTCGGCCGCACCGACGACGTCATCGTCGCCTCATTTCTCGATACCGCCGCGGCGGCGTTCAAGGCGCAGGCGCCGCAGGTGTCGACGTCGGTGCCGACCGGGCAGGTCGCCGCGTCGGTTGCGAGCGGGCAGGGCCCCGGCCCCGGCATCACGGTGGGCCACGAGGCATTCCAGGTGCCGATCCAGTTCAGTGGTGTGCCGGTCATCGACCAGAACTTCGTCGACGATGCACACGCGCGCGGACTCGCGGTGCAGGCGTGGACCATCGACATCTGCGACGAGATGGTCGACCTGCTCGACCTCGGCGTCGACGGCATCATGACGGACCGTCCCTCGCTGCTGCAGCGCGTGCTCGACGACCGCGCCACCAAGCCGCGCGCGCAGTGGGTCTGCCAGGGCACGGGCGGTGGCGGCACCGAGCCGCCGCCCGCCAGCGAAGGCGGCGTGCAGGGCGGCGGCGTGCTCGGCGCGCTCGGCCGGTTCTTCAGCGCACTCGGCGAAGCGCTGCTCGCGATGGTGTCCGGCGACGCCGGCGCGGCGCAGGCCGCGTTCACCGGCGCGCTGGAAACCTTCGGCGGCGACGCGGAAACGATCGCGACCGGCGGCGAGACCGATCCGGTGCGCGTGGTCGGCCTCGACCGCGTGCTGCCGACCGCGGACGAAGGCTCCTGCACCGCGGCGAATGATGACTGGGCGGCGTTCGCCCAGTACAAGGGCTCGCTGCACGAACACAGCGGCTACTCCGACGGCACACCGGCGACGCAACCGCGCGATTACTTCGCGGCGGGCGCGCAGCAGGGCCTGGATTTCATGGGCGGCACCGATCACTCGGACAACGCCGACATTCCCATGACGGTCAGCGCCGGTTGCGCTTCCGCCGCGCTCCCAAGCTGCGTCATCGCTGACGACGTCAAGCCGCAGGATTCGCTGCGCAAATGGGACGCGAGCCTCGAGCACGCGCGCGCCGCGACCACCGCGAGCTTCACCGCGTTTCGCGGCTTCGAGTGGACCTCCGACCGCTTCGGCCACATCAACGTGCTGTTCTCGCGCAACGACTTCAACGCCAAGACCACCGAGGGCTACAGCGTCTCGATGGAATCGTTCTGGCTGTGGTTCACCACGCGGCCGGAAGCGGGCGGCGGCAACGACGCGCTCGCCGTGTTCAACCACCCGGGCCGCGAGGACATGGTGCACGCGCAGGTGCCGAGCGGCGATCCGGCCTACGCCTTCAACGATTTCGCCTACCGGCCCGAGGCCGACCTGCGCATGGTCGGCATCGAGACCTTCGGCAAGGGCGGCGACGCCTACGACACTTTCAACGACGCGCCAACCGGTGGCTGGTACGCGTACGCGCTCGACCATGGCTGGCACGTCGGCCCGGTCGGCGCCGAGGACGAGCACGGCACCAGCTGGGGCCAAGGCAAATTTGCCAAGACCATCCTGATCGCCCGCGACCGCAGCGAAGGTGCGTTGCGCGAGGCGATGATGGCGCGACGCTTCTATTCGCTGTCGCAGGGGCACAACGACATCCGCCTTTCCTTCACCGGCGACGGCGAGCCGATGGGCGCGCGACTCGCGCGTGCAGCGGGGCAGGGCGTGACACTCACCGGTGCGATCACGGCCGGCAACGCCGTGCACCACGTCGACATCGTCACCGCCGGCGGCACCGTGCTGGCGACGCAGCCGGGCGGCAGCATCGCCGCCACCGTGCTCGCCACCGCAGACGAGCGCTGGTACTACCTGCGCGCGGTGCGCGCCGACGGCCGCCCGATCGCGTACTCCGCGCCGATCTGGGTGCAGGCACGCGGCGCCTATCCGGTGTGCGGCGAGTGGCTCGCCGGCGACCTGCACGTGCACAGCACCTACTCGCACGATTCCTACGGCGGCCCGGGCGATGACAACACCGGCCCCGAGGAGGCGTACATCCTCGGCCACAGCGTCGAGAGCCAATTCCGCATCGCGGCGACGCGCGGCCTCGACTACCTCGGGATCAGCGACCACAACGACGTGCGCTCGCAGCGCGATCCGGGCTTCGGCGCGTTCGGCGTGGTCGGCTTGCCGAGCTACGAGAACTCGCTAAGTGGCCACGCGCAGATGCACGGCGCGGGCAAAATCTACGACGCCGGCACCAAGTCGGCAGCCGCGGTCAACGCGATGGCCGATGCGCTGCGCGCCGATGGCGGCGTGTTCCAGATCAACCATCCCGCCGATGGCCCGGGCGAGTACCCCGACAACCTCGGCTGGAGCTACGGCTACAACGTCGTCCCCGACACCGTCGAGGTCTGGAACATCGGCCCGCGCTACTACCAGAAGCCCGCGCCGGCGAACACCAACAACGACGACTCGACGCGCTTTTGGGAAGGCTGGCTCGATCATGGGCATCGCGTCGCCGCGACCGGCGGCAGCGACAACCACTGGGTCAGCACGACCGCGGTGCAGGGCAACGGCCAACCAACCACCTGGATCTTCGCCACCGAGCGCAGCGCGCGCGGCCTGCTCGACGGCCTGAAGCGCGGCCGCACCACGATCTCACACCAGCCGCCGCTGTTGCAGCCGGCGCGCGTGATGATCGAGGCGGATGCCGACGGCGATGGCGTGTACGAAGCGCTGGCCGGCGATTCCGTGCCGGAGAACGCCGCGCTGCGCGTGCGCGCCCAGAATGCGGGCGGGGCGCTGCTGCGGGTCTTCACCAGCGGCGGCGGCGCCTTTGCCGGCGCGCCGGTGCCAGTGGTGACGCCGGTGTTCGAGTACCGCTTCACCTTGCCAGCCGGTGCGCGCTGGGTCCGCGCCGAGATCGCAGCCTTCGATGCGGACGGCCAGCGCGAAGCGCTGGAGCCGGCCTGCGACGCCATCGGCCTGTTGGGCGAGAATGGCTTCCCGGAAGACACCCAAACCACCTACTGCCGCAACCAGCTGGCCGTACTGGCGATGTCTTCCGCGCTTTACCTGCAGCCCTGATTTTCCTGGAGTTCGCGACATGACGCTTCACCACCACCGCATCATCCTCGCAACCTTCACCGCCGCCGCGCTGCTGGCCGGCTGCAACAACGGCGCGCCGCCGCAGCCGGAAGTCGACGTGCCGGACAAGGGCGAGAAGTACAACGCGCTCGTGCGTCGCACCGCGCTCGGCATCCCGCACATCCGCGCCCGCGACTTCGGCAGCCTCGGCTATGGCCTGGGTTACGCGCAGGCCGAGGACAACCTCTGCGTGCTGATGGACGACATCATCACCGACCGCGGCGAGCGCGCGCGCTACTTCGGCGCGGACGGCCGTTACGTGATCCCCGCCAATGGCTCCAACGTCAACAACGTCGACTCCGACTTCTTCTGGAAGCTGATGATCACGCCTGCGGCGATCGCCACGCAGCGCGCCGCCGCACTGCCCGACGCCGCGGCCGCCACCAGCGGCTTCAAGGACGGCTTCAACCGTTACATCCGCGAGATCAAGGCGGACATGCACGAAGGCCGCCACGCCGCCTGCCGCGGCGCGAACTGGCTGTTCGAACTCGAGGACGACGACATGTACCGCCGGTACATCCGGCTCGGCCTGATCGCGAGCTCGTCGGTGTTTGCGGGCGACATCGCCACCGCGCAGCCGCCATCGAGCGGCGGTTCAGCGGCAGCAGCCGAGACGCGCACCGTCGACGAGATGGCGATCGACATGCGCAAGAGCGCATTGAGCTTCTTCGCCAAGGACCGCCCGTTTGGCTCCAACATGTACGCGCTCGGCTCCGAGGCCACGACCAATGGCATGCCGATCGTGTTCGGCAACCCGCACTTTCCGTGGAGCGGCACCGAGCGGCTCTACATCTTCCACGCCACGCTCGCCGGCGGCGGCACCGACATGGACATCATGGGCGCCGCGCTCTACGGCGTGCCGGCGGTGCTGATCGGTTTCAACGATCACTTCGCGTGGAGCCACACCGTTTCGACGGCGTACCGCTTCGGTTTCTACGAACTGACGCTGTCGCCGGAAAGCCCGACCTCGTACGTCTACGACGGCGAAGTGCTCCAGATGGAGGCCGTGCCGCTCACCATCCAGGTCAAGCAGGCCGACGGCTCGCTGGCCGAGCAGAGCCGCACGCTCTACAAGAGCAAGTTCGGCCCGATGACGCGCCTCACGCTCGCCGGCCCCGACCTGTTCCCGTGGACCGACAGCAAGGCGTACACGATCCGCGACGCCAACTTCGAGAACGACCGGCTGATCAACCAGTTCTTCCACTGGAACAAGGCGACGTCGCTGAACGAGTTCATCGCCCTGCACAAGTCGGTGCTCGGCATCCCGTGGGTCAACACGATCGCCAGCGGGCCGGGCGGCAAGGCGTACTACGGTGACGTTTCCGTGGTGCCGAACGTGCCCGACAGCAAGGCGGCGGCTTGCTCGACCAGCGCGCAGGCCCAGGCGTTGGCGCAACTCGCGCCCGGACTGCCGCTGCTCGACGGCTCACGCGCCGACTGCGAATGGGACACCGACGAAGACGCGCCCGCGCCCGGCATCTTCGGCCCCGGCAACCTGCCGACGCTCGAGCGCAACGACTGGGTACACAACTGCAACGACAGCTACTGGCTCACGCACCCGGCCGCACCGCTGGCGCAGCGCGCCGCGATCATCGGCGACTTCGAGAAGGAGCGGTCGCTGCGCACGCGCCTGTGCATCCAGCAGGTCTTGCGCCACCTGGATCAGCCCGGCGACGACGGCCTCGGCGTCACCTTCGATGCGAATGGCGACAAGAAATTCGACCTGAAGGAGCTGCAGGACACCGTGCTGTCGAGCCAGATCTACAGCGCGCAGCTCGGCCGCAACGCGGTGACGGGCAGCGCCGGCTGCACGCTCGGCAGCGCCAATGGCAGCGCCGGTCCGGTCAATGTGTCCGAGGCCTGCGACGTGCTGGACGCCTGGACCTTGCAGTCGAACCTCGCCGATGTCGGCCCGCACATCTGGCGCGAGTTTTTCGGCCGCGCCACCAGCGCCGTGCCGGTCGCCGGCACACCGGCGTTCTGGAACACGCCTTTTCTCGTGAGCGATCCGGTCAACACGCCGCGCGGCCTCAACGCCGGCTCGCCGCCGGTGCAAGAGGCGCTGGCCGACGCCGTGAAGCACGTGAAGGACGTCGGCATCGCCCTCGACGCGCCGCTCGGTTCGCTGCAGCGTTCCGGCGTCATCGGCAACAACGTGGTCCCGGTCTTCGGCGGCGAAGGTGGTGAAGGTGCCTTCACCATCGTCTCCACCAACGACCTCGACGCCGACGGCTACCGCATCACCTACGGCAACAGCTACATCCAGACCGTGACCTGGGAGCCGGATGCGGCGGGCTTCAAGCCGATCGCCGAAGGCTTCATCACCTACTCGCAGTCCACCGACCCGGCCAGCCCGCATTTCTTCGACTTCACGCAGGAGTACTCGGCGAAGCGCTGGCACCGATTCCCGTTCCGGGAGGCGGATGTGGCGGAGAAGACGGTGAGCATGAAGTTGCTGTCGGAGTAAAGTCGGTCGGGGGAGTAACAATTAAACAACCAACATATTTACTTGTAGCCACGTTGCTTCTAACGGCCTGTGCAACAAAGCCGACGGGCAGCACTGTGCTGCAAAGCCCTTCGGCGCAAGCCTCAGCTGAGGAGTCAGCTCGTCCGGAATCTCGACGCACCTGGCTTTGGGTTGCCGGTGGTCTTGCTGCCATCGCCATTGGTGTGGCTGCGGGTGGCGGGGATGGCGGGAGCGAAGAGGAAAGCGGCGGAGGCATCAACTGCTCGGGCAATCAATGCACCGTTCCGTGCGACACAGTTGTGGGCCCGGATGGCATCTGTGGCGGTCCGTAGTGCGGGGTCTGCGAGAGACCCATAAGCGAAAGGCGAAATTGTCGCGCTGTCTTTTTTTCTGACACTCTTGTCCCAAGATGTTTCGCCAGTGCAGCGAAATCAGGGGGATGCGTGAGCGACATCCGCGTTAATAGACACCGGGCCAGATTGGCGGTCTCGGCGTGTCTTTAAATTGTAGTTGGGCCTCCCACTAAACGTATGAACAAAACGGGGAGCGAGCTGAGGCTAAGAGTTGCGAATGCTGCAAATGCGTATCGGGCTGGCTCTATTTCATGGCAGACATTCATGGACGACTTCGGCGAATGCAAAGACGAGGCCGTCTGGAGCGTGGTGGATCTCATCGAACACGAACCACAGAAGGGTGGCTTGCGTGGCATCAGTGAGAAAGAATGGGCCGAATATCAATCCCAACTCAGCGCAGCCATTGAGGCGCTATCACCATGACACCCGGGAGGCCCAACAAGGTGCTCCAGTGCGACGTCCTCGCCTTCGGCGAGGCCGCGCCTGAGCACCGGCGTTGGGCGCTATGAACAGTAAAGGTCTCGTGGCGGTGGGCGTCTTGTGGCTACTCCCATCGGCTGCCCATGCGTCAGATGGCATGGGCGCCTTCTTGCAGTACCTTTTTATCTTCCTACTCATCATTGCTGCCGTCTGCTCCGCTCTTGCAGCGCAGTTGGTTAACGAGAAAAACAAGAGCAGGGAGAACAAGAAGAGTGCGCTCCTCGCCGCGGTCATAGCGTTCTTAAGCACAATCTTTGGCGCCTGGCTTTTTCTCTACGCAGTGTTCTGGATCAGTTCCAAAACATGAGCCGTGAGAACGTGGCACTACGTGCAGCCGCGCCCAACAAGTGGCTCCAGCGGACGCAGCCGCTTCGCGGCTGTTCCCTCGCTTCGCTCGGCGCCGCTGAGCCACGGCGTTGGGCACCGAGGCGGACCGGGCCATGCGTCGTCTGATGCTCTGGTGGGATGACAACACTTGGCTGAGTTGGACACTTGCAGCGGCAATCTTCGGGGTCGGTACCCTAGCCACCCATCTGCAAATGGCCCCAATGGATAGTCAAGCCGCTTGGGCGAAGTGGGCCGCCTTTGTGACTTTAATCGTGCCGACGCTCATCTATGGGGCGGAATACGACAAAAGCTACAGTTCCTCCGCTATCAGCAGGTTTGGCCTTTGCTTCTTTACCCTAGCGGCGGTGATCGGGGTCTTTGAATGAACATCGGAAATCTAGCAGCGTCGGTGCCCAACAAGGTGTTCCAGCGGACGCCGCCCGCCGCCGGCTGTTATTCAGGTGTTGCGGCCGGCGCCGCTGAACACCGGCGTTGGACCCCACAGAAATGACATTCCCGGACAACGTCGGCGTCATGACGTGTCGCTGTGTAATGGAGCGCGGCAAGCCGGTTCTTTTCGTCTCACATGCCGGCGGCGACTGGCAGATGTACTGTCACGATCAGAGCCATGACTTCAACGACGAAGCTGCGCTGAAGAAGGAAATCCTCTTAGTGCACGCAGCTCACTTGATCGCGAGAGACCAAAGTCTCAACGCGATAGCTGACCTGCCGGTTGATATGGGCGCCGAAAGGTTGGCTCCAGGCGCAGAATGGTCCCGCTTCGAGGACAAAGATGATGATTAACTTGCGGGTGTGGTCCAACTATGTGTTCCAGCGGCGTTGGACGTCATGAACAGTCAGCGCCGGTCTACTCAGCCTCACTATCCTCCCGGATCGCCGAAAGTCCCACGCGGGTTCAAGCCGTGCTGCGACGTTTTTGTGTCATGTATCGCTAACAGCGCTTACGACATCAGGTTTGAATGGTGGAAACGAGAGAAGATCTGGATTATCTGCATCCCCGACGGAGGAGATAGCGGAATGAAAATGACGTTCTGCCCGTATTGTGGAGCAAAGCTCACGAGGCGCTGAGAAATGTTCGAGCGACCAAGGGTCGGAGAGATGACGTCCAACTATGTGTTCCAGCGGACGTGGAAGTTCTTCCAGAATAGTTGACACTTTTGCCCAACTAAACAGGGAGGTGTCAGATGGCCAAGCCGATCGGCTGGCGAAGAGTCCGAAGGTACACGGCGGAGTTCAAGCTGCAGGCGGTAAAGCTGACGAAGGTCGAGGGCGTAAAGGTCGGTGATGTTGCGGAGGCCTTGGACATCCACCCGTGGATGCTCTCGCGCTGGCGCACCGAGGCGAGCAAAGGACTGATCAAAGCCCGCACCTCGTTGCCGAGAGAAATCCGGAAGCCGAGGAAGTCGCCGGCTGAGATGGACGCCTACTCCCGGCTCAAGCGCTCCCATGCCCTGCTGAAGGAGGAGCACGAGATCCTAAAAAACTTCATCCGGTTCAGTTCCGAACAAAAACGGACCGATTCAAATTCATAGAGTCGGAGCGGAACCGGTTTGGGGTCAGCAGACTTTGTCGAGCCCTCGAGGTTACGCGAGGCGGCTATTACGCCTGGTGGAACCGCTGGCCGAGCGCACATTGCATGAAGGACGCCGAATTGCTCGAGCAGATGCACGACCACTTCAAGGACAACAACGGCTGGTACGGGAGCCCGCGGCTGCATGCGCTGCTGAAGAGGGATGGAGTACGCGTGAGCTCCAAGCGCGTCGCCCGCCTAATGCGACAGGCAGACCTGAAGGCGCGTGCCGCACGCATTTATCGGCGAATGCCCGGGACTACCGCCTTCTTCGCAAAAATCCCGAACCGTCTGCCGCAAGCGGTCACGGGCCCCAACCAGGTCTGGGTCGGCGATATCACGTACATCAAGCTCGCCGGCCGCTGGCGCTACTTGGCGACGATCATGGATAAGTACTCGCGGCGGATCGTCGGCTGGGATCTCGGCCTGCATCGCACCGCCAAACTGACCATTAGTGCATTTAATGGCGCCATCCGAAATCGCAGACCGCCGACGGGTCTGGTCTACCACAGCGATCGGGGCGTCGAGTACGGAGGGTACGCATTCGGCGACCGCCTCAAGCAGCTTGGCGTGGTCCAGAGCATGAACCGCCCGAAGTCCATGAACGACAACGCCCACATTGAGAGCTTCTTCCACAGCCTGAAGTCCGAAGAAGTACACGGGCAGGTCTTCGAAACCGAGACGCACCTACTCCACGCACTCAGCCGCTACATTCGCCGCTACAACTCCAAGCGTCTGCATTCATCGCTGGGCATGCGCTCGCCAATTGACTACGAGCGCCTGGCGGCATGACGATGGTGGCGGGGGAACCTATGTGTCAACGAAAGTGGAAGAAGATCCCGTATTCGCGCTGCGCGCGAATCCGCCGCTGAACACGGCGTTAGGCATGGTTATCGAACTCGAAGGTCCGGTGTTTTTCGGCCAGCAGGACGAAGACCAGTTTTTCGCATGGTTATGTTCGCTTACTAAACATGGGAAGGTTGAGGGTAGAGGCTCGAAGATATATCTGTCATTGCGCGCGCCGGTGGAAGATGACACCGTCAAGCAGTTGCTCGTTCTGTGTTTGAGGTGGGGCATCGACATCGCGCCGCTCACGATTCTGCGGGCACCTTCAAATAGAGACTGGCACCTTTGGAGCAAGCCGCTAAGTGAACTGTCGGTTTCACCCTGGAAGAACCATGCTTAGGTTCAAGTTTGAACCGCAACGATCATCACGCCGCATAAAGTAGTTTCTCCACCGGGGATTTGAAGCCGTGCCGCTTGCGCGGCCTGATGTTGAGCTGCAGGGCGATCGCATTGCAACGGTGCTGGGTCACTCTGCCCATGCTCACGCGCTTCGGCAGGTATTGCCGGATTAACCCATTGGTGTTTTCGTTGGTCCCGCGCTCCCACGAGTGATACGGGTGGGCGAAGTAGATCGATACACCGGTGGCTTTCTCGATCTTCTTGTAGTCGTGGAATTCGGTGCCGTTGTCCGCCGTGATGGTCTTGAATAACCTCCGGTGGCGCTGAATCAGCGCGATCACTCGCGCCGTGACCACTTCCTTGGTCCGGTCGCGCAGCTTGCCGATAATCACATAGCCCGTTTTTCGCTCAACCAGGGTCACGATGCAGTGGGCACTGGCGTGCCTTCCCATCACCGTATCCATCTCCCAGTGACCTGGCTCTTCGCGCGTCTCAACCTCCGCCGGGCGCTGCTCAATCATCTTCTTGCCCGCCAACCGGCCACGGCTGTCGTAACGACCGTAGCGCTTGCGTCGCTGTTTCGGCGAGCAGCGCAGGTGCTTCCACAGCGCACCTCCGTTCTCGAGGTCACGCCAAATGTGCTGGTAGATCGTTTCGTGGCTGATGTTCAAGAGGCCGACACCGCTCAGATATCCGGCCACCTGCTCGGGGCTGAACTTCTCCCGCAGTAGCTCTTCCACCAAATGTAGATCTTCGGGCCCGAAGTGCCGGTTGCGCCTAGAGCGCGAACGGCGTCCGTTAGTACGCTCGTTGGCTTTCAGCGGTCGGTAGGCCCCGTCGTAGCGGGTGCTGTTGCGCTTGAGCTCTCGGCTGACCGTGCTGGGGTGGCGGCCCATGTGCCGAGCGATGGCCGCCTGGCTGAGGCCTTGCACGTGCAGCGCGGCCAACGTATATCTCTCACCGGAGGTGATCTGGTTGTACATCAGCGTTCTCTTCTTGCCGGAAGGATCGCTAGTCTTCCAGATCGCCTCTTTCTCAGGAGGCAACGTTGCACTTACTTCTTGAATTC
>DATLBT010000025.1:0-15571 GCA_035526825.1 Verrucomicrobiia bacterium | reverse complement strand
CAGATCAACTACGCCGGCACGCTGGCGCTGCTGGTGCTCCTGGTGCTGTACGTGACCATGGTGTACGGCCCGATTGCCGCGTTCCTGGTCGAACTTTTCCCAACTCGCATCCGCTACACGTCGATGTCGCTGCCGTACCACCTCGGCAACGGCTGGTTCGGCGGCATGCTGCCGCTGCTGGCGACCGCGATGGTCGCATCCTCGGGCAACATCTACTTCGGCCTCTGGTATCCGATCGGCATCGCCGTGATGACGCTAGTCATCGGCACGCTGTTCCTGCGCGAGACCAAGGACCGATCGATCGACGACCACGGTTAGGATAGGCGCGAACCAACAAGGGTTGCCCATGGCCGACCGCGATGACCTGCACTCGGTACTGGTAGAGAACCGCAAGTTTCCGCCGAGTCCTAGCTTCGTGGCCAGGGCGCGGCTGGATGCGGCACGGCTCAAGCGCTTGCGTGAAGCGGCTGCCGCCGACCACACCGGCTTCTGGGGCAAGCTCGCGCACACGGAGATCAACTGGCAAAAACCCTTCTCGACCGTGCTCGACGAATCATCGGCGCCGAACTATCGATGGTTCACCGACGGCACGCTGAACGCCTCGTACAACTGCATTGACCGGCACCTGTCGATTCGCGGCGACAAGGTCGCGATCATCGGGGAGGGCGAGAAGGGCGAGGTGCGCACCCTCACCTACCGCCAGTTGCACGCGGAGGTCTGCAAGCTCGCCAACGCGCTGAAGTCGCTGGGCATCGGCAAGGGCGACCGCGTCAACATCTACCTGCCGATGACGCCGGAAGCGGTCATCGCGATGCAAGCCTGCGCGCGCATCGGCGCGATCCACTCCGTCGTGTTCGGCGGCTTCTCGGCGCAATCGCTGAAAGATCGCATCGAGGACGCCGGCGCGAAGCTGCTTATCACCGCCGATGGCGCAAATCGCGCCGGCAGCATTGTCGAGCTGAAGAAGGCCGCCGACGAGGCGCTTACGGGCGGCTGTTCCACCATCGGGAAGGTCATCGTCTATCAGCGGACCGCACACGGCGTGCCGATGCAAGCCGGCCGTGACCTCTGGTGGCACGAGCTCACCGCCAAGGCGTCTTCCGACTGTGTGCCCGAGTGGGTCGAGGCCGAGCATCCGCTGTACCTGCTCTACACCTCCGGCTCCACTGGCAAGCCCAAGGGCATCCAGCACTCCACCGCGGGCTATCTGCTCGGCGTACACCTCACCATGCAGTGGGTGTTCGACATCCGCGACGACGACATCTTCTGGTGCACCGCGGACGTCGGCTGGGTCACCGGCCATTCCTACGTTTGCTACGGGCCGTTGTCGAATGGCGCGACGATCGTGATGTATGAAGGCGCGCCGGTGGTCCCGGACGCCGGCCGCTTCTGGAAAATCTGCCAGGACCACGCGGTCACGATCTTCTACACGGCGCCCACCGCGATTCGCGCGCTGGCGAAGGCCGGCGAGGAATTTCCGAACCGCTACGACCTCTCGAAACTGCGGCTGCTCGGCAGCGTTGGCGAGCCGATCAATCCCGAGGCGTGGATGTGGTATCACCGCGTCATCGGCAAGGAGAAGCTGCCGATCGTGGACACGTGGTGGCAGACCGAAACCGGCGCGATCATGATGTCGCCCGTTCCCGGCGCCACCGCGACCAAGCCCGGCTCCTGCACGGAGCCGCTGCCCGGCATTTGCGTCGACGTGGTCGACGAATCCGGCGACCCGGTCACGCAGCCCGACAAGGGCGGCTACCTCGTCATCACCAAGCCGTGGCCGTCCATGCTGCGCACGATTTATGGCGACAACGAGCGGTACGTCAAGACGTACTGGGAGAAGTTCGACAACCGCTTCTATGTCGCTGGCGACTCCACCCATCGCGACGTTGACGGCTATTTCTGGATTCTCGGCCGCACCGACGACGTGCTGAAAGTTTCCGGCCACCGGCTCGGCACGATGGAAGTCGAGTCCGCGCTGGTCGCGCATCCGCGCGTCGCCGAGGCTGCCGTCGTGGGCAAGCCGCACGAGATCAAGGGCGAGGCGATCTGCGCGTTCGTGACTTGCCGCGGCGCGCGGCCGACCGGCGCCGAGGCTGATGCGCTGATCAGTGAGCTGCGCGAATTCGTCGGCAAGACCATGGGCCCGGTCGCCAAGCCCGATGAAATCCGCTTCGCCGACGGCCTGCCGAAAACGCGCTCGGGCAAGATCATGCGGCGCCTGCTGCGCTCGATCGCGCGCGGCGAGCCAATCACCCAGGATGTGTCGACGCTGGAAAACCCGGCGATCGTGGCGCAACTGCAGCAAAAGGCCTGAATTGCCCTTCTAAAGGGGACGCGCCCCTTTATTTTGTTTTATGGCTGTCGCAACGGCGGTGGTAGCCTGTATGGGCGCCAAGAATAAGAACAAGAAGGATCGCGCCCATGCCGAGGATCGCACGTCCGGTTTTCCCGGGATTGCCACATCACGTGACGCAACGGGGTAACCGTCAGGCAGACATTTTCCTCTGCAACGCTGACCGCACCCAATATCTCGAGTGGCTGAAGGAGTACTGCGCGGCCGCAGAGGTTGAGATGATCGCTTACTGCCTCATGAGGAACCATGTCCACTTCGTGGCAATTCTGCTCGCTGCAGACTCGTTCGAGCGCGTGTTTCACCGCCTGCACACCCGATACGCGCAGCGTTTCAACCGCATCACCGGCTTCAAGGGTCATGTGATGCAGGGACGCTACTTCTCGGCCGCGCTGGACGAGTCGCATCTGTGGACGGCGATCCGTTATGTCGAGCGCAACCCGGTCCGCGCTGGCATGGTGCAGAAGGCTCAAGACTATGCGTGGTCGAGTGCGGCGATGCATTGCGGCTTGCGCACAGACCCCGTTGTTAACGGCCGGAACGCGTTACCACGGGACTTCGTCTCCACGGCAGATTGGCCGAAGTGGCTCAGCAGCGAGGAAGATTCGACGCAAGTCAATTTGCTTCGGACGCAGTCTCTTCGGGGCCTGCCTTGCGGCAGTGACGATTTTGTAAGCAGCCTTGAGATGCGCGCTGGCGTCCCATTGAAGCGTCGCCCCCGGGGCCGGCCGTGGCCGCAAGAAAATAAAGGGGCGCGTCCCTAATTACGCCAGCGTGCCCGCAACGCGGAGCATCAGCTCTTCCATCGCCTTCGACGCCTCGTCGAAGCTAGCGTCATCGCGGCCGAACTCTCGCAGCCAGCAGTTTTCCTGTCCCGGGTATTTGCCCTCGGGGTGGTCGCGGCACAGCAGGAAGTATCGGTAGCCGCGTTTCTCGTACGAGTCGGCGATCTTGACCGCCACTTCCTTCTGGTCGCGCGAGATGGTGAAACTCATGACGCGCTTGTCGGCGGCCAGGCGCGCCTGCAGCGCCTTGGCCTGTTCGATCATCTTGGCCCAGCCGGCATCCACCTTGCCCTTGCGGTTCAGCGTCGCGGCCTGCGATTCCTCGCGATAGGCGCGCACGCTCTGCAGGTGCCGGTCGAACTCGCTGGTCACGCCGGCTTGTGCGGCCGGCATAGCCGGCTCGGGATAGGCGATTTTCGGTGGTGGTGGTGGCGGCGGCTGCGCGGGCTTTGGCGGCGGCGGTGGTGGCGGCGGCGGCGGCGGGGGCGGCGCCGCCTGCGGCCGCGGCGGCGGTGCGGCCACCGGCGGCGGCAACGGCATCCGCGGTCGCATCATCACCGTGCGCTCGCTCTCGTCCTCGTCGGCCCTGGCCAGCGTGATGCGGAACTCACCAACGTCGACCTTGCTGTTGTCGTCGAGGCGGGTCGGTGCATTGATGCGCCCGCCGTTCACCAGGGTGCCGTTGGCACTGCCCTCGTCGATGATGACTGGCGTGCCATTCACGAGGTCGAGGCGGCAATGTTTGCGCGAGGCGGCCTTGGAAGGCAGCACGATGTTGCGGCCCTGGTCGCGACCGATGGTCAGCGACCCTGCGGACCACTCATGCTGGGCAATGACCTGCCCGCGCTGGTCGCTGACGATGACCGTCCACATCCGTGAAACAACCCCCTCCCGGCGGTAACTGCCGGTAATTCTAGGGGATTGTTCCGCCTAGCGGGCGAGGTGCAGGCCGCATTCGCGCTTGTCGTCGATCTTGGTCGGATCGAAATAGTCGAAATTGTTCGGCAGCGCGTGCTGTTTCAGGTAATCATTCATCTGGCGGGCTGACCAGTGCAGCACCGGCGCCACGCGAATCACGCCGTCTCGGGCGCGGCTGATCGGGGTCATCGCGGCGCGCTCGGCGGTCTCTTCCGCGCGAATGCCGGCGATCCAGACCTCAGCGTCCAACTCGCGGATGCCGCGGTCGAACGGCTCGAGCTTCACTTCCTCGGTGAACTCCGCGTGCCGCGGATCGTCGAGACCCGGCAGCGGGCCCTCGACCGCCTCGCGATGCGCCTTGGACCGGCGCGGGCGGAAATTGTGGACCTTGAGCTTCAGCAGCCGCGTCACTTCGTCGGCGAATCGATAAGTCGCCGCGGTGCCGTAGCCGGTGTCGACCCACAGCACCGGGATGTCGGGTTTCGCGCGCACCGCCATGTGCAGGGTGACGGCGGCAAAGGGCCCGAAGCTCGTCGAGGTGATGACCCGGCGCCCCGGGGCGGCGGCCCAGGCGATGAGCGCGGCCGGATCGCGGCCGAGCTGTTCGTTGAGGCGCTGGAGTTCTACGTCGCTGATCTGCATGGGGCGGCCATTCTAGCGCCGGCGCCCTCGGAGTCACGCCGCGCGCGCGCAATGTCTATCCATATTCCGCGAAGCGCTGGCCTATACTCGGCGCGCTTTTTTCCCGATACATCGAGCTTACTTTGGGCAGCAACCTCCACGAGTCGACCCAGGGCTGGGAGTCGCGCGCAGGCGGCGGCCCGCTGCTGCGCGGCCGCCATGCCCCAGCGCCAGCGGGCTCGGCGATGCTGCATTTCCTGCCCGGCAACGGCTTCTGCGGCGGCGTTTACTGGCCATTCCTGCGGCGCTTCCTCCCGGGCGAGTCGCCGGGCCGCGGCTTCGGACTGTTCCTGCATGACATCGAAGGCCACGGCGAGAGCGAAGTGCCCGCGCATTTCTCCGGCATCAGCGCGGTGGCGCGCCGCGTGCCGCTCGTCGCGCGCGAGCAGGGCATCGATGACGGTCGCGGGCTCATCGGCATCGGCCACAGCTTCGGTGCAGCACTGACGCTGAAGATCGCCGCCGACAATCCGGGAATGTTTCGCGCGCTGGTGCTGCTCGACCCGATCATGTTTACCCCGCCGTTGTGGGTGGGCATGCGCGCGATGGCGGCGCTCGGTGCGCACCCGATGGTCAAAGGCGCCCGGCGGCGCCGGCGCGAGTGGCCGAGCCGCGAGGAAGCAATCGCCCGGCTGCGCGGTCGTGGCATCTACAAGGGCTGGACCGATGAAGCCCTGGCGAGCTTTGTCGACCACGCGACGCGCGAGGACCAGGGCCGGCGCCTGCTGTGCTGTCCGCCCGCGCTGGAGGCCGAAATCTATGCCCGGCCCGTGTATCCATGGCCTGCGCTGCGCAAGGTCGACCTGCCGATCCTTTACCTGCACGGCGCGTCGTCGTATCCGTTCTTTCCGGCGTCGGCGCGCTACGCGCGTCGCTGCAACCCGAAAGTCGTAGTGCGCACGGTGGCGGGGCAGCACTGCTTCATGCAGGAACGCCCCGCGGAGGCGCAGGCCGCGGTCAGCGATTTCCTCCGGGAAAACAAGCTTTTGTAGGAGGGGCCCTGGCCCCGAAGTCGGTGGTGCGACATCGGGGCCAGGGCCCCTCCCACAAAAGCTCCCAAAGCTCTCCCACGACCCCCAGCATCAGCGCTCCCACCACCCGCTCCTACAATGAATCCTTGCGACCCTTCAGCCGCTCGGTTCATCTAAAGGTCATGCCCAGCGCTTTCGACGTTCCAGTGACGGACGACATCCTGGCGGGCGCCCGCAAGGGCGACCGCGCGGCCCAGGAACGCCTGTACCGGACTTTCGAGGGCGCGGTGTTCAGCCTGGCGCGCCGCATGACCGGCGATCCGGACGCGGCGTCCGACGTGATGCAGGACGCGTTCATGAAAGCGTTCGCGCGCGTGCACCAGTTCCGGGGCGATGCGCCGTTCGGGCTGTGGCTGCGGTCGATCGCGGCGTCCGAGGCGCTGATGCACCTGCGCCGCGGCCGCTATTTCATGGATTTATTCACCACCGACGAGCTGGTGATGCAGTCGGTGGGGCGCGAGGACGTATCGGACGCCGACCTCGAGCGCGCCCTGGGATTGTTGCCGAGCGTTCCGCGCTCGGTGCTGTGGCTGTACCACGTCGAGGGTTACACGCACGTGGAGATCGCCGCGATGTGCGGCAAGACGGTGAGCTTCTCGAAGTCACAGCTGTCGAGGGCGCACCAGAAACTGAGGACTCTGCTGGGCGGCGAGCCGCAAGCTGCCCAAGGAATGCAAACATGTTCTGCCGAATTAGCGAAGATCATTTGAGCGGGCCGGGCTCGCTTGGCGAGCGCCTGCGCGCGCTCCCCTCCTTCACTCCGCCGCCGGGCGGCTGGTCGCGCCTGCAAGCGCGCCGCCACGCCGCGCGCCGCCGCTACGCCATGGCCGGCGGTGGCCTGGCACTGGCGGCCTCCTTGCTGGTGGCCGTCGCGATGGTGGTGAAGCCCGACACGTCGTCCAAGCCGCGCGCATTCGGCGGTGGCTTTGTCGCGTCGACGCAGCCGGCGGCCAAGCGCGAGGTCGCGCAGCTGATCAACACCTCGCAGAACCTCGAGCGCCAGCTGACGAGCGCGCGCCCGCAGGTCGCGGTGTGGAGCAGCGGCCGCCAGAACAGCGTCGCCATGATCGAGCAGCGCCTGCGCGTGATCGACGCGCAGCTCAACGTGGTCACCGACTCGGACTCGGCCGAGTCGCTGTGGCGCGACCGCGTGAAGCTGATGAACGCGCTGGTCGAGTTGCACGAACCCGAAGCACCCGCCCTGCAGTACGCGTCGTACCAATATTGAGATGGAGCAACCGATGAACCGTAAAGCTGTGACCGCGGCCCTGGTGGCCGTGACCATGGGGCTGGCGGGCCCTGTGTGGGCCCCTGCGTGGGCTGGGCCCGAGGAAGACAAGGAACGCGCCGAGCTGGACCGCGCGCGCGTGGAGGTCGAGAAGGCGCGCTCTGAACTGCAGAAGGCAACGCGCGAACTCGCCCGCAGCATGGCCAGGGTCGAGCGCGACAATCCGCGCGCGCAGTACTTCGAGTACATGACCAACCCGGATCGCGCCGTGCTCGGGGTGCTGATTCCGGACGACATGGAGAATGGCGAGACGCGCGGCGTGCGGCTGCTGGCGGTGACGCCGGGCAGCGGCGCCGACAAGGCCGGGCTCAAGGCCGGCGACCTGATCATCGCCGTCAACGGCCACTCGCTGGCCGCCGAGGGCAAGCTGACCTCGCAGAAGCGCATGCGCGAGCAGCTGCGCACGCTGCGCGCCGGCGACGAGGCGAAGATCGAGTACGAGCGCGACGGCCGTCGCAGCTCCGCCACGGTCAAGACCACCGCGCCGGAGCCGGAGCTCGCCATCGCACCCTTGCCGATGCTGCAGCAGTGGATCCAGGACGAGAATTTCGAGAAGGCCATCGGCCCGATCGCCCCGGTGATGCCCGCGATGCCGCTGCAGTTCCGCGGACCGGCCATCCGCGGGCTCGAGCTGGCCAAGCTCGACACGGACCTCGGCGCCTACTTCAAGACGCAGGACGGCGTGCTGGTGGTCAAGGCGCCCAAGAGCGGCGCGCTCAACCTCAAGAGCGGCGACGTCATCCAGAAGATCGATGGCGACCCGATCAGCGAGCCGCTGACCGTGCTCGACAAGTTGCGCTCGCGTGGCGCCGAGCAGAATGTGCGGATCGACGTGCTGCGCCAGGGCCGGCGCGTGGAATTGCAGGGCAAGGTCCCGGTGGCCGACGCTCGCGCGCGAAGCCGCGTGCGCATCATCAACGAGGACGAGCGTCCCGCCGACGACGATCGCTGATCGGCGGCTTTCCCCGACGAATCCGGGGACGGAGCTCGTTCATCTGGTAGCTTAGCGGCCAGTTGAATGGGGCCCGTCCCCATTTCCTTTTTCGGGGGGCCGATGCGCGCGGTATTCATCGAGAAATCCGGTGCACCGGACGTGCTGCGCGTGCGTGAAGTCCCCGCCCCGGTGCCCGCGGCCGGCCAGGTCGCCATCGCGGTGCGCGCCGCCGGCATCAATTTCGCGGACATCCTCGCGCGCCAGGGCATCTATCCGCCGGCGCCACCGACGCCGTGCGTGGTCGGCTACGAGGTCGCCGGAGTCGTCAGCTCGGTCGGTGACGGCGTCGATGCGGCGTGGCTTGGCCGCAAGGTGATCGCGATGCCCCACTTCGGCGGCTACGCCGAGGTTGCCGTCGTCGATCTCACGCACGTCTGGGACCTGCCGGCGGGACTGTCATTCGAGGAGGCCGCCGCGATCCCGGAGAACTACGTCACCGCGTGGGCATTGCTGATCGGCCTCGGTGGACTCAAGCCGGGTGAGACCGTGCTGGTGCACAACGCCGGCGGCGGTGTCGGCCTCGCAGCGATCGACATTGCGCGCCACCTCGGCGCGCGCGTCATCGGCACTGCGAGCCCGCGCAAGCACGCGTTCCTGCGCGAGCGCGGCTGCGCTGAATGTGTCGATTACACGCGCGGCGACTGGCCCGAGGCAGTACGCAAGTTTGCCGGCGGCGGCGTCGATCTCGCCATCGACCCCATTGGCGGCGCCCACTGGAAAAAATCCTACGGCGTGCTCGCAAAAGGTGGCCGGTTGGGAATGTTCGGCATCTCCGGCGCCGCGGGCCGCGGACTCGCGGCAAAACTCGGGCTGGTGAAGCTCGTGCTGTCGATGCCGTTGTTCCATCCACTGCAGCTGATGTCCGGCAACCGCGGCGCGTTCGGCGTGCAGATGCACGAGATGTATCACGAGACCGTCAAGTTCCGGGCATGGATGGACGCGGTGCTGGCAGGCGTGTCGGCAGGGTGGGTGCGGCCCCACATCGACAAGGTGTTTTCTTTCGACGAGGCGGGCGCGGCGCACGCGCACATCGAGGGACGCAAGAACACCGGCAAGGTGATACTGATCCCATGACGAAGTCACGGTGGCTGCTGCTCCTCGTGATCGTCATCGTCATCGCGGCGTTTTTCGCGCTGGGCTTTCACCACCACCTCACCGTCGAGAATCTGCAGGCGAGTCGCGCGAAACTCGTCGAGTTGCGCGACGCCAACCCCGTCGGGGTCAGCGCGGCCTACTTCGGCGCTTACGTGGGAATGGCGACGCTCTCGCTGCCGGGGGCCGGGCTGCTGACGCTGGCGGCCGGCGCCATTTTCGGCCTCGTCTGGGGCACGGTCCTGGTCTCGTTCGCCTCGGCGATCGGCGCCACCAGCGCAATGCTCGCAGCGCGCTTCCTGTTCCACGATGCGGTGCAGAAGCGTTACGGCGACAAGCTCCAGGGCTTCAACAAGGGCTTCGCCAAGGATGGCGCGTGGTACCTGGCGGTCCTGCGCATGACCGGAGTTCCCTACTTCCTGATCAACCTGGCGATGGGCCTGACGCCGATCCGGCCGTGGACCTTCTATTGGGTATCGCAGATCGCGATGCTGCCGTTTACCATCGCATTCATCTACGCCGGCAGCCAGCTCGGCTCTTTTGAGGTATCCGGCACGCTGTTCGTCGCGCTCGCCGCGCTAGGCCTGCTGCCCTTGCTCATGAAGAAGCTCGCGGAGTCCCTGAAAAAGTGAAACCCAAGTCTTTCGACCGCAACCTGATCGTCATCGGCGGCGGCTCCGCCGGCCTGGTCACGGCATACATCGCCGCCGCAGTGAAGGCGAAGGTGACGCTCATCGAAAAGCACAGGATGGGCGGCGACTGCCTGAACACCGGCTGCGTGCCGTCGAAGGCGGTGCTGCGCTCGGCCAAGCTGCTCGACCACGTGCGTCGCGCGCGCGAGTTCGGCCTGCGCGCGGCGGCCGCCGAATTCGACTTTGCCGACGTCATGGCTCGAGTGCAGCGCGTGATCAAGGCGATCGAACCGCACGACTCGGTGGAGCGCTACAGCGAGCTGGGCGTCGAATGCCTGCAAGGCCACGCGACGCTGGTCGACCCGTGGACCGTCGAGGTGAATGGGCAAAAGCTCACCGCGCAGAACATCGTCATCGCCGCGGGCGCGGAACCGTTCGTGCCGCCCATCCCGGGCCTCGACAAAGTCGGCTACCTCACCTCCGACACGGTATGGGACCTCAAGGTCCAGCCCAAGCGCCTCGTCGTGCTGGGCGGCGGCCCGATCGGCTGCGAGCTGACGCAGGCGTTCGCGCGACTCGGCAGCCAGGTGACACAGGTCGAGATGCTGCCGCGAATCATGCCGCGGGAAGACGTCGAGATCGCCCAGATGGTGGCCGAACGCTTCCGCGCCGAGGGCGTCGACCTGCGCACCGGCACCAAGGCGAAGGAAGTGCGCATCATCGACAACGAGAAGACGCTCGTTTGCGAGAAGGATGGCCGCGAAGAGCTGATCCCGTTCGACGAGATCCTCGTCGCGGTGGGCCGCATCGCGCGGCTCAAGGGCTACGGCCTGGAGAACGTCGGCGTCGAGGCCGGTCGCACCATCAAGGTCAATGAATTCCTGCAGACGACGGTGCCCAGCATCTACGCCTGCGGCGACGTCGCCGGTCCGTACCAGTTCACGCATACGGCGGCGCACATGGCCTGGTACTGCGCGGTCAACGCGCTGTTTGGCAAGTTGCTCTGGCTGCACCCGGGACTGTGGTTCAAGGGCGGCAAGTTCAAGGTCGACTACTCCGTGATCCCGTGGGCCACCTTTACCGAGCCCGAAGTCGCGCGCGTCGGCCTGAACGAGCTCGAGGCGAAGGAAAAGAGCATCCCGTACGAGGTCACCACCTACGGTCTTGACGACCTCGATCGCGCCATTGCCGACGAGGAAGCGCACGGCCTGGTGAAGATACTGACCGTCCCCGGCAAGGACAGGATCCTCGGCGTCACCATCGCCGGCGAGCATGCCGGTGACGTCCTCGCCGAGTACGTGCTCGCGATGCGCCACGGCATCGGCCTCAACAAGATCCTCGGCACGATCCACATCTACCCGACGCTGGCCGAGATGAACAAGTACGCGGCTGGCAACTGGAAGAAGGCCCACCAGCCCAAGGGCCTGCTGGCCTGGGTCGAGAAATACCACGCGTGGGCACGCTCGTGAGGCGTGTCGCCATTATCGCGGCCGCTTTGCTCGCCACCTTCGCCGGAATTGCGCGCGCCGGCGACGACGCCCTCGAGCAGGTGCGGGCCGCCTTGCGCGAGTTGCCCGGAACGGCTGCCGTGCGGGCCACCGTGACACGCAGCTTCACCTCGGAGCGCAAGGAGCGCCCCTTGGAAGCCGGGCGCGCGCAGATCGAGGTGATGGCAGGGCCGGACGGCATCTCGCTGAACTATCCGGCCGGGCTGCTGGCCGAGGTCCGCGCGGAGCGCGCGCAACGCGACCCGGAGCAGGCCAAGCCGGCGACGCGCACGCTAGAGAACTTCGAGGCGACGGACGTTGCCGACCTGCTGAATCGCGCGACCGGGCTCACCACCGACCTCGACGGCGCGACACTCCAGGGCGTTACCGAAGAGGAGCGCGACGGCCGCCCGGCCCGGCGCCTGGACCTGGATCTCGTCGTGCGAACCTCGAAGGCCGACAGCAAGTGGGTCAAGACCTCGAGCCGCAAGATGAAGCTGTGGGTGACGCCCGAAGGCCTGCCGCTCGCGACAGAGTCGGAGTTCAACATGCGCGTCGGCCTGCTGATGTTCAATTTCGACGCGCGCGACGTCCGCACCGAGACCTTCGGTCGCGCTGGCGACCGGCTCATTACGCAGCGGCTCGCAACCCGTTTCGATGGCGAGGGCCTCGGCGAGTCCCAGCACACCCATTCCGACGTTACGCTGGCGCTTCGCTAACCCAGGTCCGCACCGATGACTCGCGCCGTTCTGCACCAGTGGGAGATGTCGCCGTTTTGCAACAAGGTCCGCCGCTGCCTGCATTACAAGGGTGTGGCCTTCGAAACGGTGGATTACAACGGCCTGCTGGCCCGCAAGGCCGCATCGTTGTCGCCTGCCGGCCAGTTGCCCGTGCTCGATTGCGATGGCGAGCGCATCGCCGATTCAGCGGCGATCGCGCAATTCCTCGACCGGCGCTGGCCCGACAAGCCGCTGTATCCGACGCAGGCAGTCGCATTGGCCGAGGCGCGCATCTGGGATGACTGGGCGTCCAAGTCGCTGTATTTCTTCCAGATCTATTTCCGGATGCTCGACCCGGTGTCTCGCGAGCGTGCGCTCGACCTGATCTGCAAGGGCCGTCCGGGTTGGGAGCGCGTGGTGCTCAGCGCGGTGTTCAAGCGCCGGTATCCCAGGAAGCTCGCCGCGCAGGGGCTGGCGCGCCAGCCGCTGGCGGAGGTCGAGCGGCAGTTCTTCGAAATGCTGGGGGCACTGGATACCGTGCTCGCCCAGCGCCGTTTCCTGGCCAGGGACGCACTGTCGATCGCCGATATCGGCGTCAGTGCGCAGGTCTCGGAGCTTCTGCGCACCAGCGATCTGGCACCAAAGGTGCTCGCCCTGCCCCATCTCAAGGCATTCCTCTCGCGCTGCGACGAGCTCGCGCCGGCCTGAGACCCGTCGGCGTCGTCGCGGAACGGCAACACCGGAACCAAAAAGACGTTCGCCGGTCTAATGCTGCTCGCGAGGGGAGCCAAATCATCCTTTTATATCGCCGAGTTGGCACGACGCTTGCTCTGGCAGGCCGGGGATTTCTTTTTTAACCAACGTTGCACAGACCCCGGCGGGCGCCGGGTTCACCCAGGAGGGATCCACCATGCGCAAGATCAGGACCGAAACCGCCACGCAGCGGCACCGCACGCTGTGGCTCTCCGACATGCACCTCGGCTCACCAGGCTGCAAGGCAAAGCAGATCGTGCGCTTTTTGAAGCAGAACGATTGCGAGACGCTTTACCTCGTCGGTGACATCTTCGACGGTTGGAAGATGCAAAGCCATTTTTTCTGGACGCCGGACCACTCGCGGGTGATCAAGGCGATCCTGGCCAAGGCGCGCCGTGGCACCGAGGTCTATTACCTCACCGGCAACCACGACGCGTTCATGCGCCAGTTCGTGAAAAAGCGGCTTGACCTCGGCCGCATCCGGGTTGCGCACGAGCTCATCCACACCACTGCTGACGGCCGCAGGTTGCTGGTGCAGCACGGCGACCAGTACGACGCCGTGATCCGCAACCTGCCGGGCCTCGCACTGGCAGGCGATTTCGCCTACGAGACGCTGCTCAAGGCCAGTGAGTGGCTCGGTCGGTCGCAAAAGCGATACGGCGTCGCGCCGGGGTTTTCGCTCTCGGCCTTCGCCAAGTACCGCGTCAAGAGCCTGGTCCAGTACCTGTCCGGATTCGATGATGCGGTGTATTACCAGTGCCGCAAGCGCGGCCTGGCCGGACTCATTTCCGGCCACACGCACCATGCGGAAACCCGCCATATCCGCAACGGCATTGTTTCTTACAACTGCGGCGACTGGGTCGAGTCGTGCACGGCACTGGCCGAGGACAAGCACGGCCACATCCGCATCCTCGACGGCACGGCGGACCGCCCGGCGCGCGCGCCGCTGAAACTGGTCAAGGATCATCCCGTTGCCACCGTGACCCGGGAGCCGATACCGGAGCCGGGGCTGCGGCCCGCGGCCGAGAAGATCCCGAACGCCGCCTGACGCGTTCTCGCGTACCCTAGCGCGCTCTCTTCGCGCGGGGGTCCGCGGCAATGAAGGTTTTGGTCATCGGCGGCGGTGGTCGTGAGCACGCGCTCGCCTGGAAGCTCGCGCAGTCGCCGCGGGTGAGCGAAGTGCTGGTGGCCCCAGGCAATGCCGGGACCGCGCTCGAGCCACGCTGCCGCAATGTCGCGGTGCCGGTCGAGGAAATTGCGGCGCTGCTACAGCTCGCGCGCGACGAAAAAGTCGGCTTGACCGTCGTGGGTCCGGAAGGTCCGCTGGCGGCCGGCATCGTCGACACGTTCGAAGCCGCCGGCTTGCGGTGCTTCGGGCCCAGGCGCGAGGCGGCGCAGCTCGAGTCGTCCAAGGCCTTCGCCAAGGATTTCCTTGCGCGCCACCGTATTCCCACCGCCACCTATCGAGTGCATACAGACCTCGCGACGGCACTGGCCGACATCGAGGCGCGGGGGGCGCCGATCGTCATCAAGGCTGACGGCCTCGCCGCGGGCAAGGGCGTGGTGGTGGCGATGACGGTCGACGACGCCACCGCCGCGGCGCGCGACATGCTGGGCGGCAACAGCCTCGGCACGGCGGGCAGCCGCGTCGTGGTCGAGGATTTCCTCGATGGGGAGGAAGCCAGTTTCATCGTGATGGCTGCTGGCGGCCATGCGCTCGAGCTCGCAACGTCACAGGACCACAAGCGCGTCGGCGACGGCGACACCGGCCCGAACACCGGCGGCATGGGCGCCTACTCGCCGGCACCGGTCGTGACCGACGCCGTGCGCGACCGCGTGCGCCACGAGGTGATCGAGCCGACGCTCGCCGGCCTGCGCAAGGACGGCATCGACTTCACCGGCTTCCTCTATGCCGGCCTGATGATCGACCAGAATGGCGCGCCGCGCGTGCTCGAGTTCAACTGCCGCCTCGGCGACCCGGAAACGCAGCCCCTGATGATGCGGCTCAAGTCGGACCTGGTTGACCTGGTCGAAGCGGCGCTGGACAAGCGCCTCGACGCCACGAAGGCCGACTGGGATCCGCGGCCGGCGCTGGGCGTGGTGATGGCCGCGCAGGGTTATCCGGGCAACTACCGCAAGAAAGACGCGATCGCGGGTTTCGAGGGCACCGAAGCGGCGGATCTCAAGGTGTTCCATGCGGGCACGGCGGTTGATCCGCCGACGAAGAAGGTGATCACCACCGGCGGTCGCGTGCTGTGCGTGTGCGCGCTGGGCAAGGACGTAGCCGGGGCGCAGAAGCGCGCTTACGAAGGCGTTAAGAAAATCAGCTGGGAAGGCGTGCAGTACCGCAGCGACATCGGCTTTCGCGCGATCAACCGCGATCCCTCGCTACGCTCGGGATGACACGATCAGTTGCGTTTCATGCTGTCGAAGAACGCTTCATTCGTCTTCGACTGCTTCATGCGGTCGTAAAGCAGCTCCATCGCCGCCAGCTCGTCCATCGAGTGCAGCAGCTTGCGCAGGATCCAGATCTTCTGCAGCGCGCTCGGCTCCACCATCAATTCTTCCTTGCGGGTGCCCGAGCGGTTGATGTTGATCGCCGGAAACACGCGCTTCTCGGCGATGCGGCGCTCGAGGTGGATTTCCATGTTGCCGGTGCCCTTGAACTCCTCGTAGATGACTTCGTCCATCTTCGAGCCAGTGTCGACCAGCGCCGTGGCGATGATCGTCAGTGAGCCGCCTTCCTCGATGTTGCGCGCTGCGCCGAAGAAGCGCTTGGGCTTCTGCAGAGCGTTGGCATCGACGCCACCGCTGAGCACCTTGCCGGAGCTCGGCGCCACC
>DATLBT010000024.1:0-26560 GCA_035526825.1 Verrucomicrobiia bacterium | reverse complement strand
CTCAGTGGCATCGTCGCGTGGTTCATGTGGGCATTCGTGCACGTCATGGCGCTGGTGTCGGCCGAACAGCGCGTGCGGGTGTTCGTGCAGTGGGCGTGGAAATACTTCACGCGCCGCGAGGGCGACCGCCTGATCACCGGGCGCACCACCAGCACTCGCGACTTGCGCGAGGCCCGCGCCGCGCGCGGCGCGGTAGCCTGAATATGGGCGCGCCGGTGACCTTCGCCGACGCACTGCGCGAGCTGCGCAAGTCGCGCGACTTGTCGCAGATGGCGCTGGCCGAGGTTGCGCAAACCTCGCAGCGGCATGTGAGCTTCCTCGAGCTGGGTCGCTCCAAGCCGAGCCGCGCGATGGTGTTCCAGATTTCCGAATCGCTGGGGCTCACGCTCGCGAACCGCAACCGGCTGCTGCTGGCGGCGGGCTTCGCCGCGGCGTACCCGCAGCGCGAGCTCGATTCCGTCGACATGGTGCCGCTCAAGCAGGCGCTGCAACGCATGCTGCGCCACCACAAGCCGTACCCGGCGATCGTGGTGAACCGGCGCTGGGACCTGGTGCTCATGAACGGCACGGTGGCGCGCATGTTCGCGTTGATCGGCGATGGCGGCGAGATCTGGAAGAAAGTCGCGCCCGACGGCCGCCGCAACATCCTCAAGATGATCTTCAGCGAGCACGGACTGCGGCCTTACATCCGCAACTTCGAGGACGTCGCGCGGATGCTGCTCGGCTACGTGCAGCGCGAGGCCGGCCAGAGCGCGGCCGCCGCAGAAATCCTGGAGGAACTGCTGCGCGACACCGGCTTGCCGCGCCGCTTGCGCGCCAGCGAGCCGCTGCCGCAGCCGACGCCGGTGTTCGCCACCCAGCTCGAGGCGCTCGGGGTGAAGCTGTCGCTGTTCACGATGATCTCGACTTTCGGCACGCCGCAGGACGTGACCGCCGAGGAATTGCGGGTCGGCAGTTTTTATCCCGCCGACGACGACACCGAGGCGTTCCTGCGCAACCTGGCGGCACAGCCGGCGGGCGAGCCGTCCTGAGGCTTCGTCCAACCGCGAAAGCGTACGACCGAAAAAACAGGTAGCGTCAGCGGCACACCCTTGCGGAAGGTTGCGACATGAATCGTTGGATTGCGGGCGCATTCCTGCTCGCGGCGATCCCCGGCCTGTGTGATGCCGCCGGCCTCACCTACACCCGACAAGACACCGGCGTGCGTTCCGGCTTCACGGTGTCCACCGGCGGCGGCGAGGCCCGCGTGGCGGCGGCGCACGTCTGCAATTACACCGGGGTGACGCAGCAGTTGTACCTGCGCCTGTTCTATTCCACTTCGCCAAACCCCGCCAGCTCGGGCTACACCACGGCGACTTACAACATCGCAACGATTGGCGGCAGCAACTGCATCGTCAACATCGATGCCGTGGCTCCCTTCACCATCCCCCCGCCGGGCACCTACTACGTGCACTTGCTGGCGAGCGCGGCGCTGTCCAGCAGCTTTGACGACTCATTGACGGCCTCCAACACGGTCACGATCACCAGCGGCGGGGGCGGTGGGGGTGGCGGCACGACCTCCGGCAACCTCGAGTTCGGCGGCGCCGCGAGTTATGACGCGCCCGGCAATGGGACGGTGCGAATGCAGGTCAGCCAGCTCTGCAACAATCGCAGCAGCGGCACTTCCGGCACGCTTTACTGGATCCTGCGCTACACCACCGGGCCTGCGCCGACCAGCGCGGGCTACACCGCGGCTACCGTCACGCTCAATCCGCTGACGTCGGGCTTCTGCTATTTCAATCTCGACCAGACCGTGACCTACGTACAGCCCCCCGACGGTGTCTATTACGCGCATTTCATCGTCGCGGAACATCCAGCGACGACGACGATTATCCATTACCTGACGTTCCCGAACCTGCAGACGATCTCGACCGCGCCCGAAAACAGCGTGACCGGTGGCGGCCTGCCGCTGGCGACGCTGCTTGCCATGTTCGTGGCCCTGGCTGCGCGGCGCGTCAGACCTCGGTCAGTCCCAGCTCCTTGATCTTGCGCGTCAGCGTGTTGCGGCCCCAGCCGAGGCGGCGCGCGGCTTCCTGACGCTGGCCGCCGCATTCGGCCAGTGCGATGCGGATCAGCGTGCGCTCGAACTCGGGCAGTGCCTCGCCGAGCAGGTCGTTCTGGCCGGCGCGCAGTTTCAGTTCGGCCCATTGGCGCAGGAGGGAGGACCAGTCCTGGTGGGCGGGGCTCGCCGGCGCCGACGTGGATACCGTCGCGGCCAGGGCCGCTCCCACAACCGCGGGGCTCTCGCCCTTGAGCTCCGGCGGCAGGTCGGCGAGATGCACGTCGCGGCCGGGCGCCATGACCGTGAGCCAGCGGCAGGCGTTCTCGAGCTGGCGCACGTTGCCGGGCCAGTCGAGCTGCTGCAGGTGCGCGAGCACCTCCGGGCGCGGGCGCTTGGCCGCGGTTTTCATCTCGATCGCGGCCTGCGCCAGGAAATGCGCCAGCAGCAGCGGGATGTCGTCGCGCCGCTGGCGCAGGCTCGGGACGCGCACGCGGATCACGTTGAGGCGATGGAACAGGTCCTCGCGGAACCGGTGCTGGCGCACGGCCTGCTCGAGGTCCTGGTGGGTCGCCGCGACCACGCGCACGTCGACCCTGATCGGCACGGTACCGCCCACCCGATAAAACTCGCCGTCCGACAGCACGCGCAACAGGCGCGTCTGCAGGTCGTGCGGCATGTCGCCGATCTCGTCGAGGAACAGCGTGCCGCCATCGGCCTGCTCGAAGCGGCCGCGTCGCTGGGTCTGCGCGCCGGTGAAGGCGCCGCGCTCGTGGCCGAAGAACTCCGACTCCATCAAATCTTTCGGGATCGCGGCGGTGTTCACCGCGATGAACGGCTTGTCCTTGCGCGGGCTGTTGGCATGCAGTGCGCGCGCCACCAGTTCCTTGCCGACGCCGGTCTCGCCCGTCACGAGCACGTTGATCTGCGAGGCGGCGAGCCGGCCGACGGCGCGGAAAACCTCCTGCATTGCAGGAGCCTCGCCGATCAGTGTCGCTGCCGCCACCCGCGGCGGCGGTTCGTCGGCGCCCTTCGCCTTGCGCCCGGCGCGCTTGACCAGCGCGGCGACCGCGTCGACATCGAATGGCTTGGGCAGGTACTCGAAGGCGCCGCCGCGGTAGGCCATGACCGCGGCGTCGAGGTCGGAGTGCGCGGTGGTGATGATGATCGGCAGCTGCGGATGGTCGGCGCGCAGGCGCGCCAGCAGGTCGAGCCCGTTCATGCCCGGCATGCGGATGTCGGAGATCAGTACGTCGGGCAGGCCTTCGCCGATGGCCTCGAGCAGCTCCATTGGCGCGGCGAAGCTGCGCACGGTGACGCCGGCGCGCGCCAGTGCTTTCTCCAGCACCCAGCGGATCGATTCGTCGTCGTCGACGACCCAGGTCACCAGGGCGCTTGCGTTCATGGGTTCAGGCTTCCAGGGGCAGTGACACGGCAAACACGGTCGAACCGGGGCGCGAGCGGCATTCGATATGCCCGCCGTGCGCGTGCACTAGGTACTGCGCGATCGGCAGGCCGAGGCCGGTGCCACCGGCGCGCGTGGTGACCATCGGGTAGAAGATCTTCTCGAGCATGTCGGGCGCAACGCCCGGTCCGTCGTCCTCGATTTCGAGCACGGCGACCAGCTTGTGCAATGTTCCGTCGATGGTGACCTGGCGACGCGCGCGCGAGCGGAACACGATGCGGCCGGCGAGTCCGGCCGACTGCAGCGCGTTGCGCGCCAGGTTCAGCAAGGCCTGGATCAGCTGCTCGCGGTCGCCACTGATGCCCGGGAGGCTCGGGTCGTAGTCACGCACTACGCGCGCGCCTTCCGCCTCGACCAGCTTGCGCACGTGCTCGAGCGCCTCGTGGGCATTCAAGCTCTCGCGGCGTGGTGGGCGTGACGGCCCGAGCAGCCGGTCGACCAGGTTCTGCAGCCGGTCGGCTTCGCGGATGATCACGTGCGTGTACTCGCGGTGCTCCGAGTCGGGAAACTGGCGCTCGAGCAACTGGGCCGCCCCGCGGATGCCGCCGAGCGGGTTCTTGATCTCGTGGGCGAGTCCGCGGATCAACTGGCGGCTCGCATCGAACTGGACCGACAGGATCTCGTCGCGTGCCGAGCGCAGGTGACGCTCCTGCGGCGCCAACTCGACCAGCAGGCCGGGCTTCTTGGCGAGCAGCAATGGCGTGGCGGTGCAGTCGATCACGATCGGCTGCTCGCCGTTGCGCGCCAGCCGCATCTCGCGCTCGATGAAGCCGGTGCCGGCGTCGAGCGATTCTCGCAGCCGGGATTCGTGCGGGGCGAAGTGCGGCAAGGCGGTCGGCAAGGGCTGGCCCTGCGCCAGGCGTCGGCTCACGCCGAACAGGGTTTCGCACGCGGCGTTCATGAAGCTCACGCGTAACTCAGGGTCGAGTCCGATCACCGCGGTCGTGAGGCCTTCCAGCAAGGCGTCCGCCGTCACGCGCGCGCGCGAGGGGAATTTCATGGGTTGCGGCTCAGCAAGCTTCGGGCCAAGCGCCCAAGCCGGCAGACTAGTGGAGTCTGGGCTGATTTGCACCAAACTGGTGCAGAAGGTTGGGGCGTCTACGCGAGGCGGGGCGGCGAGGACGCACCAGAACGGTGCGTGGTTAGCGCGCCGTCGGCGGCTTCATGTGGAAGGTGATCCCGCTCGAGTTGGCCAGCGCGTTGCCCGCATCGTCGACCAAGGTCACGGAAACCGTGTGGCTGCCCCGTTCGACATTGGTCAGCGCGAAGGAGGTGTCGGGCGTAGGTGTCGATTGCGGCGTGCCGTCCAGCAGGTAGATCAGGCGTTGCCCTTCCGCCAGGGGCGGCGTCACCATCACCGCGACCGGAACCGTGCGCTCCCCGCTGCGAAAAGTTTCATCCCGCGCGGGCGTCACGACGTCGATCTGCGCGATACCCGCCTGCTTGCCGGCCTGGTTGCCCTTGTCGAAGCGCTGGAGGTCAGTGGGCGGCTTGTTGCCCTTGTAAGTCTGCAGCGGCGGCAGCTGGGCGGGCCGCGCGTTGTCGGTCGGTGGCTTGTCGGTGTAGTGCACGACGCCCTTGTCGTCGACCCACTTGTAGACCGGCTCCTTGGCTACGGCGTAGGTGGCAAGAGCGAGGCACAGCAGGGCGATGAGGATGCGCATGAGATCCACCTTACGCCGATTCGAGTGCAAAAAAAACGCCCCCGGAGGGGGGCGTTTTTTCCGTGTCATCCCGAGCGAAGCGAGGGAGCGCCTTCAGCGTAGCGGTTACCTGGACGCGATCCCTCGTCGCTTCGCTCCTCGGGATGACACTTACAGGCTGTAGTACATGTCGAACTCAACAGGGTGAGTGGTCATGCGGAAGCGCGTGACCTCCTGCATCTTGAGTTCGATGTAAGCGTCGATCAGGTCCTCGGTGAACACGCCGCCCTTCAGCAGGAACGCGCGGTTCTTGTCGAGGTGCTCCAGCGCCATGTCGAGGCTGTGGCAGACGCGCGGGATCTTCTTGTCCTCTTCCGGCGGCAAGTGGTAGAGGTCCTTGTCCTGCGCTTCGCCCGGGTTGATCTTGTTCTGGATGCCGTCAATGCCTGCCATCATCATCGCGGCGAAGGCGAAGTACGGATTCGACATGCCGTCCGGGAAGCGCACTTCGATGCGGCGTCCCTTCGGGCTCGCCACCCAGGGAATGCGGATCGACGCGGAGCGGTTTCTCGCCGAGTACGCCAGCATGACCGGCGCCTCGAAGCCCGGCACCAGTCGCTTGTACGAGTTGGTGGTCGAGTTGGTGAACGCGTTGATCGCCTTGGCGTGCTTCAGGATGCCGCCGATGTACCAGAGCGCCGTTTGCGAAAGGCCGCCGTACTTGTCACCGGCGAACAGGTTCTTGCCGCCCTTGCTCAGCGACTGGTGCACGTGCATGCCGGTGCCGTTGTCGCCGACGATCGGCTTGGGCATGAAGGTCACGGTCTTGCCGTAAGAATGCGCGACGTTCTGCAGGACGTACTTGTAGTCCAGCATCTCGTCGGCTTTCCGCACCAGCGTGTTGAACTTGGTGCCGATCTCGTTCTGGCCGGCGGTCGCCACCTCGTGGTGGTGCACCTCGACAGAAATGCCCATCTCTTCCAGCGTCAGGCACATCGCGTTGCGGATGTCCTGCTGCGAGTCGACCGGCGGAACCGGGAAGTAGCCGCCCTTGACCGGCGGGCGATGGCCCTTGTTGCGGCCAGTCTCGAACTCTTCCTTGCCGGTGGACCAGGCCGCTTCCTCGGACTCGATGACCACGCCGCACTTGCCCATCTCGACGTCCCAGCGCACGGAGTCGAAGATGAAGAATTCGAGCTCGGGGCCGAAGAACGCGGTGTCGGCGATGCCGGTGGACTTGAGGTAGGCCTCGGCGCGGTGCGCCAGCGAGCGCGGATCGCGACCGTAGCCCTGCATCGTAGCCGGCTCGATCACGTCGCAGCGCAGGATGACGGTCGGTTCCTCGAAAAACGGATCCATCTTGGCGGTGGCGGGGTCCGGCATGAGGATCATGTCGGACTCGTTGATGCCCTTCCAGCCGGCGATCGACGAGCCGTCGAACATCTTGCCGTCGGTGAAGAGGGACTCGTCCACGGTGTGGGACGGCACGGTGACGTGCTGTTCCTTGCCGCGCGTGTCGGTGAAGCGGAAGTCGACGAACTTCGCGCCCTTGTCCTTGATCAGCTTGAGTACGGCTGCGCCGTCACTACCTTTTGCCGCCATGAATTCCCCCGGGGTTTGAACAGCAGATAAAGAAAAGCGTCCTGCTAAAAGCAGAAAACATGCCACCGTCGCCCCAATGCGGATCACGACAAATCAGGGGCTTGCGCCGAGCCCGGGCGACGGGCGCCGCACCAGAACGGTGCGAGGCGGGTCGCCGGGCTGCGAGGGGCGGCATTCTAGCGGATGCCAACGGGGCGTTCGTTATACTCGCCGCCCGATGCCGACCGCCGACAAAATCCTCACCTTCCAGGACCTGATCCTGAAGCTGCAGGCCTTCTGGGCGAAGCAGGGTTGCGTCATCGTCCAGCCCATGGACATGGAGATGGGCGCCGGCACTTTCCACTGGGCCACGTTCCTGCGCGCCATCGGCCCCGAGCCGTGGAATACCGCGTACGTGCAGCCGTCGCGCCGGCCTGCCGATGGCCGCTACGGCGACAATCCGAACCGGCTCCAGCACTACTACCAGTTCCAGGTGCTGATGAAGCCGAGCCCCCCGGACATCCAGGCGCTTTATCTGGAGTCGCTGCAGTTGCTCGGCTTTGACCCGCTGGTACACGACATCCGCTTCGTCGAGGACAACTGGGAGTCGCCGACCCTCGGCGCCTGGGGCCTCGGCTGGGAGGTGTGGCTCAACGGCATGGAAGTCACGCAGTTCACCTACTTCCAGCAGGTCGGTGGCCTGGAGTGCCGGCCGGTGGCGGGCGAGATTACCTACGGCCTCGAGCGGCTGGCGATGTACATCCAGAAAAAGGAGTCGGTGTTTGATTTGGTCTGGTCGGACGCGGGCGGTCGCGTCGTGACCTACGGCGACGTCTATCACCAGAATGAAGTGGAGCAGTCGGCCTACAACTTCGAGCATGCCGATACCACGGCGCTATTCGAGCGCTTTGCCGTGGCCGAGCGCGAGTTCCAGCACCTGATCGACAAGGGCCTGCCGCTGCCGGCGTACGAGCGCGTGCTGCAGGCCTCGCACGCCTTCAACCTGCTCGACGCGCGCGGCGCGATCTCCGTGACGGAGCGCCAGGCTTACATTTTGCGCGTGCGCACCCTTGCGCGCGGCTGTGCCGAAGCGTATTTCGCGGCGCGCGAGAAACTCGGTTTCCCGATGCTCGTCAACAAGAAAGAGGCAGCCTGATGATCCTGATCGGCATGTTCGATTCACCCTTCGTGCGACGCGTCGCCGTGAGCCTGAAGCTCCTCGAGATCAAGTTCGAGCACAAGAGCTGGTCGGTGGGCAAGGACCAGGCACAGATTCGCAAGGTGAATCCGCTCGGCCGCGTGCCGGTGCTGATGCTGGACGACGGCGAGGTGCTGACCGAGTCGGGCGCGATCCTCGATTACCTCGACGACCGCGTTGGCCGCACGCGCGCGCTGCTGCCGGTGACCGGCGCGCCACGTCGCCGCGCGATGTACTTGATGGCGCTCGCCACCGGCGCGGCGGAAAAGGGCGTGCAGCAGGTTTACGAGAAGCTGTTCCGCCCGGCGGAGAAGTACCACGAGCCCTGGGTGCAGCGCTGCCGCGAGCAGATGCATAGCGCGCTGGCGCAACTCGAAGCCGTGGCCGCGCAGATGGAGGGCGACAACTTCCTCGTCGACGAGGCGCTGACGCAGGCGGACATCACCGTTGCGTGCGTGTTCACCTTCCTCGACGACGCGCTCAAGCTCGACCCCAAGCTGTACCCGTCACTGCGCCAGCACGTCGCGCGACTCGAGCGCTTCCCGGCGCTGAAGTCGACGCGACTCGCATTCGAGCCGCCCAAGCCGGCGCAGATGCGGTAAAGCCATGGCTCGCAAGGCTGCCGCGAAATCCGCCGCGACCAGTGCCGACCTGCTGGTCGAGCTGGGTTGCGAGGATCTTCCGGCGCGCTTTGTGTCGCCGCTGGCCGAGGCGTTTGCGCGCGGGTTTACCGAGGGCCTTGCGAAGCGCTCGGTGATGGCCGGCGAGGTGCGGTCTTTCGCGACGCCGCGACGCCTCGCGGTGCTCGTGGAAAACGTGGCGTTGCGCCAGCCGGACCGCGCTGTCGAGCGCAAGGGCCCCAAGCTCATCGCCTCGCTCAAGGACGGCCAGCCGACGCAGGCGGGCCTGGGTTTCGCCAAGTCCTGCGGCGTGGAGTTTGCCGCGCTGGCGCAGGAGGACGGCCAGCTCGTGTTCCGCAGCCAGCAGCTCGGGCGTCCGACCGCGGAGCTGGTGACGGAAATCTTCGAGGAGACGCTGAAGTCGATGGACGAGCTGGTGCCCAAGCGCATGCGCTGGGGCAGTTCCGACGAAACCTTCGTGCGGCCGGTGCAGTGGCTGGTCGCGATGCTCGGCCCGCGCGAGGTGCCGCTGCTGCGGTTCGGTCTGAAGTCCGGCAGTGTCACTTACGGCCACCGGTTCCACGCACCCAAGCCGATCGCGTTGGGTGCGCCGGCCGACTACGTGGAAAAACTGCGGTCGGCCCATGTCGTCGCTGGCCTCTCTGAGCGCCAGGCGCAAATCCGCAAGTTGATCGAGGTTGAAGCTGCGCGCCTGAAGGGCACCGCGCGCATCACCGATTCGCTGCTGGCTGAGGTCGCCGCGCTGGTCGAATGGCCGGTGGTGATCTCGGGCCGCATGGAGGAGCGCTTCATGGCGCTGCCGGCGGAAGTCATCATCGCGACCATCGAAACCAACCAGCGTTATTTTCCCGTGTTCGGCCGTGACGGAAAATTGCTGCCCTTGTTCATCACGGTCACCAACCTCCGCTCGAAAGACGTCAGGCAGGTCATTGCCGGCAACGAGCGCGTCGTTCGCCCGCGCCTGACCGATGCGCTGTTTTTCTGGGAACAGGATCGCCGGCGGAGACTGGCCGACTTCCTGCCCGAACTCGACCGCGTGACGTTCCAGAAAGAGCTCGGTTCGGTGGGCGACAAGGCGCGCCGCGTGTCGAAGCTCGTCACCCACATCGCCGCGGAGCTGGGTATCGATGCCCTTGAGGCCGAGCGCGCTGCCAAGCTCGCCAAGGCCGACCTCGTATCGCGCATGGTCTTCGAGATTCCCGAGCTGCAGGGCCTCATGGGCGGCCACTATGCGCGCGCCTCGGGTGAGAGCAACGCGGTGGCGCAGGCCGTCGCCGAACAATACCTGCCGGCGCAGGCCGGCACGCCGATCCCGGCCTCTGCGGCCGGCCGCATCCTCGCGCTCGCCGACCGCCTCGACACGCTCGCCGGCATCTTCGCGATCGGCCAGAAGCCGAGCGCGAGCAAGGACCCGTTCGCGCTGCGCCGCGCCGCGCTCGGCGCGCTGCGCATCTGCCTGGAGTCGCCGCTGCCGCTGGACCTGCGCGCGCTGCTGAAGGCCGCGCTCGAGCACCAGCCGGCCGGCAAGCGCGACGACAAGATGCTCGGGGAGTTGTGGGATTTCGTGCTCGAGCGCCTGCGCGGGCTGTTGGCCGACCGCGGCATCGCGGTCGAGGTGTTCAACGCGGTCGCCGCGACCGGCTCCTCGGTGCCGGCGGACTTCGCGGCTCGCGTCGACGCAGTCCGCGCCTTCGGCGAGATGAAGGAAGCCGCCCAGCTCGCGGCTGCGCACAAGCGCATCCGCAACATCTTGAAGCAGGCGGGCGAGGGCGACATCGAGGTCAAGGCGGACGCCTTCCGCGAACCGCAGGAAAAGGCGCTGTACGAGGCGCTCACGCGCCTCGATGACAAGGTGCACGCGGCAGTCAGAAAGGCCGATTACACCGGTGGCCTGCGGACGCTCGCGCAACTGCAGGCGCCGGTCGATGCGTTCTTCGACAAGGTCATGGTCATGGCGCCGGAGGCCGAGCTGCGCGCCAATCGCATCGCGCTGCTACGCCGGCTCGACAAGCTCTGCCGTGGGGTAGCGGACATCTCGTGCCTGCCGGGGGGCAGCTCATGAAGGTGGTCATCCTCGATCGCGACGGTGTCATCAACGAGGAGTCGGAGGCGTTCATCAAGTCGGTGGCCGAGTGGCGCCCGCTGCCCGGCAGCCTCGAGGCCATCGCGCGCCTGTGCCACGCCGGCTACCGCGTGTGCATCGCCAGCAACCAGTCCGGCATCGGCCGCGGCCTGCTCGACTACGAGACGCTCGGCGCAATCCACGACCGCCTGCAACGCTCGCTCGCCGACCTCGGCGGGCGCATCGACGCCATCGCATTCGCGCCCGAGCATCCCGACGAGGCCAGCGCATTGCGCAAGCCGCAGCCGGGCATGTTGATCGACCTCGGCAAGCGGCTCGGTGTGCCGCTCGACCGCGTGCATGCCGTCGGCGATTCGATGCGCGACATCGAGGCAGCGCGCGCGGCTGGCGCCAAGCCAGTCCTGGTGCGCACGGGCAATGGGCGCAAGACCGAGAAAGAACTGGGCGCCGACCGCGGCGAGGTGCGGATTTACGACGACTTGGCGGCGTTCGCGGCGGCGGTGATTGCTACGGCTTGAACGCGATCCGCTGGCCCCGCTCGATCGCCACCGACACATCCGCCGCGCCCGGCACCGCGCCGGGCTTGTGCAGTTCGAGCTTTACCCACGGCGCCGCGAAATCCGCCATGAGTTTCCCGGCGAGCCGTTCCACCAAGGTCTCCACCAGCTGGAATTGCTGCGCACCGATGAACGCGCTCACCACCTGCGCCACCGCCGAGTAGTCGACCGCATCCTTCAGCGCATCCGAGCGCGCCGCGCGCGCCACGTCGCACGCCAGCTCGATGTCGACCACCACCGTGCGCGGCAGCTTGCGTTCCCACGCATGCACACCGACCACCGTCTCCACCTTGAGTCCCTTGATCCGTATGACATCCAAAGCGGGGGTCAAAATGGTCTCCGCATTTATTGATTCGCAACCGGCCGCAGCTCGGCCAGCGGCCATCTTGCGCGCACTTCGATCGCGCCGCCCGGCGCGCGGCCCTCGGCGAGCCGCGCCCAGCCGGCGTAGGCCACCATCGCCGCGTTGTCGGTGCAGAAATCCTTGCGCGGGAAGAACAGCTGCGCGCCGCGGCGCTGCATGGACTGCTGCAACGCCGCGCGCAGGCGCACATTGGCGCCCACGCCGCCCGCCACGATCAGCCGCTCGTAGCCGATGTGGTCGAGCGCGCGCTGGCACTTGATCACCAGCGTGTCCGCGACGCAGTCCTCGAACGCGCGCGCGATGTCAGCCTTGTCCTGCTCCGTCGCGTCCTTCGGCAGCGTCGTGAGCGCCGCGGTCTTCAGGCCCGAAAAGCTGAAGTCGAGGCCAGGCCGGTCGGTCATCGGCCGCGAAAACTTGAAGCGATCCGGCTTGCCGCGCTCGGCGAGCTTGGCCAGCGCCGGGCCGCCGGGGTAGGGCAGGCCGAGCAACTTCGCCACCTTGTCGAAGGCTTCGCCGACGGCATCGTCGAGGCTTTCACCGAGCACCTCGTAACGCCCGACGCCCTCGACCGCGACCAGCAGCGTGTGGCCGCCGGACACCAGCAGCGCAAGGAACGGAAATTCCGGCCGCGGCGTTTCCAGCATCGGCGCGAGCAGGTGCGCTTCCATGTGGTGGATCGGGATCAGCGGCAAGTCCAGCGAAGCTGCGAGTCCTGCCGCGACCGCGCCGCCCACCATCAACGCGCCGATCAGGCCCGGACCGGCGGTGTAGGCGACAGCACCCAGTTCGCCGATGCCCGAGCCCGCGTCCTTCAGCACTCCGCGGATCAACGGATCGATGCGCCGCACATGGTCCCGCGACGCCAGTTCGGGCACCACGCCGCCGTATTCGGCGTGCAGCGCCACCTGGCTGTGCAGCGCATGGGCACGTAAGCCGAGCGCACCGTCGTAGATCGCCACGGCGGTCTCGTCGCAGGAGGTTTCGATGCCAAGTACGGGGCCGAGCGTGCGCATAAGCGTCATTTTGCCGCGCCAGCGGCCGGACGCGGATAAACCCGCAACTGGGCGATGCGCGTGCCGTTCATGCGCACGACATGCAGATCGAAGCCATCGAACGACGCCCGGTCGCCGGGACGCGGCACGCGATCGAGCTTCCACATGATCAGGCCGCCGACGCTGTCGATGTCGCGTACCGGCGCCTCGACGTGGAGCAGGCGCTCGAGCGAGTACACCGACAGCACACCGGAGCCGAGCCAGGAGCCGTCGTCCTGGCGCTTCCACTCGCGCGCGCCACGGCCGTATTCGTCCTCGAAGCGGCCGAACAGCGCTTCGGCGACGTCGTGCAAGGTCACGAAGCCGACGATGCGGTTGACGTCGTCCTGCAACAGCGCCAGCTGCGGGCGGCCCTCGCGGAAGCGGCGTAACAGCCGGCCGAGCGACAGGTCGCGGTGCACGAGCAGTGCCGGCTTGACCAGCGCGCGCAGATCCAGCGGCCGGCCATGGCGCAGCTCTGCCAGCAAGTCCTTGACCTGCACCAGGCCGAGCAGGCCCTCGTGGTCGTGCTCGAACACCGGGTAGCGTGAATGGCGCGTCGATTCCAGCTGATCCAGCACCTGCGCCGGACTCATCGTCAGGGTCAGGCTCGCGAGGTCCGCCTGCGGCTTCATGAGGTCGCCGGCTTCCAGCTCGAAGAAGTCCAGCGCGCGCGTCGCGAGCTCGGTCTGCTGTGCATCGACCCCGCCGTCCGCGCGGCTTGCCTGCAGGATGACCCGAATCTCGTCGACCGAGTGCGCCTCGCCGCCTTCTTCGCCGGGCTGCATGCCGAGTGCGCGCAGCACCATGTTGGCGCTGGCATTGAGGCCGCGGATGAACGGGTACATGAGCCAGTAGAAGGCCCACAGCGGCACGGCCGTCCACAACGACACCGCCTCGGGGGCCCGGATTGCCATCGACTTGGGCGCCAGCTCACCCAGCACGATGTGCAGGAAGGCGATCGCCACGAACGCGGACGCCAGCGCCACGCCATGGACCAGCTCGGGCGTCCCGAGGCCCAGCGCCGCCATCGGCGGCTCGATCAGCCGGGCAAAGGCCGGCTCGCCAATCCAGCCCAAGCCCAGCGAGGCCAGGGTGATGCCGAGCTGACAGGCCGACAGGTAGGCGTCCAGGTGCCCTCGCACGCTCGCCAGGGTGCGTCCGCGCCAGCCATGGGTCTCGGCGAATTCCTTGGCCTGGGCCCGGCGCAACTTGACGATGGCGAACTCGGCCGCGACGAAGAAGCCGTTCAACAGTACGAGGAGGGTCGCCAGCGCGACCAGCAGGAGGTTATTCATGGGAGCCGGGTATTTTGCATTAGACCCCGGGCCCGCATAGAATCGCGGCCCGTTTACCTACCCCGGCCGCAAAGCCGGGCAATGAGTGGTTTGAATGCCTTCAGTCCGTATCCGCGACAACGAGTCCTTCGAGGTGGCCCTGCGCCGCTTCAAGCGCACCTGCGAAAAGGCCGGCGTCCTCACCGACGTGCGCAAGCACGAGTACTTCGAGAAGCCGAGCCAGGAACGCAAGCGCAAGCGCGCCGCCGCGATCAAGCGGCAGCTCAAGAAGCAGTCGCGCGATTCGACCCGCCGGATCCGGATGTTCTGATCCAAGGCTTCGAGTCACCGGAAGAGGCGGCCACGAGCCGCCTTTTTCATTTGCAGAGCAGGAGAGGGTCATGACCACGCTGAAAGCCCGCGTTACTGAAGACATGAAGACCGCCATGAAGGCGGGCGAGCAGATGCGGCTGCACACCGTGCGCCTCGCGCTGTCGGAACTGAAGCGTTACGAGGCCGACAAGGGGACCGAGCCCGATGAGGCGACTTCGTTGTCGATCATCGAGAAAATGGTCAAGCAGCGTCGCGATTCCGAGAGCCAGTTCCGCGCCGGCAATCGCGCCGACCTCGCCGACAAGGAAGCCGCCGAGATCCAGATCCTGCTCGGCTACCTGCCGCAGCAGATGAGCGAGGCGGAGGTCGTCGCGTTGATCACGCAGGGCATCGCCGAGACCGGCGCCGCCGGCGGCAAGGACATGGGCAAGCTCATGGCGTGGCTGAAACCGAAGGTCGCGGGCAAGACCGACATGGGCAAGCTGTCGGGGCTCGTGAAGGGCAAGCTCGGCTAAGCTGCCGGCGTCATGGCCGGCCTCATTCCCCAGAGCTTCATCCAGGACCTGATCGCCCGCACGGACATCGTGCAGGTCATCGGTGAGCGCCTGCAGCTGAAAAAAGCCGGGCGCGAATACGTCGCGCTGTCACCCTTCACCAACGAGAAGTCGCCCTCGTTCTACGTTTCGCCGCAGAAGCAGTTCTACCACTGCTTCTCGAGCGGCAAGCACGGCACCGCCATCACCTTCCTCATGGAATACGACCGCCTGTCGTTCCCCGAGGCGGTCGAGGATCTCGCCAAGCGCGTAGGCCTCACCGTGCCGCGCGAAGGCGGCTCGGTGGCGGCGCCGCTGGTGCTCGAAGGGCCGCTCGACGCGCTCGCTGCAGCCGAACGCATCTACAAGGCGGAGTTGAAGAAGTCGCCGGCAGCGATCGAGTACCTCAAGCAGCGCGGCGTCAGCGGCGAAACCGCCAAGCGGTTCGGCATCGGCTTTGCGCCGGACGGCTGGGACACCATTTCGCGCCAGGTGCCCAACCCGAAGCACGCGCTCGATGCCGGTTTGCTGGTGAAGAACGAGGAGGGCCGCGTTTACGATTTTTACCGTGCGCGCGTCATGTTCCCGGTACGCAACGTGCGCGGCCAGATCATCACTTTTGGTGGCCGCGTGCTGCCGGGCAGCGACGACAAGCGGAAATACCTGAACGGCCGCGAGACGCCGCTGTTCGACAAGAGCCGCCATCTCTACGGGCTGTATGAAGCGCGCCAGGGTGTCGGCACGATCCCGCACATGCTGGTGGTCGAGGGCTACATGGACGTGGTGATGCTGTCGCAGCACGGCATCCCGCACGCGGTGGCGACCATGGGCACGGCGACCACGCGCGAGCACTTGAACCTGTTGTTCAAGAGCACGACGCGCGTGGTGTTCTGCTTCGACGGCGATCGCGCCGGTCGCGCCGCGGCCTGGCGTGCGCTCGAGCAGGCGCTGCCAGAGGCCTACGAAGGACGCGAGCTGCTGTTCATGTTTTTGCCCGACGGCCACGACCCCGACACGCTGGTGCAGGAGATCGGCGCCGAGGAATTCAACCGACGCGTCGCGCAATCGCAGTCGCTCGCCACGTTCCTCGTTGCGGAGTTGTCGCGCCAGGTGAACCTGTCAACGCCGGATGGACGTGCTCGCCTGGTGGTGCTGGCGCGACCGCACCTGGCGCGCATGCGCGAGGGTGCGCTGCACAGCCTGATCCTCGAGGAGTTGTTCAAGCTCACACGCATGCAGCGTTCCGATATCGAGGCGCTGGTCAGTGCCGCCACCAGCGCCACGCCCGCCGGCGACGCCGCCGCCGCACAGAGCCTGACGTCGCGCCCGGTGCGCGTTGCGCTGCAGTTGCTGCTCGAGCATCCGAGTTTCAACGAGCTGGTGGACGACATCGGCCTGCTCGAGGAATCGGCCGCGCCCGGTGTCGAATTGCTGGTGGCGGCCCTGCGCTGGTTCCGCGACCGGCCCGAGGCCCGGGCCGGGGCGCTGCTGGAGGCTTGGCGCGAGACCCCGGAGGGGCCGATTCTCGACCAGCTGAGCATTGCCCCGCTGGAACTGAAGCCCGAGGCATTCGAAGCCGAATTTACTTCCAAGATCAAGACCTTGGAAGAGATGGCGACACAGCGCTCACTGCGCGAGCGGGTTCAGACCATCTTGCAGGCGGCCGAGACGCGCGCGCTGACGGCCGAGGAGCGCGCCGAGGTCGACCACATCAACCGGAAGCTAAGCCGCCGCGACAGTGTCTAACGTAGGTGACTTCGCGTAGAATGCGCGGTTCTTTTTGCGGGCCGAAAATCCCTTTGCGGCCGCTCCCGAACCTCCGGCAAATATCCTGATGAATTTGGACAAACAGTCGCAGATCAAAACCCTTATTGCCCGCGGCAAGGAGAAGGGTTACCTGACCTATGCCGAGGTGACCGACCACCTCCCGGAGATCGTCGACTCCGAGCAGCTGGACGACGTCATCAGCATGATCAACTCGATGGGCATCGTCGTGCACGACGAGGCGCCCGACGAGGAATCGCTGCTCACGCCCGAGCCGACCGCGGCGACGCCCGACGAGGACGAGGCCGAGATCGAGGAAGCGGCGGCACAGCTCGCCGCACTCGACGACCAGTTCGGCCGCACCACCGACCCGGTTCGCATGTACATGCGCGAGATGGGCTCGGTCGAGTTGCTCGACCGCGAGGGCGAGATCCGCATCGCCAAGCGCATCGAAGAAGGCCTCAACGAGGCGTTCTACGCGATGGCGATGTACCCCGAGACCATGGCGATCCTGCTCGAGGCGTACGACGCGGTGAAGGCCGGCAAGCGCCGCCTCGCCGACGTCGTCGTCGGCTTCTTCGATCCCAATGCCGCGCCGCCGGCCGAGGGCGAGTTGCCGCCCGACCTCAAGGAAGACGCCGCCGAGGAAAAGGAAGAGAAGGAAGGCGCCGCCACCGGTGATGGCGACGACGAGGAAGCTGTCGACACCGGCCCGGATCCGGTCCAGGCCGCCACGAATTTCGGCGAGCTGCAGAAGCTGTTCGACAAGGCCTGGGACTCGCTCGAAAAGGTCGGTTCGCAGGACAAGAAGACCCAGAAGAAGCGCGAGGCCGCGGCCGAGCACCTGATGACCTTCCGCCTGTCGCCGAAGATCATCGATGAGGTCACGCGCAACCTGCGCGCCAAGACCGACCAGGTGCGCCAGTCCGAACGCGCGATCATGAAGATCTGCGTGGCCGAAGCCGGCATGCCGCGCAAGGAGTTCCTCGAGAAATTCCCGGGGCATTCGGCCGACAAGAACTTCGTCTCACGCGTGACGCGCGGCGACAAGAAATACGCCAAGGCCATCGCCAAGCGCGCCGACGAGATCAAGGACCTCCAGGACAAGCTGCGCGCACTCGAGCAGGAGAACCTGCTCTCGATCAACGAGATCAAGGAGATCAACCGTCACATGAGCGTCGGCGAGGCCAAGGCCCGCCGCGCCAAGAAGGAGATGGTCGAGGCCAACCTGCGCCTGGTGATCTCGATCGCCAAGAAGTACACCAATCGCGGCCTGCAGTTCCTCGACTTGATCCAGGAAGGCAACATCGGCCTGATGAAGGCCGTGGACAAGTTCGAATATCGCCGCGGCTACAAATTCTCGACTTACGCCACGTGGTGGATCCGGCAGGCCATCACGCGCTCGATCGCCGACCAGGCCCGCACCATCCGCATCCCGGTGCACATGATCGAGACCATCAACAAGCTCAACCGCATCAGCCGCACCATGCTTCAGGAGATGGGCCGCGAGCCGACGCCGGAAGAGCTGGCGCAGAAGATGGAGATGCCGGAGGACAAGGTTCGCAAGGTCCTCAAGATCGCGAAAGAGCCGATCTCGATGGAGACCCCGATCGGCGACGACGAAGATTCGCACCTGGGCGATTTCATCGAGGACGTGGCTGCCGTGTCGCCGCTCGAGTCGGCCACCACCTCGTCATTATCGGAGGCCACCCAGCAGATCCTCGCGTCGCTGACGCCGCGCGAGGCCAAGGTGCTGCGCATGCGCTTTGGCATCGACATGAACACCGACCACACGCTGGAAGAGGTCGGCAAGCAGTTCGACGTCACGCGCGAGCGCATCCGCCAGATCGAGGCCAAGGCCTTGCGCAAGCTGCGCCACCCGAGCCGGGCCAACTACCTGCGCTCGTTCCTCGACGAGACCTGATGTGGGGGCCCTGGCCCCCAAAAAGAAAAAGCCCCGCGAAAGCGGGGCTTTTTCGTTGCAGCAGGAAAACTAGCGCGTCGGCTGGAAATTCCAGCGTGCGCCGATCGTGGCCTCGCGGTTGTCGTCCGACAGCCCGATCCCCGCCAGCGCCGCGAGATTCGGCGTGAAGTGGAACAGGCCTTCGCCGCGCACCGTGAGGTCGCCGTCGCCGAATAACTCCGCGTAGTTGAGGTAGCCGCCGACCTCGATGGCATGCGTCAGGGCTGCCCGTGCGCCGCCGGTCAGCGACGGCCCAAAGTCGTCGTCGTCAGCATTGCTGCCGTTCGCGAAGTCGATATCGACCCGGATGAGGCCGGCGACGCCGAGCAGGTCCACCTGACGGTTCAGCGCATGGCGGTAACCGAGGCCGATTTCGGCGGTGTCGGTATCGACGCCGTTCGCGCCATCCGAGCCCAGCATCGACAGTGCGCCCGCGACGAAGAAGTCCGGGTGGAAGAGCGCCGACCCGCCGACCCGAATGCCATCGGCATCGTCGCGGCCGTCCGGGTCCTCCGCGACCAGGCGAACCTCACCGAATGTGTAGGACAAAGTACCGTGAGGGTGGCTGTCGTATCCGGCAGCGGTCGTCAGCGGCGCGCCGGCAAGCAGGCATAGGGTCACGCAAAACGACTTGTTCATTTAAACACTCTCCCTCTGGTTGTAAGAACAGCTTGTTGTGGGCGATTGGACCCGCTTCAACCGGTGAAATTCCCGGTTTTGTGCGGCCGTTCCCACTTTCCCTTGTAAAGTATACGCATGCGAAAGATTGCTCTTTTTCTTGTGCTCGCCACCATCACCACCCAGACGCCCGCAGCGGAGTTTCGCGCCAGCTATGGCGATTGGCGCTACGACCTGTCCGGGACGGTGACAGACCGCGGCCGCACTTACGACCTGCGCGAAGACTTCGGCGCCGAGCCGCGGGGCCGGCGCACCTGGGCCCTGGAATGGGACACGCCCAAAGGCCCCTGGCCGGATGTCGCGGTGGGCTTCACGCAGATCGGCGCGGCGGGCGCGCAGGAACGCTCCTTCACCGTGTTCGACCTGCTCGGGCAACCGGTGGGCACCGAGACCGCATCCCTCGCGGCGACCGCCGATTTCGACGACGTCGAGGCCACGCTTCGGTATCCATTCAAGCTCGGAACAGCCCGCGCCGCGCTCGGCGTGAGCGTCAAGAAGATCAAGGGCGAACTGGTGATCGAGGACAGCACGGCGTCGCCGCCGACCAGCCGCCAGAGCTACGACGAGACGGTGCCCGAAGTCCATGCGCAGTTGCGCGTGCCATTCGGGAAAATTTTGGCGCTGTCGACGTCCGCGCAGGGCATCAGCGCCGGTGGCAACCGCGCGCTGGAATGGAAAGCAATGCTGGAAGTGCGCTGGCTCGCGCCGCTGCTGCTCGAGGCGGGCTGGCAGGAAAAGCGCTACGAGTTGAACCTCGACGGCCGCGCGCTCGACGCGCGTTTCGACGGTGCGCTGCTGCGCGCCGGCTGGCTCTGGCGCTGACTAGCTGACTATCAGTCCTGCGGCTTGCCGTGGCCCGGCGTGTACAGCGGGCTTGGCAGGTTGGCAAAATATTTCGCCAGCTCTTCGATGTCGGCATCGCTCAGCGAGGCCGCCTGGGCGGCCATCACCGCGTTCTTGCGCGTGCCGGCGCGGTACTCGTGCAGCGCCCGTGACAGGTAATTGGCGTATTGGCCCGCCAGCGTGGGATAGATCGGCATCACGGCCTTGCCGTCCGCGCCATGGCACGCGGCGCAGGTCGCAGCCTTGTCCGGCGCCGGGCCGGCAGCGGCGGGAAGCACGGTTGCGAGCAACAGTGCGCCGAGGGCGACAAAAGAAAAACGGGTCATCGAAGGGCTCATTTGAACTGGGGCGCCTTGGCCAGGTACGCCGCGATGTCCGCGATGTCCTGGTCGGAGAGGCTGTCGGCTTGCGCGCGCATGGTCTTGTGCGGTCGCTCGCCGGCTTTGTACGACTTAAGAGCGGCGACGATGTATTCCGCCGACTGGCCGCCAAGCTTGGGCACGCGGTAGGTGGGATAAGCGTTTGTGTAGCCCGGGATGCCGTGACACCCCATGCAGGTGTTGGCCTTCAGCATGCCGGCCTGCGCATTGCCTTCAGCCAGCGCCGCGGGCGTTGCGAGCAGCGCCGCGATTGCGGCGACGCAACGCACAATCTTCTTCATGTTCGATCCCCAACCCTTTACGACGTGGAATTCGGCGCGCGCATGGGCACGTCGAAGGCATCCTATGCTCCGGGAAAAGGTCATTTGAGTCAATGAACAAGGCTATAGTGCCGGCCTTCAGCAGCGGAGTTTTTCCGGCGCGGCATGTCCGAGGATCGCAGCAACGAGGTCGCCGCCGTCGACCTCGGTTCCAACAGCTTCCACCTGATCGTGGCTCGCGAACAAGGCGCCGAGTTGCAGGTCCTCGACCGCCTGCGCGACCCGGTGCGCATCGCCGCGGGACTCGACAATGACAAGCAGCTTTCGCCACAGGCGCAGGAGCGCGCGCTCGAGTGCCTGTCCCGCTTCGGCCAGCGCCTGGCCGGCATCCCGCGCGACCGCGTGCGCGTGGTCGGGACCAAGACCCTGCGCAAGCTGCGCAAGAGCCCGGACTTCATCCGCGTGGCGGAGAAGGCGCTCGGCCACCGCATCGAGATCATCTCCGGCCTCGAAGAGGCCCGGCTGGTCTACGCCGGCGTGACGCACGGCCTCGCGGCGCCGCCTCGGCGGCTGGTCATCGACATCGGCGGCGGCAGCACGGAGCTCGTGATCGGCCGCAACGCCGAGCCGCGCCTGATGGAGAGCGTCGCGCTGGGCTGCGTCGTGCAGACGCGGCGATTCTTCGAGGACGGCGAGATCACCGAGAAGCGCTTTCGCAAGGCGCGGCTCGCGGCGCGCGTGGAGCTCGAGTTCCTCGAGGACCGTTACCGCAAGGCCGGCTGGGATTACGCCGTCGGCGCATCCGGCACCGTGCGCGGCGCCTGGCGCGTGATGCGCGCCAAGGGCTGGGCCGAGGAAGAAATCACGCTCGATGCGCTCGAGCGTACCGTCGAGATGCTGATCGCGACCGGCCACGCCGACAAGATCGACTACCCGGACCTGCGCGAAGACCGCCGCGCCGTTTTCGCCGGCGGGCTCTCGGTGCTGGCCGGAGTCTTCGACAGCCTCAAGATCGAGCGCATGGCGACCTCGGAAAGCGCGCTACGCGAAGGCGTGATCTACGACCTGCTCGGCCGCCTCGTAGACCGCGACATCCGCGCCGACACCATCGCCGCGCTGGCGCAGCGATACGCGGTGGACTTGCCGCACGCCGCCGACGTCGAGGCCACCGCGCTGAAGCTGCTCGAGCCGGTGGTGGAGGACTGGAAGCTCGACAAGAAAGCCTCGCGCAATCTGCTGGCCTGGGCGGCGCGCCTGCACGAGTGCGGCCTGGTCATCGCGCATGCGGGCTACCACAAGCACAGCGAATACCTCTTGCGGCATGCCGACCTCGCGGGCTTTTCGCAAACCGACCAGCGCCTGCTCGCCGCGCTGGTGCGGCTGCATCGCGGCAAGTTTTCCGATTCGGCCTGGAGCGACCTGCCGGAGGACTGGACCGAGCCGATCCAGCGGCTGGCCGTGTTGCTGCGCATCGCGGTGCTGCTGCATCGTTCGCGCGTCGAGCGCGCGCGGCCACGCATCCACTGCGCCGCTGGCAAGCGCAGCCTCGAGCTGACATTTCCCAAGGGCTGGCTCGAGGAACACCCGCTCACGGCGGCCGACCTGGAGCTCGAGGTCGACTACCTCAAGGACGTGGACTTCAAGCTGAAGTTCGAGTGATCAGCGCACCGCCGTGAGAAGCGCCAGCAGTTCCGGTCCGGTCCAGTCGCGGCGGCCGCCTTTCTCGGCGGCGTGCACCAGGGCCGTGAGCTTTTCGTTGACCGGCGCCGTGAGATCCAGGGACTTCGCCAGTTTCACGACCTCGCCGTTGAGGTAATCCACCTCGGTGGCGCGGCCAGCTTCGAGGTCTTCCCACATCGATGAGCGCGCCAGCGGATCGATCTGCAGCATCCGGCCCGCCAGCGCCCGGAATACCGCGTCCGGAACTCCCAGCATCGTCGGCACCCAATGCGGCGGCAGCGGCGTGAGCCGCGCCGGCACGATGCGCTCGTGGTCGAGCAGGTCGAGGCACTCGCGCTGCGCCCGCGCGATGCAGCGCCGAAACGCGCGTTGCGACAACTCCTGCTTGAGCGGAATGCCGCACAGCGCGTTGATCGCGTTGTTGAGGTTGAGCAGCAACTTGGCCCACATCACCGGCACCATGTCGGCATGCCGGCGCAGCGGGATGCCGGACGCCGTGAAGGCGGGCAGGAACGGCGCGAGCATCGCATCGTCCTTCACGTCGAGCCCGCCTTCCGATCCATGATGGAATCGGCCCTGGCCGCGATTGACCACGTTGAACTCGACCATGCCGGTCAGCACGGTACGCCCCGGCAGCTCGCGCGCGAGAACTTCGGCGTTGCGCAGCCCGTTCTGGAAGCTCACGACGAGCGCGCCGGGCTTGAGCACGCCGGCGAGCTCGCGCCCAGCCTGCGCGGTGCCGGCCGACTTCACCGCAATCAGCACCAGGTCGGCCGACGCGGCGGCCGCAGGGACGGTCTCGAAGCGCACATCGCGCGCCGCCACGCGGACGTCGGCGCCGAGCCAGTCGGTGAGGTGCAGGCCGTGGGCGCGGATGTCCGCGGCGAGCCGCTCGCGGCCAATCAGCACCACGCGCGCCCCGCCCGCGGCCAGCCGGCCGCCGACATAGCAGCCGATGCTGCCGGCACCGTAAACGCAGATTTCCATGCGGGGCATCCTGTGCTGCGAAGAATCTCGTCCATTATGAGATTCTTCGCTTTATTCGGGATGACGGGGGTTTCCATGCGCCTTGTTTTGCTGCTGCTGTCTGCCCTGGCTCCGTGCACGGCCTCGGCTGCCGAGCTGATCCGACCCAAGGAGCCGGTACCGAACCGTTACATCGTCGTGCTGGAAAAGCTGCCCGGCGGGCTGGGGCTGCCGGTGCTCGACGTGGCGGCGCGCGAGCTCGCGGCGGTCGTCGGCGGACGCGTGCTGCACACCTATTCCGGCATCCTCGGCGGCTTCGCGCTCGAGGTGCGCGGCGATGCGCTCGCGCCGTTGCTCAAGGACGTGCGAGTCGCCTTCGTCGAGCAGGACAGCGTCATGCGCAAGTCCGATGTCCAGCGCAATCCCGGCAGCTGGGGTCTCGACCGCATCGACCAGGGCGCGCTGCCGCTCGATCGCTCCTACGCCTGGGCTGGCGGCGGGTCTGGCGCGCGTGTCTACGTGGTCGATACCGGCGTGCGGCCGACACACCAGGAGTTCAGCGGCCGGATCGATCCCGGCTTCAATGCCGCGCGTGACCGCGGCGACCGGGCGGATGCCTCCGACTGCCAGGGTCACGGCACCCACGTTGCCGGCACGGTGGCAGGCCGCGACCTCGGCGTGGCGAAGAACGCGCGCATCGTCCCGGTGCGCGTCCTCGGCTGCGACGGCTCGGGCACGAGTGCCGACGTCATCGCCGGACTCGACTGGATCGCAAAAAACGCAAAAGCTCCGGCCGTGGCGAACATGAGCCTGGGCGGTGGCGCCAGCAAGTCGATGGACGCAGCGGTGAAAGACTTGGTGGCGCGCGGCATCACCGTGGTCGCCGCGGCCGGCAATGACAATGCCGATGCGTGTGGTGGATCGCCAGCGCGAGCGCCCGAGGCCATCACCGTGGCCGCCAGCGACCGCAACGATGCGCGCGCGCCGTTCTCCAACAAGGGTTCGTGTGTCGATTTGTTCGCACCGGGCGCGCAGATCCTCGCCGCCTCGCACACGGGCGATGCGCAGACCCGGTCGATGAGCGGAACGTCGATGGCCGCTCCGCACGTGGCGGGTGCTGCGGCGCTCTATCTCGGCGCAAATCCCATGGCCAAGCCCGCGGACGTCGCGGCCGCCCTGGCCAAGGTCGCCGCGTCAGAACGGTTGTCGGACGCGGCGGGCTCGCCGAACCGGCTGCTGCAGGTCACGGGACTGGGCGAGGCGCCGAAGCCGTCGCCGCCAGCGCAGAAGCCAGCCGAGCCGGCTCCGCCGGCAGAGAAAAAGAAGGGCGGTTTGCTGTGCGGGCTGCTCGGCTGCTGAGCGGTTGCGAAGTTAAACGCCCGCCTCTTCCATCAGCTTCTGCTGGATGCCCTTGGCGCCCGGCTGCGTCGGCGCGCGCTGGTAGGTTCCGTCCGGTTGCAGCAGCCAGGCCTGCGCCGTGTCCTCGAGGTACCCGTTGAGGTCGGCGATCACGCGGTCGCGGTGCTTCTTGTCGAGGACCGGGAACGCGACCTCCACCCGGCGAAAGAAATTGCGCTCCATCCAGTCGGCGCTCGACAGCAGCACCTCGGGCTCGCTGCCGGCGTTGCCGAAGTAAATCACCCGCGGGTGCTCGAGGAAGCGGCCGATGATCGAGCGCACGCGGATGTTGTCGGAGATGCCCGGCACCCCGGGCTTGAGCGAGCACGGGCCGCGCACGATGAGGTCGATCGACACGCCCGCTTGTGATGCGCGGTACAGCGCCTTGATGACCTCCGGCTCCACCAGCGCGTTCAGCTTGGCGATGATGCGCCCCGGCTTGCCCTTCTCGGCGGCATCGGTTTCGCGCTCGATTTTCTTGTGCAGTTCCTTGGCCAGCGTGAACGGCGATTGCAGCAGGTGTTTCATCTTGCTGACCTTGCCGAGGCTGGTCAGCTGCAGGAACACGCCGTGCACGTCCTTGCAGATGGCCTGGTCGGCGGTGAACAGGCCGTAGTCGGTGTAGAGCCGCGCGGTGCGCGGGTGGTAATTGCCGGTGGACAGGTGCGCGTAGTGCTTGAGCCCGGTGTCCTCGCGGCGCACGACGAGGACCATCTTCGCGTGCGTCTTGTGGCCGACCACGCCATAAACGACGTGCGCTCCGACCTCCTGCAGCTGCTCGGCCAGGTCGATGTTGGCTTCCTCGTCGAAGCGCGCGCGCAACTCGACGACCACCGTGACTTCCTTGCCGTTCTTGGCGGCTTCCATGAGCGCATCGACCACGCCCGACTTGGTGCCGGTGCGATACAGCGTCTGCTTGATCGCGAGCACGTTCGGGTCACGGGCCGCGGCGCGCAAAAACTCGATCACTGGCGCGAACGAGTCGAACGGGTGGTGCATGAGCACGTCGCGCTCGCGCAATGCGCTGAAGAAATCGACCGAGGGCTGGCCGATCTTCGGCAGGCGCGGCGTGAACGTGGGGTATTTCAGCTCCGGCCGGTCGACCAGGTCCGTGATTGCCAGCAGGCGATTGAGGTTGACCGGGCCGTTGACCTGGTAGACGTCCTGCGGCTTCAGGTTCATCACGTCCATCAGGTACTGCCACATCTGCTCAGGACAATTGTCCGCGACCTCGAGGCGCACCGCCTCGCCCCATTGCCGCTGCGACAGCTCGCCTTCGAGCGCGACCAGCAGGTCCTCGGCCTCCTCCTCTTCGACGAGCAGGTCGGAATTGCGCGTCACGCGGAACTGGTAACAGCCGGTGGCCTGCATGCCGAGGAACAGGTCGTCGACGTAAGCGTGGATCACGCTCGACAGGAACACGAAGTCGTAGGGGCCCGAACCCGGCAGGCTGGCCGGCAGCCGGATCAGTCGCGGCAGCGCGCGCGGTGCCTGCACGACGGCGAATCCGGTGTTGCGGCCAAACGCATCCTTGCCCGACAGCGAAACGATGAAGTTGAGCGACTTGTTGAGGATGCGCGGGAACGGGTGGGCGGGATCGAGCCCGATCGGCGACAGCACCGGCATCAGCTCGTTCTCGAAGTAATTGCGCAGCCAGGCGTCCTGTTCCTTGGTCCAGTCCGAGCGGCGCACGAAGCGGACCTTCTCCTTCTCGAGCGCCGGCAGCAGGATGTCGTTGAACACGCGGTACTGGTCGTCCACCAGCGCGTGGGCGCGCTGTCCGATCGCGGTCATGAGGTCGGCGGGCAGCATGCCGTCGGGTCCGGCCTGGGTGGAGCCGACCGTGAGCATCTGCTTGAGGCCCGCGACGCGAATCTCGAAATA
>DATLBT010000023.1:0-35048 GCA_035526825.1 Verrucomicrobiia bacterium | reverse complement strand
CTCCGCCGAGTCGCTGGCGCGCGACGCGCAGAAGTCGGTGCAGGTTGCCCACAACGGCGCCGAGACCGTGAACCGCACCATCCAGAACATGGCCTCGCTGCGCGAGCAGATCCAGGACACCGCCAAGCGCATCAAGCGCCTCGGCGAGTCGTCGCAGGAAATCGGCAACATCATCGAGTTCATCACCGACATCTCGGAGCAGACCAACACGCTGGCACTCAACGCCTCGATCCAGGCCGCGATGGCCGGCGAGCAGGGCCGCGGCTTCGCGGTGGTCGCCGACGAAGTCCAGCGCCTCGCCGAGCGCGCGGCCAACGCGACGCGCCAGATCGAGAACCTCGTCAAGACGATTCAGGCCGATACCACCGAGGCCATTGTCTCGATGGAGCGCTCGACCGCCAACGTGGTCGCCGGGGCCAAGTCGGCCGAGGAAGCGGGCCAGGCGCTCACGCAGGTCGAGGGCGCCTCGAACGACCTTGCCCGCCTGATCCAGGACATCTCGACGCAAGCCCGCGGCCAGTCGGCTGCCGCCTCGAAGATCGCCGGTACGATGCAGGTCATCCGCGACATCGCCGTGCAGACCGCCGGCTCCGCCGCCCAGACCGCAGACGCGGTCGGCAACCTCAACACGCTGTCCGAAAAGCTGCGCCAGTCGGTCGCCGGCTTCAAGCTCCCCGACCAGGCCAAGCCGCGCCCGGCATCGCCCGCAACGTTGCGCGCCGCGTAGCAACGGCTTTGTGGGAGGGCCCCTGGGCCCGATGTCGGTGCACAACATCGGGGCCAGGGCTCCTCCAACAAAAGCTCCAACCGCGCAGCGAGCTCTACTTCTTCGCCATCTGCTCGCGTACCGCGCGAAGCGCCGCGCGCAGTTTTTCCGGCTCGTAGCGGTCGCGATTCTCGACGGCGGCGTAGACCTGGCTGATAGCGTCCTGCAGGGCCTTTGACGGCTTGGTGCCGGCGGACTGGCCCAATGCGGTCGCGAAGACTGCGGTTGCCATCGCCGTTTGCTCGGCGACCGAGAAGTCCCCGGCGCGCTCGGTCGCGGTGTGGTCGAGCAGCAAAAGCGCAACCCGGCGCAGTTGCGCGGCGTCGTGCGCGTGGGCGCGCGCTAGCGGCAGCACCTCGCGCTCCAGCAGCGCAATGGCGGCTGCAGCGCGCGCCCGCAGCTCCGTCGCGCCCTGCCCGCTCGCCTCGTGAAGCTGCGCCAGCTCCTCGCGCCAGCGCGCTGCAAGGTCCGGCTTCACCGCCTCCAGCCATAGCGCGGTGAGGTAAAAGGAGGCATCGGCGACGCGCACTCGCCCGGGCGCAAAACCCGGCTGCGGCTGCCAGCGCGCGGGCTGCATCGGGTGGTGGCAGGCGTTGCAATCGAAGAACGCGAGTTCCGGGAACAGCGCGCCGCCGAGCGCGCGTTCGGCAAGGCCCGCCAACTGCACTCGCGCGGCCGTGGCCTGGCCGGTGATCCAGAGGCGCGCATCGTCGGGCCGGCCCTTGCGCGCGATGTAATCGGCATCGACGTCGAAGTGCGCCGGCTGCAGCGCCGTGAAGGTATCCAGCTCGAACAGTAGCGGCGGATGACCCGCGCCCATGATCGCGTGCGTCATGGGCCGGCGCGCATCGCCCTGGTGGCATGACAGGCACAACTCCGCGCGGGCCGCGGGCTCCCAGGTCGGGTAGAGGCCGTGCGCGAGCCGCTCGGCGTGGCTCTTGTAGCCCCGCACGTGCGGCGACAGCCAGCGCTCCGCTGCGCCATGGCAGGTCTCGCAGCCGACGCCGTCCGACAGCTGAAAACGCTCGCCTCGCCCCGCGGCCGGCACCACATCCGCGTGGCAAGTCAGGCATTCAGGCGCCGCCGCCGCGTCCTGGATGCCCAGGTTCGCAGCGATCCGGCGCGAACGATCGTTGCGCAAGCTGGTGAAGGCGCGCGCGTGGTCGTCATCGCGCTGCCAGCGCAGGTATTCGTCCTGGCGCACCGCACCGCCCCGGAGGCGGCTGGCCCCGTGGCACGCGCTGCCCGCGCACGTCGCAACCCCGAGATGCCGGTCCTGGGTCGCCCGCGCAGCGGTCGTATCGAGGGAACGGCCTGTTGGTTCGGCAGCGGGCGCGGCCGCTGCAGCGACGATGGCGAACAGCGCGACGAGGATGCGCAGAACCAAAGGAGTCCTTGCGGCGAGTGGTGCGGCATTCTAGGCTGGCCGAGGTCCGGGGGGCGACTGGGGAGTTCGGTGGGAGATTCATTTCGCATTGCGATCGTCGGCTCAGGCCCGTCGGGGCTCTCGGCTGCCGCACGCGCTGCCGAGCTCGGGCTGTCGTACGTACTGCTCGAAGCCGAGCCGCACCTGTCCAACACCATCTTTCGTTACCAGAAGGGCAAGCACGTCATGGCCGAGCCCGGCGTGCTGCCGCTGCGCAGCCCGCTGCCGTTCGAGGCGGGCCGGCGCGAGCAGATCCTGTCGAACTGGGCCAAGGGTGCCGCGGCGCTGAAACTGCAGGCGCGCATGGCCTCGCCGGTGACCGCCATCGCCGGACAGAAAGGCGGCTTCACGCTTACGCTGAAAAGCGGCGCGACGCTCACCGCCGAGTTCGTCGTGCTCGCGATCGGGCTGCAAGGCAACATCCGCAAGCTCGGCGTGCCGGGCGAGGACGCGCCGTTCGTGCAGTACCAGCTCGACGACCCGGACGAATACCAGGACGAGTCGATCGTCATCGTCGGTGCCGGCGACGCGGGCATCGAGAACGCGCTCGCGCTGATGGACCACAACCGCGTGACGATCCTCAACCGGGACAGCGAATTCACCCGCGCCAAGGAAGCCAACAACGCGGCCGTGATCAAGGCCATCGGCTCTGGCCAGATGCAATGCCTGTACAAGGCCGCGATCGCGAAGGCCGAACCGGCCGAGGATGGGCCGGGCGGCCGGCTCACCATCACCACCGATAGCGGTGAAGTCACCGTCGACTGTCGCCGCGTGATTGCGCGTTTGGGTGCCATGCCGCCGCGCAAGTTCGTCGAGTCGTGCGGGGTCGAGTTCCCCAGCAAGGATCCGAACAGCGTCCCCGCGGTGTCGCCCAATTACGAATCCAACGTGTCGGGCCTGTACATCGTCGGCGCGCTCGCCGGCTTTCCGCTGATCAAGCAGGCGATGAACCAGGGCTTCGAGGTCATCGAGTTCATCGAGGGCCGCAACGTCGAGCCCGCCGACACGCCGCTGCTGCGCGCCAAGTTCGAGCGCGTGCCCCACTGGGGCGACATCGATGCCGCGCTGCTGACCATCCAGAGCCGCGTGCCGGTGCTGGCGCCGCTCACGCCGCTGCAGCTGCGCGAATTCCTGCTCGACAGCGACGTGCGTACGCCGGCGCCGGGCGAGGCGCTGTTCAGGCGCAACGACTACACCGACAGCTTTTACTCGATCGTCGAGGGCACGGTGGAGGTCGAGATCGACCCGGCCGACCCCCTCAACATCGTGCGGCTCAAAGCGGGCGATTTCTTCGGCGAGATGAGCCTCATTTCCGGCCGGCGGCGCTCGGCGACGGTGCGCGCCGGCGACGATTGCGTGCTGATCGAGACGCCGCGTCGCTCGATGAACAAGCTGATCAACTCGGTCGCCGACGTCAAGCGCGTGGTCGACGAGGTGTTCATCCGCCGCGCGATCCAGACCCACTTCGTGCCGAACATCGACGCCGCAGTGCTGGCCCCGGTCGTCGCCACCGCGCGCATCGAGCGCTTCCGCGCCAACGACGTGCTGTTCCGCCAGGGCGATCCCGGCGACTGCCTGCACCTGGTGCGGAAGGGCTCCGTGATGATCACGCGCGACGTCGGCGGCCGCGATGTGGTGCTGGCCTATGTCCCGGCTGGCCAGTACGTTGGCGAGATGGCACTCATGTCGGAGGGCCTGCGCACGGCGACCGTGCGCGCTGCCGTGGCCACCGAGACGATCCGGCTCGAAGGCGAGCCGTTCAAGGAGCTGATGGACCGCGAGCCGGAGATTCGCGACCAGGTCGCGCGCACCTACAAGGACCGGCTTACCGCCAACGTCCACGCGCAGCACGCCAAGCAGGAAGGCGGCGTCATCGGCTTCCTGCTGCAGCAGGGCGTCGGCGAGGCCACCGACGTCCTCCTCATCGACGAGGGGCTGTGCGTGCGTTGCGACCAGTGCGAGAAGGCCTGCGCCGACACCCATGGCAACGTGTCCCGCCTCGACCGCGAGGCCGGGCCCACGTTCCAGAACCTGCACGTGCCGACGTCGTGCCGGCACTGCGAGCATCCGCACTGCATGAAGGACTGCCCGCCCGACGCGATCCGCCGCTCGGCCAGCGGCGAGGTCTTCATCACCGACAGCTGCATCGGCTGTGGCAATTGCGAGCGCAACTGCCCCTATGGCGTGATCCAGATGGGGGTGATGACCCCCGAGGCGCCGAGCCTGTGGCGCTGGATGCTGTTCGGCCAGGGCAGCGAACCCGGACGCCATGAACCGGGCTACAACCCGGACGCCGCCAAGAAGGCGGCGAAGTGCGACATGTGCAAGGACCTCACCGGCGGCCCGGCCTGCGTGCGCGCGTGCCCCACCGGCGCCGCGATCCGCGTAAGCCCCGAAGACTTCATGCGCGTCGCGCGCACGAACTGAGGGCCCGGCCCGGCATGTTCCATGAATCGTTCATGCGCCACGCACACTGGCGCTGGCTCAAGGCTGCGCTGGCGCTCTGCGGTGTCGCGACCGCGATCTATGCGTGGCACGAGCCCGCCGACGGCGCCAACGGCGGCACCTGGCTGGGCTACACGCTCGGCACGGTGGCGGCTCTCATCATCGTGCTGCTGTCGTGGCTCGGCGTGCGCAAGCGCCGGTATGCCTCGCGGCTCGGCACGGTCAAGGGCTGGGTCTCGGCGCACGTTTACCTCGGGCTGTCGCTGCTGGTGCTGGCGACGCTGCACACCGGCTTCCAGTTCGGCGCGAACCTGCACACGCTGGCTTACGCCCTGATGGTGCTGGTGATCGCCAGCGGCGTTTACGGCGTGGTGGCCTACGCGCGCTACCCTCGACTCATCACCGACAATCGCGCGCAGTCCACGCGCGAGGCCTGGCTCGACGAGATCCTCGAGCTCAACGAGTCCGCCATCCGCCTCGCGGACGCCATCACGCCCGAGGTGCACCGCAGCGTGCTGCGCTCGGCCGAGCGCCTGCGCATCGGCGGTGGCTGGCGCGACCAGTTGAGCAGTCCCTCGCAGGACGAGCGCGCGCAGGAAATGGCGCTGGTCGGGGAGAGCCTGCGCGCGAAGCTCGCGGCAAGCAGCGCGCAGAGCGTGGCCACCGAGCAGATGGTGTTCCTCGCAACCACCTCGCTGGTCGTGACCGACCGCGACCCGCAGCTGGAGCGGCTGAAGCAGCTGCTGGAGCTGCTGACGCGCCGCAACGAGCTCGTCGACCGCGTGAATCGCGACGTGCAGATCCACGCGCGCCTGCAGATCTGGCTGTACTGGCACGTGCCGCTGACCGCGGCGCTGCTGGCCGCGCTGACGGCGCACATCGTCTCCGTGTTCCTTTACTGGTAGCGCCGGCCGTGCACGTCACGTTGCGCAGGATGGAGTCGCTCGGCGGCCTCGAGGTCGCCAGCGACGAGGTGCTGGAGGTCGACCGCGTCACGATTGGCCGCGGCACCGACCAGCACGTCGTGCTGTCCGACATCCGCGTCACGCTGGCCCACGCCGAGATCCGCCTGCAACCCGGCGGCGGCTATCGCATCGAGTGCCAGGGCCCCAACCCGGTGTGGCTCAACGGCTCGCCCGTGCAGGGCGCGGCGCTGGGCGTGGGCGACATCGTCGACCTCGGCCGCTTCCGGGTCGTCGTCGGCAACCCGGAACCGGGCATCGACCTGCTGCTGACGATCGAGGAGCGCGTCAGCGCGCGCGAGGCGCAAGGTTCGCGTCGCGGCCTCTACCTGATGTCACTCGAGCAGGCGGGACTCGGCCGGCGCCGCTGGGCGTGGGCCCTGGTCGCGCTGGTGCTCGGCCTGCTGTTGCTGCTGCCGGTCGCGCTGCGCTTCGGCCCGAGCGCGGTTGCCGGTCCGTCGGTCGATGCGCTCTGGCAGGCCGGCCCCTCGAGCGGCGCACACGCCGGCTTCATCGCGGAATGCAGCCGCTGCCACCAGGCCCCTTTCATCCCGGTGGGCAACGCGGCCTGCCTCGATTGCCATCGCGATCAGCCGCACCACAGCTCACGCCCGGAGCTGCTTGCCCTGCCCGGCCTCGCCGAGGCGCGCTGCGGCAGCTGCCACGGCGAGCATAATGGCCGCGATGGCCTCGTCGCGCGCAAGCCAACGCTGTGCACCGACTGCCATGCCAGGCCGGGCGAGCGTTTCGCGGAGGCCAATCTCGAGCCGGCGGCGCGATTCGACGACGCGCATCCCGACTTCAGCTTCAACCTGCCCGCGTGGAAGGACAACGAGGCGCACCGCGTCGAGCTCACGCGCGCCACTGTGCAGCGCGAGGAGCCGCATCTCCTGTTTCCGCACGACCTGCACCTCGCCGCCGCGGGCATCGCATCGCCCGAGGGCAAGCGCGTCATGGCCTGCGCCGATTGCCACGTGCCGGCGGGCGAAGGCTTCCAGCCGCTGCGCATGCAGGACCAATGCGCCAGCTGCCACCGCCTGGAGTTCGATACCGATGCACCCGCGCGCGAGTTGCCGCATGGCATGCCGCAGCAGGTGTCTGCGATCATCCGCGGCCACTTCGCGCGCTTGGCGCTGGCCGGCGAAGTGAAGGATCCGGCGGCGCCCGCGATCGTGCGGCTGCTGCGGCGCCCGGGCGAGGTGCTGGCGCCGGCGCAGGCACAAGCTGCGCTGGCGTGGGCGGATGAGCGCGCCGCACTCGCGATCGCCGATGTATTCGAGCGGCGCGTATGCGGCTCGTGCCACGTCGTCACGGCAACGCCTGGCGACGCCGACGCGCCGTACCGCATCGATGCGCCGGCGCTGACGCAGCGCTATCTCACCGGCGCACGCTTCGACCACGCCGCGCACCGCACCGAGGATTGCTCGCGCTGCCACGAGGCGAAGGCCTCCAAGACCAGCGCCGACCTGCTGCTGCCCGGCATCGACAACTGCCGCGGCTGCCATGCCGATCAGAGCAGCAGCACGCGAGTGGGCACCACGTGTGTCGATTGCCACGGCTTCCACATGGCCGGGAGCATGGGCACGCCCGTACCGCGCAAGGTACCGGCCCCTTGAGATCCGCGGCCGCACTGCTCGCAATGCTCGCCGCGGCCTGCACCGGGGGTAGCGGCGGCCTCGACGGCGGCGGCTGCGACGGCCATTGCGCGGACACGCCCACATCGCTCAGCGTCGCGGACGTCGAAGGCGTCATCGCGCGCGCGGTGCAAGAGGCCTCGGCGCGCGGCGCGCCGGCGACGATTGCCGTCGTCGACCGTGTCGGCAACGTGCTCGGCGTTTTTCGCATGACCGGCGCCGACACGCTGATCGCGACCGATGGCGGCCGCGGCGTCACCGCGGGGCTCGACGGCCTCGACGGCGTCGCGCTCGGCGTGCCCGACACCCTCGCCGCGATCAGCAAGGCCATTACCGCGGCGTACCTCACCTCCGAGGGCAATGCGTTCTCGACCCGCACCGCGAGCCAGATCGTGCAACTGCACTTCAACCCCGGCGAGGTGGGCCAGCCGTCGGGTCCGCTGTTCGGCGTGCAGTTCTCGCAACTGCCCTGCTCCGACCTGGTGACGCGCTTCGATGGCGTCACCCGGCCGAGCGTGGGTCCGCAGCGCGCGCCGCTGGGATTGTCGGCTGACCCGGGCGGCCTGCCGCTGTACAAGGACGGCACGCCGGTGGGCGGCGTCGGCGTGGTTGCGGACGGCGTCTATTCGCTTGATCTCGATGTGCGCGATCGCGATTCGTCGGTCGACGAGCTCATAGCGCTCGCCGCCACCACTGGTTTTGCGGCCCCGGCCGACCGCCGCGCCGACCGCATCACCGCGGGCGGGCTGACGCTGCGTTTCAGCGATGCGCAGGCCTCCGACCTCGCCGCGAATCCCGCGAGCGCACCGGCCTTCGCCTCGATCGACGGTGTCGCAGGCTTGCGCGTCGCGGTGCCGACCTACAGCACGGCGGCGATCGTCGCGGGCACCGCGTTCGGCCAACCGGCTTCAGGCGTGCGCGCGGCGCCGGCGCCGTTCACCGCGCTCGACGGCTTCGCGCTGGTGGATGGCGCCAACGCCGTGCGCTTCGCGCCGAGCGCCGCCAGCGACGCCGCCGCGGTGGGCGCAGCCGCGCTGACCGCAACCGAGGTGCGCGACCTGCTGGCCTCGGGGCTCGCGGTCGCGAACCGCGCACGCGCGCAGATCCGCCGGCCGCTCGGCACACCAGCGCGCGTCACGCTGACCGTGGTCGACAGCTTCGGCGCGGTGCTCGGCGTGATCCGCTCGCGTGACGCGCCGGTGTTCGGCATCGACGTGTCGCTGCAGAAGGCGCGCACCGCGGCGTTCTTCTCCAATGCCGCCGCCGCCGCCGACCTCACCGCGACGCCGGACGCGGCATACCTCGGTGGCGGTACTTCCGACCTCGGCGATTACGTCACGCGCACCCAGGCCTTCCTCGATCGGCCGACGGCCCTCGCCGACGGCGCCGTCGCCTTCTCGAACCGCGCGGTCGGCAACCTCGCGCGGCCGTATTTCCCCGACGGCATTCCGGACACGGCAGCCGGCCCGTTCGCGCCCGTGATCGCGGCGTGGAGCGTGTTCGCCACCGGCCTGCAGCTCGACCTCGTCAACAATGCCGTCGGCCAGCACGTGATGTTCGTCGCGGGCCTCGGTGGCAGCGACACGGCGCCCGGCACCTGTACCGGCCTGCCGGCGACGGCCAATGGCACCAACCGACTGCGCAACGGCATCCAGATCTTTCCCGGCTCCGTGCCGCTGTACCGCGGCACGACGCTGGTTGGCGCGCTCGGCGTGTCCGGCGACGGCGTCGACCAGGACGACATGATCGCGTTCCTCGGCGTCCACGAATCCGGCACTGCGCTGCGCAATGCGCCGTCAGAGATGCGCAGCGACGTGCTCGAGCCGCAAGGCGTGCGCCTGCGCTACGTGCAGTGCCCGCAGGCGCCGTATTTCGCGTCGGACGCGCACGACGTATGCGAGGGCAAGTGAAGCGCGCACGCGCAGCGCTCGCACTGCTGCTCGTGTGCGGCAGCGCCGTCGCGCAAGGCGACCTGCGTCAGCGTCCGGGAGACAAGCCGGCGACGAAATCCGCGCCAGCGCCGGATCCCAACCGCGCCAGCGAGCTGAAGGCCGTGCCGCCCGCCGAACAGTGGAAGGATCCCGGCCCGGCGCTGGCCGTGCCGGATCGCTGGCGGCTGCTCGAGACGCTCGATCTCCTGCCGGAACGCTGGTACGACCCGTACCGGCAGAACCAGCTCAAGGGCGACAAGCCGGTCATCGGCGACGACGGCTTCGTCAACCTCGTCGTCGTGTCGGACACGGTGTACGAACCGCGGCGCCTGCCGACGCCGGTCGGTGCGCAGAGCACCAGCCAGCCGGGCGCCACCGGCATCTTCGGCGGTGGCGAGCAGTGGGTGTCGAGCCAGAGCCTGCTGTTCTCGTTCGTCTACCTGAAGGGCGACACCACGTTCAAGCCGCCCGACTTCGAGTTCCATTTCACGCCGGTCTACAACTTCAACTATGTGGAGACGCGCGAGCGGCGCGCGCTCGAGATCGATCCGCGCGGCGGTGACAATCGCAGTGATGCACACCTCGGCCTGCAGGAATTGTTCGTCGACGTGCACCTGCGCAATGTCTCGCCGCGCTATGACTTCGATTCGTTCCGCTTCGGCGTGCAGCCATTTACCAGCGACTTCCGTGGCTTCCTGTTCCAGGACAGCCAGCTTGCGGCACGCCTGTTCGGCACGCGCGACAACAACCGCTGGCAGTACAACCTCGCGTGGGTGCGGCGGCTCGAGAAGGACACCAACAGCGGCCTCAACGACGCGGGCCGGTCCTTGCGCGACGACGACCTGTACGTCGCCAACGTCTACCTGCAGGACTTCCCGGTGCTCGGGCACACCTCGCAGGGCATCGTCGCGCACAACCGCAACGATGAGACCGACCTGTTCTACGACAACAACGGCTTCCTCGCCCGGCCGGTCGCGCTCGGCAACGAGCGGCCGCGGGACTACCAGGTCACGTACCTCGGCTACAACGGCGACGGCCACTTCGGCCGGCTCAACCTCACCAGCTCGGTGTACGGCGCGCTCGGTTCCGAATCCGCCGGGCCGTTCCGCGACTCGCCCGGCGACATTCGCGCCGCGTTCGCCGCAGTCGAGGGCTCGATCGATTACGACTGGTCGCGCGTGCGCGGGACGCTGCTGTGGGGCTCGGGCGAGAACGACCCGTTCGACGACGAGGCCAACGGCTTCGATGCCGTGTTCGAGAATCCCATCATCGCCGGCGCGGACACCAGCTACTGGATTCGCCAGCCAGTGCCGCTGATCGGCGGCGGCGGCGTGGCGCTGTCGGCGCGCAATGGCGTGCTCAATTCGCTGCGCCACAGCAAGGAGCACGGCCAGAGCAACTTCACCAACCCCGGCATCCAGCTCGCGGGCCTTGGCGGCGATTTCGACCTGCTGCCGGAGCTGCGGCTCACGGCGAACGCCAATCACCTGTGGTTCGATCGCACCGCGGTGCTCGAGGTCGCGCGCAACCAGGGCAGCATCGACCGCGCGATCGGCTGGGATTTGTCGGTGGCGCTGATCTGGAGACCGTTCATGCAGCAGAACGCGGTGGTGCGGTTGTCGGGCGCGGTACTGGAGCCGGGTGCGGGGTTTCGGGATTTGTTTCCGGATGAGACGCCGTATTCCGTGCTGTTCAACCTCGTGCTGACGTACTGAAGGACGCATTGTCATGCTGAGCGAAGCGAAGCATCGCGTTCCGGAGTGTCGCGGCGGTTGGAACGCGATTCCTCGCTTCGCTCGGAATGACACGGTGCTCGTGCTGCTGGCGTTGCTTTGCACGCCCGCTTTTGCCAACACGTTGGCAGCGCCACCCGCCCCGCGCACCCAGGCGCCCGCCGAGGCCGCCGCCAAGAGCACCGGCTGCGAGTCCTGCCACGTCACCACCGACCGCAAGACCATGCACGCCAGCAGCGCAGTCGTGCTCGGCTGCACCGACTGCCACGGCGGCGATGCCCGGGTGATCCGCCCCAAGGACGCCGGCGCCAACAGCCCCGCTTATGGCGATGCGCTGCGTGCCGCGCACGTGCTGCCTATGCATCCCGAGCGCTGGCCCGGCAGCCGCAATCCCGAGTCGAGCTACGCGCAGCTGAATGACGAGAGCGCGGAGTTCGTGCGCTTCATCAATCCCGGCGATTTGCGCGTGGCGCGCGAGTCCTGCGGCGCGTGCCACGAGAGCATCGTCGCCGCCAACGAGCGCAGCCTGATGTCGACCGGGGCGATGCTGTTCGGTGGGGCGTCGTACAACAACGGGATTCTCCCGTTCAAGCGCTACGTGCTCGGCGAGGCATATACGCGCGATGGCGAGCCGGGAATGCTGAAGGGGCCGGTGCAGCCCGACGCAAACATGAAAAAGAAGGGCATCTTGCCCGCACTGTGGCCGCTGCCCGCGTGGGAAATCACCCCGCCGGCCGACGTCTTCCGCGTATTCGAGCGCGGCGGGCGCAACATCAACACGATTTTCCCCGAGACCGGCCTGCCCGGTGTCGCCGGCGCGCAGCAACGGCTCGAGGAGCCCGGCAGACCCGACCTCAAGCAGTCGAACCGCGGGCCCGGCACCGGCAACCGCATCGCAGTGCCGCTGCTCAACATCCACAAGACGCGCCTCAACGACCCGCTGCTGTCGTTCCTCGGCACCAACGACCAGCCGGGCGATTACCGCTCCTCGGGCTGCACCGCGTGCCACGTGGTCTATGCCAACGATCGCGACCCGCGCCACTCCGGGCCGTACGCGAAGTTCGGACACACGGGCCAGACCATCACGACCGACACCACGATCCCGCGCGACGAGGAAGGCCACCCGTTGCAACACCAGTTCACGCGGGCGATTCCGACAAGCCAGTGCATGGTCTGCCACATGCACCAGCCGAACATTTTCCTGAACTCGATGCTCGGTTACACGATGTGGGATTACGAGTCGGATGCGCCGGCGATGTGGCCGAAAGCGCAGAAGTACCCGGGCGCGGAAGAGATTCGCGACATCAACCGGCGCAATCCGGAAGAAGCCGCGATCCGCGGCAACTGGGGCGAGCGCGACTTCCTCGACAAGGTGTCCGAACTGAATCCGAAGTTGAAGGACACCCAGTTCGCCGACTACCACGGCCACGGCTGGAACTTCCGCGCGGTGTTCAAGCGCGATCGCAAGGGCAATCTCCTCGACGCCGCGGGTGCCATCGTGCGAGACGACGACCCGCAGAAATTCGGCGCTCCCGGCAAGCCGCCGAAGGCCGTGCACCTCGCCTCGATCCACGTCGACAAGGGCATGCATTGCATCGACTGCCACTTCGGCCAGGACAACCACGGCAACGGCCATCTTTACGGCGAAGTGGCGCAAGCGATCGAGATCGACTGCCAGGATTGCCACGGCACGGCCGACCGCTATCCAAGCCTGCGCACCTCCGGCCCGGCGGCGCCGCCGGGCGGCAGCGACCTCGGCAAGCTGCGCACGTCCGATGGCCGCCTGCGTTTCGAGTGGATCAACGGCCAGCTGTGGCAACGCTCCGCTCTGGATCCGAAGCTGTCGTGGAAGATGAGCCTGGTCAAGGACACCGTGACCCCCGGCCACCGCGAGTACAACGCCAAGGCCGCTCGTGCCAAGTTGATGTCGCGCAACGTCAAATCGCAGGCCTTCGGTCGCCAGGTCGCACCGGCGGACCGCGCGCACCAGGACGACGAGATGCTGTGCGCGACCTGCCACACCTCGTGGACCACTTCGTGCTTTGGCTGCCACCTGCCAATCCAGGCCAACTGGAAAAGCGAGCGCCAGCATTTCGAAGGCGGCGAAACGCGCAACTTCGCGACCTACAACCCGCAGGTGGTGCGCGACGACTTCTACATGCTCGGCAAGCATGGCGAGGCCAAGGGCTTCCGCATCGCGCCGGTGCGCAGCACCTCGGCTCTGGTGCTTTCGTCGACCAATACCAATCGCGAGCGCATCTACGTGCAGCAGCCGCCGATCGCGGCTAGCGGTTTCTCGTCGCAGGCTTTCGCGCCGCATTACCCGCACACCGAGCGCAAGACCGAGACCAAGACCTGCACCGACTGCCATCTCTCGGCGCGCAACGACAACAACGCGTGGCTCGCGTCCTTGCTCGGCCAGGGCACCGACTTCGTCGATTTTGTCGGCTTCAACGTCTACGCGGGCGGCGCGCGCGGCATCGCCGCGATCCAGGTCACCGAATGGGACGAGCCGCAGGCGGTGATCGGCAGTTACCTGCATCGCCACGCGTATCCCGACTGGTTCGCCCGCCACGAACTGGCCGGGCGCGAGCTTGCCGTGGACAAATTGCATGGCACCGCGGGCGTCGCCGGCTGCCTGCAGTTGCGTGGCGAGTACCTGTTCGTCGCGGAAGGCTCCGGCGGCCTGTCGGTCTACGACGTCGCGAGCATCGCCAACAAGGGCGTCAGCCAGCCACTGATCAGCGCGCCGTTCTCGCCGCTCGGCCACGACACGCGCGTAGCCTCGCGCAATGCCACATGCGTCGTGCTGCCAACCAACCAGCCGATCGATCCGGCGCGCAACGCGCTGCCGATCATGCGCGCGGAGAACCAGGAGCAGGCGTTCCGGCCGATCTATCACTACGCGCTGGTGACCGACGCCGTCGAAGGACTGATCCTCGTCGACGTGGACACACTCGCCGATGGCGAGCCGCGCAACAACCTGCTGTCGCGCGCGCTGACCTTCAACCCGGGCAGCGTGCTGGCCGGGGCGCGCCACGCGACGCTGGCGGGTGACTTTGCCTACATCGCCGCCGATGCCGGACTCGTCGTGGTGAACCTGGCGAACCCGCTGAAGCCGGTCGCGGAAGCCGTGGTGAAGCTGCCCGGCGTGCGCGCGAGCCAGGTGCAGTTCCGCTATGCATTCGTGACGACCGACTACGGGCTGCAGGTGCTCGACGTGACCAAGCCGGCGCGGCCGCAGATCCTGAGCGGCGCGCGCATCGCGCTGAAGGACGCGCACAAGCTGCACGTTGCGCGCACCTATGCCTACGTCGCCGCCGGCGCCGAAGGCCTCGCCATCATCGACGTCGAAAATCCTGCGCAGCCGAAACTCGTGCAGCGTTTCGATGCCGGCGGCAAGCTCAAAGACGCGCGCGACGTCATGGTCGGCAGCACCAATGCTTCGCTGTTCGCCTACGTCGCCGACGCGCAGACCGGGCTGTCGGTGATACAGCTCACCGCCCCGGATACGCAACCCAAGTTCTATGGCTTTTCACCGGCCCCGACGCCGCAGTGGATCGCCGGTCGGCCCGGCGGCTTGCTGTCACTGTCGCGTGGCCTCGAGCGAGATCGCGCGGTCGACGAGACCGGCGGCCAGGTCGCGGTGTTCGGCCGCATCGGCAGCCGGCCGTTCACGCTCCCGGAGATGCAGAAACTCTACTTGGGCCGTGACGGCAATACGTGGGTGGTGAGCGATCGGTAGGCGCCAGCGCGGCGTCCGAGCCACGTTTTTCGCGACCAACCTGCGCACCTTTTCGGGCTTCTAGTTGTCTGGGATAGCAACACAAACGCTCCCACAGCCCACGCCGGAGGCGAGATGACCATCGATGACATGGACCGCCTGGCGGCGCTCATCACGCGTGAGCGCGAAGCCTTGTTGTCGCGCTGGCGGGAACAGGTCCGTGAACTGCCCTCCGCAAGCAAGCTCGACGTACCCGCTCTCAACGACCACATCCCCCAGTTGCTGCATGAACTCGCTGGAGCCCTCAGGTCAAAGGCCGACCAGACCATTGCCGAGGCATTTGGCGAGGGCAGTCCCAGGACGCATGGTCTCCAGCGTCTCCAGCACGCATTCGATATCGAGGAAGTCACCGCGGAGTACAACATCCTGCGCGCGTGCATCCACGACCTGGCCGGGGACAACGGGATAATCCTTCAAGGCAAGGCCTTCCACACCATCAACCGGGTCCTCGACCACGCCATCGGCCTTGCACTGCAGACCTATGCGACGCAGCGTGCGCTCGAGGTGCAACAGCGCCGGGAAGAATATCTCGCCTTTGTTGCGCACGACCTCCGAACGCCATTGAGTGCCATCTCCATGGCTGGGCGAGTTTTGGAAATGACCCACCCGGAACGTGATGGCGAAACCGCGCAAATACTGAAAACTCTGCAACGTAGCGTGAAGCACCTGGAAGGCCTGGTTGCAAAGGTGCTGGAGGAGAACTCGAATCTGCAGACCGAAGTCGGCGTCAAGCTGCACCGGCGCGAGTTCGATTTGTGGCCCCTGGTGGAAGCGCTCGTACACGATCTCCATCCCGTGGCCGGGACCGACAGCACCCAGCTGGTCAACAAGGTGCCCTACGACCTTGTCGTCTACGCAGACGCGGGTCTGCTGCGGCGCGTATTCCAGAACCTGGTTGCCAATGCCATCCGCTACACCCCTCGCGGTGAAATCCACATCGGGGCTCGGGAGCTCGCCGCCGAAGGCGTCGTCGAGTGCTGGGTTGGCGACAATGGCGCAGGCATCCCCGAAGCGTTGCTCGAAAAAATCTTCGACAAGGGCGAAACCGATCCGGAGAACCCCAATGGCACCGGCCTCGGCCTTGCCATCGTGAAAACATTCACGGAGGCTCACGGTGGCAAGGTGAGTGTCGACAGCAGGGAAGGCATCGGTTCGACGTTCCGGTTTTCGCTGCCTACCAAGGCCGCTGCGGCCGGATAAAGACTGTGGCACTTGCGCCGAGGTTTGCCTCCACTCGCCCCGCCCTCTATCCTTCCGGTCCCGATTTGCAGCGCCCCGCCCTCTGCGGGGCGCCTCGGTTCCACCGTAAGCGACTGACCAGAAAGGATTATTGATGACCTTCCAGGCCGACCTCGAGAAACTCCTCGGGCTCAAAAACGTGAGCTACAAGTACAACCTGTCGAAGGACGAGTTGTTTCACGAAGCGATCAGGAACGACAAGGGCCGCGTGAAGAAGGACGGCCCAGGCAACGCGCAGAAGGCGTTCCCGACCAAGCTCGGTGTCAAAGGCCCACTGGTCTATTACACCGACCCGGACTGCACCGGCCGCCGCACCAAGGACACTTACGCGGTGAACTGGCCGGAAGTCGCCGAGGAAATCTGGTTCAAGGCGGACCTCAACCCGTACGACCCCGAGAAGTACCAGGGCTTGCTCAAGCGCGTGGTGCAGCACCTCAACGACAAGAAAGCGCAGCTGTATGTAAAGGACGTGTACATGGGCAACGATCCCGACCTCGCGGTGCCGTACCGCTTCGTCGGCGAGTACGCGACGCACGCCGCCTTCGTCGACAACATGTTCCCGAAAAACCTCGCGGGCGTGAAGGATGTGGATGCGCGCCGCTGGACGATGCTGAATGTGCCGAGCTTCACCTGCGTTCCGGAGCGCGACGGCTCGCGCGCCGAGGCCGCGGTGATCATCGACGTCAAGCACAAGCTCTGCCTCGTCGCCGGCCGCGCCGATTACTGTGGCGTCAACAAGAAGACCATCTTCACTGTCGGCAACTACCTGATGCCCAAGGAAGGCCGCCTGTCGATGCACTGCTCGGCCAACGTCGGCGAGAAGGGCGACGGCGCGATCCTGTTCGGCCTGTCGGGCACCGGCAAGACAACGCTGTCGGCCGATGCGTCGCGGAAATTGATCGGCGATGACGAGACCATCTGGTCGGACAACGGCCTGTGCAACCTCGAGGGCGGCTGCTACGCCAAGCTCATCAACCTGGACAAGAAAGCCGAACCGGTGATCGCCGCGGCGCTGTCGCAAGCGGGCTGCATCATCGAGAACGTGCCGCCGCTGCCAGGCAAGAAAATGGAAGAGTGCCACCCGGATGAGCTCGACCTCAATGACGGCTCGATCGCCGAGAACACCCGCCTGTCCTACCCGCTCTCGGTCGTGCCGAACACGATGCCGAATGCGCGTGGCCCGCACCCGCAGACCATCGTGCTGCTGACGGCCGACGCGTACGGCGTGCTGCCGCCGATCTCGATCCTCGACGCCAAGGACGTGATGTACCACTTCGTCTCGGGGTTCACCGCGCGCGTCGCCGGCACCGAAGTCGGCGTCACCGAGCCGCAGCCGACTTTCTCGGCCTGCTTCGGCGGTCCGTTCATGGCGCACAAGCCCAACGTCTACGCAAAGTTGCTCGCCGACAAGATGGGCAAGCACAAGGCGCGCTGCATCCTGCTGAACACCGGCTGGAGCGGCGGCAAGTACGGCGTCGGCAAGCGCATGTCGCTGAAAGTCACCCGCGCGCTGCTCAACGCCGCGCTCGACGGCAAGCTCGACGAGGTCGAGACCGAAGTGCTGCCGATCCTCAACCTCAAGGTGCCGAAGTCGGTGCCGGGCGTGGACAGCAGCATCCTCAACCCGCGCAACACCTGGGCCGACAAGGCCGACTACGACGCGACGGCGACCAAGCTGCGCGATTCGTTCCGGCAGAATTTCGAGACCAAGGGTTTCGCGAAATTCGGCATCGAAGCCCGTATCTGATGGCCTGACGCGTCACCGAAAAAGCCGCGCCCCGCGCGGCTTTTTCCTTTCCTGGAGACTCCATGACCGCCCGCATCGCCCCGCTCGACCCTCCCTACTCCGCCGACGTGCAGGCCGCGTTCGACGCCGTGATGCGCGGCGCGCCGCCGCTGGCGCTGTTCCGCACGCTGGCGCATAACCCGCGCGTGCTGAGCCGCATGATCGCGGGCGGCCTGCTCGATCGGGGCAGCATCTCGATGCGGCAGCGCGAGCTGATGATCCTGCGCACCACGGCCTTGTGTGGCGCCGAGTACGAGTGGGGCGTGCACGTCGCGGCGTTCGGCGTGAAGTCGAAATGGACGCCTGCAGAACTCGCGGCCTCGGTGCGCAGGCCGGCCGACGATCCGGCGTGGTCGGCCGATGAGCGCGCGATCGTCAAGCTCGCCGACGCGCTGCACGCCACGCACACCGTGGACGACGCGCTGTGGTCCGAACTCAAGAATCATTTTGCGGATGACCAGCTCATCGAGCTGGTGATGCTCGCCGGCCTGTACCACGCCGTGTCGTTCACGCTCAACACTTTTCGGATTCCACTCGAAGCCGGCGCGCCGCGCTTTCCCGCGTGACGGGTGATGCGATGAACGTGCAGCGCATCTTCTGCATCGGCCGCAACTACGCCGAGCACATCCGCGAACTGGGCAACACGCCCGACGACGCCTTCCTGGTGTTCATGAAGCCGGCCAGCAGCATCGTGCCGGTGGGCAGTGCCATCCCGCTTCCGCGTGGCCGCGGCGCGGTGCATCACGAGACGGAACTGGTCGTGCAACTGGGCCGCGGCGGAGCCGACATTCCCGAAGCGGAGGCAACGCGCCATGTCAGTGCGCTGACGCTCGGCCTCGACCTCACGCTGCGCGAACTGCAGGGCGAGTTGAAGAAGAAGGGCTCGCCGTGGGAGCTCGCCAAGGCTTTCGACCACAGTGCGCCGCTCGGCAACTGGACCGCGTACAGCGGCCAGCCGCTGCAGGATCTGCGCTTCTCCTGCGACGTCAACGGCCAGCGCCGCCAGGACGGCCACACCAGGGACATGCTGTTCGGCGTCGCGCGCATCATCCACATCCTGTCGCGCACCTGGGCGTTGCAGGCCGGCGACGTCATCTACACCGGCACGCCGGCCGGCGTCGGGCCGATCGCGCCGGGTGATCGCATCGTGCTCGAGGGCGCCGGCCTTGGCCGCCACGAGTGGCGCTGCGCATGAGGGCCGCGCCTGCGGCTACCATTCGCGCATGAGCCTGCGCCGACTCGCCCGCACTTTCCTGTCCGGTCTCGCGGTCGTGCTGCCGATCGTCGTGACGATCGCGGTGCTGGCGTGGCTGGTGCGCATGACCGAAACCGCGCTCGGCGCCTTCGTCCGCGTGCTGCTGCCTGACGAGTTCTACGCGCCGGGCCTTGGCCTGCTCGTCGCGCTGGGCCTCGTGTTCGCGGTTGGCGTGTTGATGGAGGCGGTTTACTTCCGCCGCCTGATGCGCTGGTTCGAGGCGCTGCTCGAGCGCATCCCGCTGGTGAAGACCGTCTACAGCGCGGTGCGCGACCTGATGAGCCTGTTCTCGCAGTCGGGCTCGAACAAGTTCAGCAAGGTGGTAATGGTGAAGTTTCCCGGCACCGAGGCCGGTTTGCTCGGCTTCGTGACCATCGAGGACTTCAGCGGCCTGCCGCTGACACCCGCCGAAGGCACCGTGGCCGTGTACCTGCCGATGAGCTACACGATCGGCGGCTACACCGCGCTGCTGCCGCGCGCGTGGCTCACGCCGGTGGACATGACGCTCGAAGAAGCGATGCGTTTCGTGGTGACAGCGGGGATGTCGCGGTCTTCGTAAAGGTCAGCGCTCCCACCCCACGCGATGCACCCACGACCCGCGGTCCTGGTACGGCATCTCCACGCAAGACGTTCCCGGCGCGGCGTCCGAGCCCGGACCCACAGCACCAGTCAGCGAGCAGATCTGGCTGCGCGGATGCGAGCGGCGCAAGCCGTCGAGGCCGTCGACGCTGTCCACTTCGAGTCGCGACAGCGCCACCTCGAGCGCCGCGCGCATCACGGCATCGCGCGTGCGCCCGCCGGTGTAGTCGCGGCGTACTGACAGGCCGGAGCTTTCCGGCGCGAGCACCCGCACCACCAGGTTGTCCATCACCGACTGGTCGAAGCGGTGGCTGCCGACACCGGCGATGCGCCCGTAGATCGTCAGGCCTGAGTCGGGGTTGGGATTGTTGGGGTCGCTGTCCGGCGTGCCCGGATCGATGACGTTGTTCTTCAGCGAGCCGAACAGCTCGTCGCGCAACGCATCGACGTATGCGCCGAACAGCGTCGCGCCGGGGCCGTCCACCCACGTCGTGTCATCGGCGAGGTCGATGCCCGGACCATAGTGCGAGCGATCCCACGCCAACATGCGGTCGAGCGCGGCGCGCTGCACCTCGGACAGGTCGCCAAATGCCGTCGCGCGAAACGCCGCGATCACCGGCAGGTATTCGCGCGCGCGTGGGTCGCGCGTCCCGGCGTGGATATCGGCCGCGCGCAGGTCAGCAAAGGTCCAGCCGTGGCGCGAGCCCAGCAGGTCGATCAGGTTGGTGACGCGCTGCCCCGCGCCGGCGGCGCGCGAGGTTGAGCCGAAGCCCTCGCCATCCAGCCAGCCCGCGGCCGGCTTGTTGTTCCAGTTCGCGACGAAGCCCTGCGGCGGGTTGACGGCGTGCGGCAATTTCTCGAACGGCAACGGCGCGCCGAGGTCGTGCTCGCCGGTGCCGCGCGCTGGCAGGCGCATGTCGGCGCCCGCGCCGCGCCGCGGAAACAGGCCCGGATGGAAATAGCCGATCTGCCCGTCGCGCGTGGCAACGATGGCGTTTTCATTCCACGTCACCTGGCGTACGCCGGAGATGAAGTCCTCCAGGGTCTTCGCCCGGTTCCACGCGCGCACGCCCTCGATGGTCTCGAGTTCGCGCCCGAAGATCGCGAACTGCAGGCTGCGCGCAACGCCTTTGGCGTCATCCCGCGCAACCACCGGGCCGTGCACGGTGCGGCACGCGCGGTAATCCTGCGAGTTGGCTGCCGGTCCGGACGGCACACCCTGCACGCTGTCGCGATAGGCGACGGTCTCGACGCGGCAGTCCATGTCCTTCCACTGCCCTGCATGGAAGTACTGGTCAGCGGCGCAGGCGCCAGCCTGCTGCTGCGCGGTCGAGCATGTCGTCTCGACGAAACTGTCGATGGTCTTGCTGTAGCCGGTGGTCAGCGCCCAGGCCACGTCGGTGGTGTAGCCGATGCCCACCACTGGCAGCATCGGCACGGACACGCCGCGGGCGTCGTAGCCGGCGCCGTGGATCTCGTACTCGGCGAGCAGCAGTGGATAACTGTAGCCGAGCTGCGGCGCGCTGATGAGCATGCCGCCACCGTCACGCGTGATCGAGCCGGCCAGCGCGAAGCCGAAGCTGTGACCATCGCGGCTCGCGAACAGGCGCGCGAGCTGCTTCAGCACCTTGCGCACCTGGGTCGCAGCGCCCTCGAGGCGGGCCGGCCTCGCCCGCCCCTTGCGCGCCTTTGCGAACGCGCGTGTCGACGTCGCTTGCGCCTGCGCGCTGCAGCTGCCGACCTCGGCCGCATGCCCAGTACCCTGCCCTTTCCACACGGTCTCCGGCAGGCCCAGCGCCCAGTTCGCCATCTGCGTAAAAGTGTTGTCGCGACCGGCTGCTTCCCCATCCTGGTTCGAGAACACACCGAGACCCGCGGGCACACTGGTGACTGCCTGCGGATCGTCGAGCCAGACCATGTCCTGGAACGCGGCCAGCGCTGCCGCGCGCGAGCCGTACTCGAGTTCCAGCTGCTTCAGCATCTGGATGTTGAGGAACTCGTTGCCGCCCTCGGCGGCGACGTAACGCGTAATGTAGACGCCCGCGGCCAGCACGTCCTTGACGGTGAACTCGGTCGGGGTCGTCTGCAGCAGCGTGTACTCGGCGGGCAGCAGCGCGGGGTCGGCGATCGCCTCGAGCCGCCAGGCGTTGGCGCCATCGACGTAACCCTGCACGAACTCGCGCGAATCGGGCGACATCGCCGCGAAGAAAGCCGCGTACTCGGCATCGGAGTAGCCGACGATGCGCTGCTGCGCGTCCGCCGGCACCGAGCCGCAGCCGGCGAGTTCGGCCAGCGTGCCCGCGCCGGTGCGGCGAGTCGCGTCCATCAGGAACAACCGGTCCTGCGCGATGGCATAGCCCACGCCGAACCACAGGTCATGCGCGTTATCGGCGTAGACGATCGGCACGCCGTAGGCGTCACGGTAAATCTCGACGCCCGCCAGCGGCGACACCGGCGTGCCGGGCTTGGTGCCGAGCGTCGCCGGCTTGGCGTCGAAGCTCCAGTACAACAGGCGCTGGTCATCGACGTGCGCGCCGTAGTCCGCGGGATCTCCGCTGGCACTGCCGGCGGCCTGGCCTTCGCTGTTCCAGAACCCGGACTGCCCGGGCGGCAGCGCGGTCTCCGCCTTCTGCACCAGGTCGGCGGGCGGCTCCGAACGGCCGCAGGCCGCCAGCGCCGCACCGAGAGCGAGCATCGCGCCGCGCGTCATTGCACGCATTATTTCGATCCCTCCAGGGCATGCTGCGCCAGCAGTTCGGCGACGCGCCGGTCCTTGTCGAACCACAGCTCGCCGATCCAATCCTGGAATCGCTGGCGGAACACCGGGTCGTTCTCATAGCTGCCGGTGAACAGATCCGCCGGGATGCGCAGCTGGCGCACGTCGACGACGACCTTGCGGACCTTGCCGCACAGGAACTCCCAGAATCCCTGCGCGCCGCCGGGATAGACGATGGTGACGTCGAGCAGCGAGCTCAGCCGCTCGCCGAGCGCGGACAGGGTGAACGCAAAACCCCCCGACTTGGGCTTCAGCAACCGCGCGTACGGCGACCGCTGCTGGGCGTGCTTGGCTGTCGTGAACCGCGTGCCCTCGAGGAAATTCAGGATCAGCACGGGCTGGTTCTTGTAGCGCTCGCAGGCCCTGCGCGTGGTCTCGAGATCCTTGCCCTTGAGCGCCGGATTCCGCGCGACCTGCTCCTGCGTGTAGCGCTTCATGAATGGATAGTCGAGGCCCCACCAGCACAGGCCCAGCACCGGCACCCAGATGAGCTCCTGCTTCAGGAAGAACTTGAAGAACGGCGCCTTGCTGCCAAAGGTCCGCATCAGCACGAAAATGTCGTTCCAGCTCTGGTGGTTGGCGCACACGAGGTACTGGCCGTGCGGCGACAGGTCGGCATCGATGCGGATGTGCCACTCGACACGCAGGAACCATCGCACCCACACCGTGTTGAGGATTGCCCACCGTTGCGCGAGCCAGGCCGTAAGCCGGGAACTGGCATCGCGAGCCGGACCCGGTGGCGAGACCAGTTTGAGCAGGATGCCGACATAAACCAGCGAGGCCCACAGGACGGTATGTACGCTCAACACCAGCGCCATGATCACCCCAACCACCGGCGCGGGCAGGAAAGTCAGCATCGGCTAGTTGTGCGTGGCCTTGTCGTCGAATGACCAGTGGATGTGGACGATGCGCCACTTGCCGGCAACGCGCGTCAGCACCATGGTCTCGTCGGTCGAGAAATCCACCGGCTGGTTATTGAACCTGCCGCGGCTGCGGTTGATCGACATCACCCACGCCGCGTTGCCGAGCAGCCGTGCGGTGCGACGCGCAACGGTTCGCTGGGTGGACGAGGCGAACGCGATGTCCTCGGCGAGATGTGTGCGCGCGTATTCGGTGCGGGATCGCTCGATGTGGCCTTGCTCGAAGATCGTGACGTCGGCGGTCAGCAGTTCGAGCACCTTGCGCCGGTCACCGGCCTTCATCGCGAAATGAAACGCGTCAACGACCTCGGACGGAGCCTGCGTCTCCGCGCTCGCCGGCGTCCATGCCGCGAGCAGGGCCGCGGCGAGCAATATGGCTGCGCGCATCATGACGCCGGGACGGCCGACGGCACCGGCTCGTCGACAGGTGCGCCCGGCTGCGGACGCCCGCCGCGCGCACGCAGCTCGCCGGAGGGGTCCCGTACCTCGACCTCGGTGTAGCGACCGCGCGGCAATTGCACCAGCACGCACGGGCTGCTGAGCGCCTGGGTGCGGATGCTGCCCGGCGGCGGCGACACGAACGTCGCGGCGAGCACGACGACTTCGCCACGCAGCGCGGCTCCCCGCGCCACCGCGATGCCGTAGCCCCCGGTCGGGCGCGCCCCCATTTCGACCACCGCGTGCGGCGCCTGCGACAGCGATTCGCCGCCGGCGAGCACGATCCCGCGGGCGGCCTGCCAGTCGGCCACCGCCTGCGCGTCCGCGAGCAGCGTCACGTGGACCGTCTCGCCCGGGGTGTTGCAGTAGAGGCTGCGGCCGACCTCGCGCACCTCGATCGGTGTTTCGCGCGCGAACAGGTCGCGCGTCGCGCCGCAGCCGGCAAGCGTGGCGCCGGCGATGAGCAACAGCCAGCGCGTCATGCCGCGAGCGCCGTCGCGGCTGGCCGCGACAGTGCCTGCTCCAGGATCATGGCCGCGCCCTTCTCGCCGATCACCGTGGTCGGCGCGTTGGTGTTGCCGCCGATGAGCGTCGGCATGATCGAGGCGTCGATCACGCGCAGCCCCTCGATGCCACGCACACGCAATTGCGAATCCACCACGGCCATGTCGTCGAGCCCCATCTTGCAGGTGCCGACCGGGTGATAGACCGTCTCGGTGTTGGCGCGGACCCAGGCGCGGATGTGCTCGTCGCTCTGCACCGCCATGCCGGGCTCGAGCTCCGCGCCGCGATGCGCGGTCCACGCCGGCTGCGACAGGATATGGCGCGCCTGCTTGAAGCCCAGCACCAACTTCTCGAAGTCTTCGGGGTGCTCGCAATAATTGGGCTGGATCACCGGCGCCGCGAGCGCATCGCTGCTGCGCAGCGTCACCGTGCCGCGGCTCTTCGGCCGCAGGATGCATACATGCAGGCTGTAGCAGAACTTGAACAGCGTGCTCAGGTCCTGCGCGTGCCGGGTGTTCGCCGCCACCACGAGGTGGTATTGCAGGTCGGGTATCGGCTCCGATGGCGACGACTTGGTGAACGCGCCGGCCTCGGCCGAGTTGCTGGTCAGCGTGCCGCGCTTCTTGAACAGGTACTGGAACACCGCGACGATCGTGCGCCAGAACGCCAGCGGGTGAAACGAGATCGCGAGGCGCGAGGTGTTCTCGGTCGTGATGATGAAGTCCGGATGGTCCTGCAGGTTGCGGCCCACGCCGGGCAGCTCGTGCACCAGCGAGATGCCGTGGCGCTGGATTTCGTCCCTTGGGCCCACGCCCGACAGCAGCAGCAGTTGCGGCGAGCCGATCGCGCCGGCGGCGAGCAGTACTTCGCGGTTCGCCGCGATGTCGAGGTAGCGGCCCGACTCGAACACGCGCACGCCGACGGCGCGCTTGCCGTCGAACAGCACGCGCGTGGCATGCACGCCGGTGCGGATGGTCAGGTTCTCCCGGCCTTCGGCTTCGCGCAGGAACGCGTGCGCGTTGCTGCAGCGCTGGCCATTCTTCTGCATCACCTCGTAAAGGCCCACGCCCTCCTGCTGCGCGCCGTTGAAGTCGGCGGTGCGCCGGAAGCCGGCCTGCTCGGCCGCCTCGATGAAGGCGTGCGCGAGCGGGCTGGGGTCGCGCAGCGGGGCGACGTTGAGCGGCCCGCCGGTGCCGTGGAAGTCGTTGGCGCCGATTTCGTGGTGCTCAGACTTGCGGAACAGCGGCAGCAGGTCGCGATAGCTCCAGCCGGTGTTGCCGAGGCTGGCCCAGTGGTCGTAATCCCGCGCGTGGCCGCGGATGTAGCACATCGCGTTGATCGCGCTCGACCCGCCGAGCGTCTTGCCGCGCGGCCAGTACCGCGGGCGATTGTCGAGGTGGCGTTGCGGCTCTGTGAAGAAGTGCCAGTTGTGCAGCTTGCTGCGGATGATCTGCAGGATGCCGCCGGGGATGGCGATGAATGGATTGCTGTCGGCCGGGCCGGCCTCGAGCAGACACACGCTGTGCTTGCCGTCGGCGGACAAGCGGTTGGCCAGCACGCAACCCGCCGAGCCGCCTCCCACGATCACATAGTCGTAGCGCATGAAGCCTCCACCCTCGCCGCCAAAGACTCGCGGCGGCATGAGAGTGCTAATGCTAGCTTAAGGCGAAGGAAAAGAACGGGTTGGCGTTAGTTCTTGTTGTGGCGTGGCGGCGGCCCGGATGTTGGTGGGATCTCATGTGGTTGATCTTTTGTGGGAGGGGCCCTGGCCCCGATGTCGTGCCACCGACATCGGGCCCAGGGGCCCTCCCACAGAAGCCTTTCCACAAGCCTTACAGGCCGTTCTTCAACCCACCCAGCGCCGAGCGTTGCGGAAGAGCTGGATCCATGGCGTGAACTCGGCGTTGCGTTGCGGCCACCACGAGCCGGTGGCGCCGCGAATCGTGCGCTCGGGATGCGGCATCAGGATGGTCACGCGGCCATCGTCGTTGCAGATGGCGGTGACGCCGTCGGGCGAGCCGTTGGGATTCTGCGGGTAGCGCGTCGCGACCTTGCCGCCCGCGTCGACGAAGCGCATCGCCACCTGCCCGGCCTTTCGCATTGCGACGAGGTCGGCGGGCGTGTCGAACACCGCGCGGCCTTCGCCGTGGGCCACGGCGACCGGCAGCGTGCTGCCGGCCATGCCGGCGAAGAACAACGATCGGCTCTCGACGACTTCCACCTGCGCCCAGCGCGCCTCGAACTGCTCGGAGCGGTTGCGCCGGAACGCAGGCCAATTCCCGGCGCCGGGCACGATGTCCTTCAACGCCGCGAACATCTGGCAGCCGTTGCAGACGCCGAGCGCAAAGGCGTCCTTGCGCGCGAGAAACTTCGCGAAGCCCTCGCGCGTTCGCGCATTGAACAGGATCGACTTGGCCCAGCCCTGGCCGGCGCCGAGCACGTCGCCATATGAAAAACCCCCGCAGGCAACGAGGCCGCGGAAATCGTCGAGCGAAACAAAGCCTTCGATGAGGTCGGTCATGTGCACGTCGACCGACTCGAAGCCGGCGGCGTGGAACGCATACGCCATCTCGACCTGGCCGTTGACGCCCTGCTCGCGCAGCACCGCGACGCGCGGTCGCGCCGTCAGCACGGCCGGCGCCTTGGCGACGTCGTACGTCAGCGCGACTTTGAGGCCGGCGTCGGCGGCGGTGCCCGCCGACTCGAATTCTTCCATCGCGCAGCCTGGATCGTCGCGCAGTGCCGCGATGCGGTGGCTGACCTCGGCCCAGGTCTTGTAGAGCTTTTCGCGCGGCTCCTCGAACAGCACGCGCTCGCGATACGACAGGCGCACGGTGTCGCCCGCACCGACCTGGGGCGCGCCGAGCTCGGCGACGGCGAGCTTGCCGAACGCGGCCTTGGCTTGCGCGAGGTCGGCCGCACGCACCTGCAGCACCATGCCCAGCTCCTCGCTGAACAGGGCCGCGTGCGGGTCGTCGCCGAGTTCGTCGAGCGCAATGTCCACGCCGCAGTGGCCGGCAAAGGCCATCTCGCACAAGGTCGCGAGCAGGCCGCCGTCGGATCGATCGTGGTAGGCGAGCAACACGCCCTGCTCGTTCAGCGCCTGCACCGCATCGAACGCGGCCTTGAGCGCGGACGGCTCATCGAGGTCCGGCGGCACCGTGCCGATCGCGCCATAGGCTTGCGCGAGGATCGATCCGCCGAGGCGATTGCGGCCGTGGCCGAGGTCGACCAGCAGCAGCCGCGTGGCGCCTGCATCGGTGCGCAGCTGCGGTGTCAGGCTCTTGCGCACGTCGGTCACCGGCGCGAATGCCGAGACGATCAGCGACAGCGGCGCGGTCTGCGTCGCGCGGCGGCCGGCGTCGTCCCACTGCGTGCGCATCGACAGCGAATCCTTGCCGACCGGGATCGCGATGCCGAGCGCCGGGCACAGCTCGGCGCCGACCGCGCGCACCGTGTCGAACAGGCGCGCGTCCTCGTCGCCGTTGCCGGCAGCCGCCATCCAGTTGGCCGACAGGCGCACGTCGCCGAGCTTGCCGATGCGTGCGGCGGCGATGTTGGTCACCGCCTCGCCGACCGCCATGCGGCCCGAGGCCGGCGCATCGAGCAGCGCGAGCGGCGTGCGCTCGCCCAGGCTCATGGCCTCGCCGCAGTCACCGGCGAAGCCGCTCGCGGTCACCGCGCAGTCGGCGACGGGCACCTGCCACGGGCCGACCATCTGGTCGCGGACGGTGAGGCCGCCGACCGTGCGGTCGCCGATCGTGATCAGGAAGTTCTTGCTTGCGACCGCGGGGAAGCGCAGCACGCGCGTGATGGCGTCGGCGAGGTCGATGCCGCGGTGGTCGAACGGCACGCCAGCACTACGCGCGCGGCGCGTGTCACGGTGCAGGCGCGGCGCCTTGCCGAGCAGCACCGGCATCGGCATGTCGATGACCTTGACGCCGCCATCGCTCACGTCGAGCACGCGCTCGGCCTGCGCGATGCCGACCACGGCGATCGGGCAGCGCTCGCGCGAGCAGAACGCCTGCAGCTCGGGCAAGCGCTCCGGCAGGACCGCAAGCACGTAGCGTTCCTGCGCTTCGTTGCACCAGATTTCCATCGGCGAGAGCGACGGATCGGCGCTGGCGATCGAACGCAGCTTGATGCGGCCGCCGCGGTCGTCCGCGTGCACCAGCTCGGGCAGCGCATTGGACAAGCCGCCAGCGCCGACGTCGTGGATCGACAGGATCGGATTGTCCCTGCCCAGGCTCCAGCAGGCGTCCACGACTTCCTGGCAGCGCCGCTGCAGCTCGGGGTTGGCGCGCTGCACCGAGGCGAAGTCGAGGGCGGCGGTGGACGCGCCGGTGGCCATGCTCGACGCGGCGCCACCGCCGAGGCCGATCAGCATGGCCGGGCCGCCGAGCACGACCAGTGCGGCACCCTCGGTGACGGCCAGTTTCTCGACGTGCGGCGGCCGCACGTTGCCCATGCCGCCCGCGATCATGATCGGCTTGTGATAGCCGCGACGCGTGACGTCGTGATCCGGGCCGTCCTTCGTCTCGAAGGTGCGGAAATATCCGGCGAGGTTCGGCCGTCCGAACTCGTTGTTGTATGCGGCGCCGCCGATCGGGCCCTCGAGCATGATCGACAGTGGCGTCGCCACGCGCTCGGGGCGTGAGTCGGCGAATTCCCACGGTTGCGCGAAGCCCGGGATCCGCAGGTGCGAGACCGAGAAGCCGGTGAGCCCGGCCTTCGGCTTGGCGCCGCGGCCGGTGGCGGCCTCGTCGCGGATCTCGCCGCCAGCGCCGGTCGCGGCGCCCGGGTGCGGCGAGATGCCGGTCGGATGGTTGTGCGTCTCGACCTTCAGCAGGATGTGGGCGGCCTCGCGCACCGGTCCCCATACATGGTCGGCGCCCCGGATGAAGCGCTCGGTGATGCTGCCCTGGATCACCGCGGCGTTGTCCTTGTACGCGCTCAGCACCCCCTGCGGCGCGGCCTGGTGGGTCAGTTTGATCATGCCGAACAACGAATCCGGTTGTGCCGCGCCGTCGACGGTGAACTGCGCGTTGAAGATCTTGTGGCGGCAGTGCTCCGAGTTGATCTGCGCAAACATCATGAGTTCGGCATCGGTCGGATCGCGGCCGGCGCCGGTGAAGTGCGCCACGAGGTAATCGATCTCATCAATCGACAGCGCCAGGCCCCAGTCGCGATTGGCGGTCTCGAGCGCGGCGCGCCCGCCGCGGCGCACGTCGACCGAGCGCAGTGCGCGCGGCGGCTGCGCGTCGAACACGCGCGCCAGGTCCGCCGCGTCGGCGAGCACACTCTCGGTCATGCGGTCGTGCAGCGCATCGAGCGCCGCGGGTGGCAGCTGCTTCACGCCGTCGAGCAGCAACGCCTGGCCGCGCTCGATGCGCTTTGCCGCAAGGCCACAGACGCGCGCAATGTCGGTTGCCTTGCTGCTCCACGGCGACACCGTGCCGAGGCGCGGCACCACGTAGAGCGTCGCATCGGCTGCGGGCAGCCGGTCCGGCCCGGCTCCGAGCAGGCGGCGCAGGTCCGCGGTCGACACGTCGGCAGCGTCCACGAGGAACAACTCGTGGACCTCGATGGCGCGCAACTCCGGGGCGTGCACCTTCAGCGACTCGAGCAGCCGCTGCATGCGGAATGCCGACATCGCCGGTGCGCCAAACAACACCTGCACGCCGGCGGGCTCGCGTGCGTTCACTGCAGAACCCGCCAATCGAGACCGGCGTCCTGGTGCGCGCACACGACCTCGCGCTCGGCGACGACCCCGAGCGCCCCGAGCGCGGCCGCCAGCGCCAACTCCGGCGTGTTGTTCTTCTGCGAGAGGTGCGTCAGAACCAGGTGGCGCAGTCGCGCGATGTCGATGCTCGTCACCAGCTCGGCGGCTTGCATGTTGGACAAGTGGCCCAGCGGCCCACCGACGCGCCGCTTGAGGGGCGGCTCATAAGGGCCGTTCTCGAGCATGTCGACGTCGTGGTTGAACTCCAGCATCAGCGCATCGCAGCCGCTCAGTGCGGCACGCATCGCGTCGGTGACCGATCCGGCGTCGGACAACACGCCGACACGGAACGAGCCGTTGCCGACGACGAAGTGGCTCGGCTCGCGCGCGTCGTGCGGCACCGCGAACGGCTCGATGCGCAAGTCGCCCACCGTGAACGCCTCGCCGCATGCCACGCGCTGGTTGCGCGGCACCGGCGCGTCCTTCCAGCCCGCGCTCGTGCCGTCGGTGAGCCACACCGGGACGCGGTGCTTGCGCGCAAAGCGCGCGACGCCGCCGATGTGGTCGAAATGCTCGTGCGTGACGACGATCGCGCTGACGTCATGCGGCGCCACGCCCAGCCGGCGCAGGCGCGCCTCGGCTTCGCGAATCATGAAGCCGCAGTCGATGAGGATCGTGGTCGAGCCGGACTGGATCAACGTGCCATTGCCCTGGCTGCCGCTGCCGAGCATGGCGAATCGCAGCGCCTGGGACGTCCGCGGCGCCGCGAACAAGTCCTGCATCACCGGTCCTTGCCCGCGTGGAAGGTCGGAAACGGCGTGACCTTGCTGGTGCCCTCGAGCAACGCGGAGATCCTGGCAGGCCCCGGCTTGTCGACCTCGTCGATGCGGATCACCGAGTGCACCGGGATGAAGCTGCGCGTGACGTGCGCGAACTCGGTCTTGAGCTTTTCTTCACCGGGATCGAGCACCACGCTGGATTTCTCGCCGAACACCAGCTGCTCCACCTCGACGAAACCGAGCAGGCCGCCGTGGCTGACGTTGCGCGCGTAGATCTCGTAGACCTGCCCCTGGTTGGTGAAGCTGACGCGGTAGAGGCGCTGCTTGCTCATCGTCGCTGCAGGTGGGGGTCCAGACGGGGGCGCCATTATCGGGGCGTCGCCGGGCGGCGACAACCGCAGGACAAACTTTTCGTGGGGCCACAGGGTCTCAGCCGGGCAAACTCGTCCTTACGGGAGTACTCATGAGCTCGCACGCTGGACACGGTCCCGCGCGGATCCTGCTGGCGCTGTTGTTGGTCCTGGCGGCGCCCGCGCTGGCTGCCGCGGAGATGCCCAGGACCGAGCAGCAGCTGGAAGCCATGGTGCAGGCCGGCGAGGCCGAGGCGGCGTACCAAAGCCTCAAGGCGCACCAGCGCAAGTACCGCGAGGAAGGCTGGTGGCAATACCTGATCGCGCGCGCCGCGCTGGAAGCCCGCTATACCGACGAAGCGGTGGCACGCCTCGCCGACTACGTCACACGCAACCCGATGCAGGATCCGGCGCGTTTCCACCTGGCGCATGCGTACGAGCAGGATGGCCAGTCCGAAGAAGCCATCGAGCAGTACCGCCACCTGCTCTATTCGTCGGCGTTCGAGCCGACGCGCGAGCGTGCGCGCACCGAACTGGCGCGCCTCGGCGCGCTGCCGAGCATTCCCGTTGCCGAGCCCCAGGTCGAGGAATTGCCGGGCAAGGACAAGGCGCCTGAATTCGAGCCGGAAGAGGACGCCCTGTTGTACAACGCCTTCCTGGGATCGGGCTACGACGACAACGCGGCGAGCAGCACCGATGTCGAACGCTACGTGTACGTGGACCGAGTCGCCGAGCAGAGGGATTCCGCCTCCGGGTACATCTCCGGCGGCGCCAGCGTGCTGCTGTCGCGCGCGTCCAGCGAAAACTTCGCGTGGCGCAGCGCGGTAGGCACCTCGGCCCAGCACAATCCGGACGCGACCTTCGCCGACACCCAGTCGGTCGCGGCGCAGACGCAAGTGCGCTGGAGCGGACCGACCCAGCGCTTCAGCCTGGGCGCGGCCTACTCCATCGAGTACATCGACGACATGGAGGTCATCGACGTGACCGGCGCTGGCGCGCGACTCGACCTGATGGGGTCATGGCTGATGACCGGCGTCGGCGTGGAGGGCGCGCGAGTGCGCTACCCCAACGAAACCTTGCGCGACGTCAACTCCATGTTCATGCGGGTCGAGGTCACGCGCGCGCCGTCCGAGGAGCATCGCTGGATCTGGCTCTATTCCATCTTCACCGGCCACGAGAACGAGCTGCGCGCCGATTCGCCATTCGGCCGCGCGGTCTGGGGCACGGGTTTGACGGTGACCCGGCTGATCTCGCCGACGTTCAACTGGGACGTGTCGGTCGACCTCAGCCAGTCGACCTACGACGAGGGGTTCACGGTGCCCGAGGATCGCGAGGACATCCGCACCGCGGCGCACGCGTTCCTGCACTGGAAGCGGTCCGAGGAATCGCGCTGGACCTGGTCGGCCGGCGGGCGTTACACGATCAACAGCTCCAACGAGCCGGCATACGACTTTGAGCGCACGCAGATCGGCATCGAGCTGGCGGGCGTGTGGGGTCGCAAGCAGAAATGAAAAAGCCCGGGGCCGACGCTGGGTCGGTCCCGGGCCGTGTTTGGCGGAGAGGGAGGGATTCGAACCCCCGGTACCTTGCGGTACAACGGCTTTCGAGACCGCCGCATTCAACCACTCTGCCACCTCTCCGGACACCGCTGTCCGCGTTCAACCCCTTGATTCCGGCCTGTTATCACTTGCAAGCAGACCCGCGCGCGCGGCCACGCTAGAGTCCGGATACCGCCGCAACAAGCGCGGTCCAAACCGTGCCGGAATCGAAGGGCCGCCATTGTAGATGAAGCCCCCCTCGTCGTCTGCCTTTCTGCCGCGCCGCGCCTTCACCGGGCTCGCGCTGACGGGCGCGCTTGGCCTGCTGGGGAGCCTGACCACGTGCTCGCCGCAGGTGCCGTTGATGACGCGGGTCGACTCGCTCGGTGTCCTGCGCGTGGCGACGTTCAACAGCCCGACCACCTACTACGTCGGCGCCGCGGGTCCGATGGGTTTCGAATACGACCTGTCGCGCGCCTTCGCCCATGATCTCGGCCTCGAGGTCGAGATCCTCGTCGCCGAGTCACCCAGCGAAGTGCTGGACCTGGTGCGCGCAGGCCGCGCCCATGTCGGCGCCGGCATCAGCGTCACACCGGCCACGGAAAAGATCGCGCGCTTCACGCCGCCGCTGCGGTCAACCGCGCTGCAACTCGTCTACCGTGCCGGCCGGCCCAAGCCGAAGACGCTCTACGAGCTCGACGCGCCGCTGGTGATCACCGCCGACAGCACCGCCGCGCAGACACTGCGTGAACTCACCCGCATCAACCCGAAGCTCGTGTGGCAGGAAACCGAGGACTTCGGCGCGGAGGAACTGTTGTTCCGCGTCGCCAACGGCGATGCCGACTACACCATCGCGCCCTCCGACCTCGTCGCTATCAACCAGCGTTACTACCCGCAGTTGCGCGTGGCCTTCACGCTGACCGACTTCCAAAACGTGGCGTGGGCGTTTGCTCCGGGCGACGAGAGCCTGTCCGGCCGCGCGGATGCCTTCCTGCACAAGCTCGACCCGCGCGTGCTGGCGCAGGTGCGCGACCGCTATTTCGGGCATGTCTCGCGCGTCGGCCATTACGGTGCCATCGCGCTGGCCACGCATTCGGAGACGCGGCTGCCGCGCTACCGCAAGGCCTTCGAGGACGCCGCGCGCCGCCACGGCCTCGACTGGCGGCTGCTCGCGGCGGTGGGCTACCAGGAATCGATGTGGGATCCGGCTGCGGTGAGCCCCACCGGCGTGCGCGGCCTGATGCAGATCACCACGGATACCGCCGACTTCCTCAACATCCGGGACCGGCTCGACCCGACGCAGAGCATCTACGGCGCGGCTCGCTACCTGCAGCAGATCCACGCCAAGCTGCCGCCCGACATCACCGAACCGGACCGCACCTGGATGACGCTCGCCGCATACAACGTCGGCTACGGACACCTGCTCGATGCGCGGGACGTCACCGCGATGCAGGGCGGCGACCCGAACCGCTGGGTCGAGGTGCGCAACAACCTGCCGCTGTTGACGCAGTCGAGGTGGCACCGCAAGACACGCTACGGCTACGCCCGCGGTCACGAGGCAGTGACCTACGTCGGCAACATCCGCTCCTATTACGACATGCTGAGCTGGATCACCGGGGGCAAGGCACCGGCCGAGGCGCCCGAGGCGCCGCTCGAACCCGGCAGCAGCAAGCGCGAGAAGCAGAGCGAGCCGCTGAACATCAACAGCCCGGTGCTTTAGGGTCGGGGGTTATATTTTCAGCCTCTCAACCACGCGCCCGTTCACCAGATGCTCGTCGATGATCTCGTCGACGTCTTCCTCGTCGACGTACGTGTACCAGACTCCTTCCGGGTAGATCACCGCGACCGGCCCTTGCTCGCAGCGGTCGAGGCAACCGGCCTGGTTGATGCGAACCTTGCCGGGGCCGGCCAGCTTCAGTTCCTTGACGCGCTGCTTGGCGTAGTCGCGCACGCGGGTCGCGCCCTTGGCATTGCAGCAGCCGCGCGGGTCGGTGGCTTCGCGCTGGTTGCAGCAGAAAAAAACGTGGCGCTGGTAGTAGCTCATGGAACGCGATCCCTCGCTGCGCTCGGGATGACAGCTTACTTGCCGAACGCCCAGCCGAGCGACAGCGCCGTGATGGTGTCGGTCTTCTTACTGCCCGGCGGCACGTTGGTGTTCTGGCGCACGGTGTACGAGCCCAGCGCGTAGAGCTTGTCGACCAGCGACAGCCGCAACTCGGTGACCGACTCCATGAAGGTGTTGCTGGTGCCGCTCTCGACCTTGAAGGTCTCGGAGAAATGGCTGGTCTCGCCGAACTGCCACTTGTACGCCAGTCGCCCGCGCCCGATGACGTCGTCCTCCTTTACCGCCAGTGGCGCCGCCGGCAGCGTGACCTGGCTTTCGGTCTGCCGCATGCCGACGCCGACCTCGAGGTCCAGCAAATGGGTGGGGCCGGTGAGCACCTTGCGCCCGTAGCCGAGCGTTTCCGAAGTGCGCTGGCG
>DATLBT010000022.1:0-12018 GCA_035526825.1 Verrucomicrobiia bacterium | reverse complement strand
GCCGATGCGCCGGAAATCGATGGCCATGTCTCCGTGGCCGGCAACAAGCTCAAGGTTGGACAGCGCGTGAAGGTGCGCATCACCCACGCCGACACTTACGACCTGTTCGGCGAGGTCGTCTAGCCGCAGCTACTCGACGGTGACGGACTTTGCCAGGTTGCGCGGCTGGTCCACGTCGGTGCCACGCAGCACCGCCACGTAATACGCGAGCAATTGCAGCGGCACCGTGTAGACCAATGGCGCCTGGAACGGCTCAATGTGCTCGGGCATCAGCATCACCTCGATGCCTTCCTCCGCCTTGAACCCGGTGTTCGGATCGGCGAACACGAACAGCCGGCCGCCACGCGCGCGAACTTCCTGCAGGTTGCTCTTGAGTTTCTCGAGCAGCGCGTTATTCGGTGCAACGGCGATCACCGGCATGTCGGCGTCGACCAGCGCCAGCGGTCCGTGCTTGAGCTCGCCCGCCGCATACGCCTCGGCGTGGATGTAGGAAATTTCCTTGAGCTTGAGGGCTCCTTCCATGGCAACCGGGAAAGTCGGGCCGCGACCGAGGAACAGCGCGTGCTGCTTGTCGGCGAAGCGCTCCGCCCAGGCCTTGATGCGCGGCGCCATCTCGAGCGCCTTCTCGATCATTTCCGGCACATGGGCCAGTTGCCGCACGAAGGAGCGCTCCTCATCCGCAGGCATGCCGTTGTGGCGGGCGAGCAGGAGGCCGAGGATGCCGAGCGCGGCGAGCTGGGTGGTGAACGCCTTGGTGCTGGCGACGCCGACCTCGGGGCCGGCGCGCGTCATCAGCGTGAGGTCGGCCTCGCGCACCATCGAGCTTTCGGGCACGTTGCAGATCGCGGCAGTGGCGAGGTAACCGAGCTTCTTTGCCTCGCGCAGCGCTGCCAGCGTGTCGGCGGTCTCGCCGGATTGCGAAATGGCGATGAACAGCGTGCCGGGCGGCACCACGGCCTTGCGGTAGCGATACTCGCTTGCAACTTCGACCGAGCACGGCAGGTTGGCTTGCTGCTCGATGTAATAGCGCGCGATCAGGCCGGAATGGTAGCTCGTGCCGCAGGCGACGATATGCACGCCCTTGACCTTGGGCAGCAGCTCGACCGCCTTGGGGCCGAGCGCGGCCTCGAGCACGCGGTCGCCCGCGAGCCGTTCGGTCAGCGTGTCGCCGATGGCGCGCGGCTGCTCGTAGATCTCCTTGAGCATGTAGTGCGGATACGCGCCCTTCTCCACGGCGTCAGCTGAGAGTGACGACTCGTGCACCTTGCGCTGCACCGGCCTGCCGTCGGCGCCATAAATGGTGACGCCTTCGCGGCGCACGTCGGCGACATCGCCTTCCTCCAGAAACTGGAAGCGGCGCGTGATGGGCAGCAGCGCCTGCACGTCGGAGGCGACGAAATTCTCGCCGTCGCCGAGGCCGATGACCAGCGGGCTCGCGATGCGCGCGGCGATGATGCGGTCGGGAGCGGTCGCATCGAACACGACGATCGCGTAGGCGCCGTGGAACTGGCGCACCGCGTTGCGCACGGCGTCGGTCAGGTCGGTGCCGCCCTTGACCAGGTCATGGATCAAGTGCGCGATCACCTCGGTGTCGGTCTCGGAGGTGAAGGCGTAGCCCTTGGCTTTCAGCTCGCCGCGGAGCTTTTCGTAGTTCTCGATGATGCCGTTGTGAATCACCGCGATGCGATTGCCCGAGACGTGCGGGTGCGCGTTGGCCTCGGTGACGCCGCCGTGCGTGGCCCAGCGCGAGTGTGCGATGCCGACGTGGCCCTTGGAAGCGTCGACTTTCAGCTTCTCGTCGAGCCGCGCGACCTTGCCGACCGCGCGCTTGAGGAACAGCTTGCCGCCACCTTCCGCCACCGCGACGCCGGTGGAGTCATAGCCGCGATATTCGAGCCGCCGAATGCCCTCGACCAAAATCGGAACCGCGGGGCGATTGGCGATGACGCCGACGATGCCGCACATGGGTCAGGAGGGATTCGGGCAGGGACCCTATCTTAAAGGGTTGGCGCGCCGCTCAGCTGCCGGCCCGAACGTACCAGAGCGGCGAATTCATCGGCCGGCATTGGTTTGGCGAACAGGAATCCCTGGATCTCGTCGCAACGCAGCAAGCGCAGGTCGCGCAGCTGGTCTTCGGCGTCGACGCCCTCGGCCACGACCCGCAGGTTCAGCGAGTGGGCCAGCGCGATGATCGAGGAGACCACGCTCGCCGACTCCGTCGATCCCGCCATGGCGACAATGAAGCTGCGGTCGATCTTGACGGCATTGAGCGGCAGCCGCGTCAGGTAAGCCAGTGACGAGTAACCCGTCCCGAAATCGTCGATCGACACGCTCACGCCGAGGTCGCGCAGCGAGCGCAGCATGGCGACGTTGGCATCCGGGTCGGCGATCATCATGGACTCGGTGACTTCCAGCTCGAGCCCGGAGCCCGCGCCCGGCGACGCCGCCAGCAGGGCTCGCACCGACTCCACGAAATGCTTTTCACGCAACTGCACGGCCGAGACGTTGACGCCGATCCGCGGCACGTCGATGCCTTCGCGTCGCCAGTCTTCGCGCTGGCGCAATGCCCGCTCGAGCACCCAGCGGCCCACTTCGCGAATCAGGCCGGTTTCCTCCATCAGCGGGATGATGACGTTGGGCATCACCAGCCCCCGCTCCTGGCTCTGCCAGCGCAGCAAGGCCTCGGCGCCGCAGACCCGGCCGGTGCGCAGGTCGACCTTGGGCTGGTAATAAAGCACCAGCTCGTCGCGCTCGAGCGCATGGCGCAGCTGCCGGTCGAGCCCCAGCTTGTGCTGCGCCACCGCACTCATCTCCCTCGTATAGCGCGTGTAGCGGCGGCCATGCGTCTTGCCGTCCTTCAGGGCGAGTTCGGAGCTGCGCACCAGGCTCTCGGCGTCGGCCGCATCGACCGGGAACAGGGCGATGCCCACCTTCAGCGTCACCGCGTAATCCTGCTCGCCGTGCTGGAACGGCGGGTCCAGGCGATCCCAGCCACCGGCTTGCACCAGGTCCTCGACGTTGGCGGCCGGATCCAGGTCGCGGATCACGACGGCGAACCGGTCGCCGGCGACGCGGGCGATGTTCATGGAGCTGCCGGCATGGAACTTCAGGCGCTCGCCGATCAGCTTGAGCAACTCATCGCCGGCCGCCTGGCCGACCGCGTCGTTGATGGCCTTGAAACGCTCCACGTCGAGCATCAGCAGCGCGCAGCGCAAGCCGCTGCCTCGCGCCGTCTCGACATAACCTTGCAAACGCTCGAGCAGCAGCTTGCGATTAGGCAGCCGCGTCAGCGGGTCGTAGATGGCGAGCGTGTCGAGCGCCTGGTCGCGCAGGATGAATTCGAGCGCGTAGCTGAGATCCTTGGCCATTTCATCCAGCAACGCCAGCTCATCGCCGTCGAAGAAGCCGGCCTCGCGCGCATACAGGTTGAAGCAGCCGATGACCTTGCCGCCGACGACCAGCGGTTGCGATACGAACGACCGGTAGCCGAGCTGCAGCAACGGCTCACGCCAGTTGGCAGCCTGCGGATCGGCGGCCACGTCGTTGCAAATGGCGATGTGGCCGGTGCGCATGGCCTGCACGCTCGGGAAGCAAGCCTTCGGGTCGTCGCGGTCGATCGGGAACCGCAGCGCGGCCAGGTGCCCGCCGTCCTGCCCGTTCGAGGCCACTGCGCCCAACTCACCGTTTCTTTTGCGCAGCCCGACCCAGGCAAGGCCGAAGCCGCCCTGCTCGACCGCGATGCGGCAGGCTTCCTGGAAAAGCTCGCCGCGGCTGCGCGTGCGCACGATCAGCGCATTGATGCCGCTGCTCAGCCTGCGGGTGCGGCTCAGGCGCTCGACGTGCGCCTGCTGGGCGCGCGCGGCGGTGACGTCGCGCGTCAGGCCGAGCAGTCCCACCACGGCGCGCTGCGGGTTGCGCAGCGGCTCCGCGCGGGTCTCCAGCCAGCGCCGCGTGCCGCGCAGGCCGATGACTTCAAACACCAGCGAACTGCTGTCGCCCTTCATCACCTGCCGATGCAGGTCGGCAAACGCGGCGCGATGCTCCGGCGCGACGAAATCGATCAGCGGGCGGGCTTGCGCCTGCGCAAGCGTGTCGGCCTCGAGCATGGCCAGACCGGCCGGATTCATCTGCTGCAAAACGCCTTCCGGAGACAAGACTTTCAGGCAATCGGGCTGTGTATCGATGATCAGGCGCAGCAGGGTTTCGCTGTTCTGCGCGCTCATTTCGATGCGCTTGCGCGCGGTGACGTCCACCGCCGAAACCACCAATTGCACGATCGCGCCCTGCGCGTTGCGCAAGGAGCTGAAAACGCCGTCGAACACGCGCAGGTGACCGCCGGCGACTTGGACCGAAACATCCTCGCGCACCGACTCGCCGCTCGCTGCGCGCTTGAGCGCGGCGTCGACCTGGGCTTGCGCCTTGGCCGAATGAGCGAAATAAAAAGATTGCGCGAACGGCTTGCCGATGATGTCTTCGCGCTTCAGCCGTGCCGCCTCGAGTGGCGCCCGGTTGATCTCGAGCAGGATGCCATCGAGCGAGAGCACGCCGACGAAAGACATCATCGAGTCGATGACCGCTCGCATGCGGTCGCCGGCTTCCATATTGGCCGGCTCCTGTGTCGTCATGGTTTCTGCGGCCGCTTCCAGTTTGGATAATGCTTCTGTTCCTTGGCGCGGCATACGGCCAGCGCGCCTGGCGGCACATCCTTGGTGATCGTCGAGCCGGCGCCGATCGTCGCGCCCTTGCGCACGATCACCGGAGCCACCAGCTGGGTGTTGGAACCGACGAACACGTCGTCTTCGATGACCGTCGCGTGCTTGTTGGCACCATCGTAGTTGCAGGTAATGGTGCCGGCGCCCACATTCACGTTTTCACCGACCGTGGCGTCGCCGAGGTACGCGAGATGGTTGGCCTTGCTGCGCTTGCCGATGTGGCTTTTCTTGACCTCGACGAAATTGCCGATGTGCACCTCGTCGGCCAGTGACGCCTCGGGACGCAGCCGCGCGAACGGGCCAATGCGGCAGTCGCTGCCGATCGTGGCGCCGTCGAGCACGCAGTGCGACTCAATGCGGGTGCCGGCGCCGACCGTCACGTTGCGCAGAACGCTGTAGGGACCGATGTTCACGCCGTCGCCGAGCTCGACGATGCCCTCGAGGACCACGCCGACGTCGAGCACGCAATCGCGCCCGAAAGTCACCGAGCCGCGCAGGTCGAAGCGCGCCGGGTCGCGGATCTGCAGGCCTTCGGTCATCAGGTGCATGGCGCGACGCAGCTGGAATGCGCGCTCCGCGCTGGCGAGCTGTCCCGGATCGTTGACGCCTTGCACCTCGGCGAAGTCGGCGACGACGTGCGCGGACACCTTGACCTTGTCCTTCACGGCCATTGCGACGATGTCGGTGAGGTAGTACTCGCCTTTGGCGTTCTTGTTGCCGATTTTGGGAACCCAGCGCTTCAGCAAACGGGCCGGTGCGAACAGGATGCCGGTGTTGACCTCGCGGATCTTGCGCTGCGCGGGATTGGCATCCTTGTCCTCGACGATGCCGGCCACGCGGCCGGCTTTGCGCACGATGCGGCCGTAGCCCTTCGGGTCGGTCGGCATCGCGGCGAGCAGCGCGAGGCTCTTGCCCTGCAGCAGCGGCCACAGGGTTTCTGCTCGCGCCAGCGGCACGTCGCCGTAGAGGATGAGCACATTGGCCGTGGCGGGAATTCCCGGCAGTGCCTGCGCGACCGCGTGGCCCGTGCCCTTCTGCTCGGCCTGCAGCACCCAAGTCACGTCCTTGTCCGCGGCGAAAGCCCGGCGAACCGCCTCGGCGCCATGCCCATGCACCACGTGACAACCGGCGGCATTCAGCGCGCGCGCGGCATCGAGGACGTGGCCGAGCATCGAACGGCCCGCGATGGCGTGCAGCACTTTGGGCAGCCGCGACCGCATGCGCGTGCCCTGGCCAGCGGCGAGGATGACTACGTGGAGGGGGGCGGGCATGCGGCTATTGTGTCCGTTCTCCCTCTCCCCACGAAAGTGGGGAGAGGGCCCCTCACCCGGCCGCTTCGCGGCCGACCTCTCCCCACTGCGTGGGGAGAGGCAACATCAGGATCGGTGCGTCGGGCTTTGCAGCTTCTGCACGAACTCGTAGCGCGCTGCTGCTTCGATCAGCTCCTGCTGCGCCAGCTTGCGGTCCATCTCGGTCTTGGCGCCGGCCAGCTTGGCCTCGGCCTCGGCCTTGGCCTTTGCGGCCCCGGCGGCGTCCGCATCCTTGGCGCGCAGCGCGGTGTCGGCGAGCACCGTCACCAGTGTCGGCTGCACCTCGAGGATGCCGCCGCCCACGAAGAAGCTCAACATCTCACCGGTCGGCGTCTGCACCCGCAGCGTGCCCGGACGCAGCGTCGTCAGCATCGGCGCGTGACGCGGCGCGATGCCGACCTCACCCTGCCCCGCCGGCGCAAACACCATCACGGCCTCGCCATGATGGATGTGGCCTTCGGCACTGACGATGTCGACGTGAATAGTGGCCATCTTCGCTAACCCCTAATTCCTAACCCCTAACCCCTAAAGCTTCTTCGCCTTCTCGACCGCTTCGTCGATGGTGCCGATCATGTAGAACGCCTGCTCCGGCAGCGCGTCGTGCTTGCCGTCAACGATCTCGCGGAAGCCGCGGATGGTGTCCTTCAGCGAGACGTACTTGCCCTTCGAGCCGGTGAAGACCTCGGCGACGAAGAACGGCTGCGACATGAAGCGCTGGATCTTGCGCGCGCGCGACACGGCCTTCTTGTCGTCTTCGGACAGCTCGTCCATGCCGAGGATCGCGATGATGTCCTTCAGTTCCTTGTAGCGCTGCAACACCCCCTGCACGTCGCGGGCGGTGTTGTAGTGGTCCGCGCCGACGACGTTCGGGTCGAGCTGGCGGCTGGTGGAGTCGAGCGGGTCGATCGCGGGATAGATGCCGAGCGCCGCGATGTCGCGCGACAGCACGACCGTCGAGTCAAGGTGCGCGAAGGTCGTCGCCGGCGACGGATCGGTGAGATCGTCGGCCGGGACGTAAACGGCCTGGATCGACGTGATCGAGCCTTTCTTGGTCGAGGTGATGCGCTCCTGCAGCACGCCCATTTCCTCGGCCAGCGTCGGCTGGTAGCCGACCGCCGAAGGCATGCGGCCGAGCAGCGCCGAGACCTCGGTGCCCGCCAGCGTGTAGCGGTAGATGTTGTCGACGAAGAACAGCACGTCGCGGCCCTCGTCGCGGAAATACTCGGCCATGGTCAGGCCGGTCAGCGCGACGCGCAGGCGGTTGCCCGGCGGCTCGTTCATCTGGCCGTACACCATCGCGACCTTCGATTCGCTGAGGTTCTTCTCGTTGATGACGCCCGATTCCATCATCTCGTGGTAGAAGTCGTTGCCCTCGCGGGTGCGCTCGCCGACGCCGGCGAACACCGACAAGCCCGAGTGCGCCTTCGCGATGTTGTTGATCAGCTCCATCATGTTGACGGTCTTGCCGACGCCGGCGCCGCCGAACAGGCCGACCTTGCCGCCCTTGGCGAACGGGCACAGCAGGTCGATGACCTTGATGCCGGTCTCGAGCAACTCGGTCGAACCGGCCTGGTCCTCGTACGACGGCGCGGCGCGGTGGATCGCCCAGCGCTCTTCCGTTTGCACCGGACCGACTTCATCGATCGGCTCGCCGAGCACGTTCATGATGCGACCGAGCGTGGCCTTGCCGACCGGCACCGAAATGCCCTTGCGGGTGTTCTTGCAGACGAGGCCGCGCTTGAGGCCTTCCGAGCTGCCGAGCGCGATGCAGCGCACGGTGCCGTCACCCAGCTGCTGCTGGACCTCGAGCGTCAGCGCCGCGCCATCGACGGTCAACGCGTCGTAGATATTGGGGATGGCTTCGCGCGGGAACTCGACGTCGACGACAGCGCCAATGATCTGAACGATTTTTCCAGTGGACATGGTTGTTACCTTTTAGACGGCAGCTGCGCCGCCGACGATTTCAGAGAGTTCCTTGGTAATGCTGGCCTGCCGCGCCTTGTTGTACGAAAGCTGCAGCTTGCCGATGATCTTGCCGGCGTTGTCGGATGCCGACTTCATCGCGACCATGCGCGCCGACTGCTCGCACGCCACGTTCTCGATGACCGCGCGGTACACCTGCGATTCGACGTAGCGCTGCATGACGGTATCGACCAGCTCGACCGCGTCCGGCTCGTAGATGTAATCCCAGTACTGCAACAGGCCATCGGCCTTTTCCGCCTTCTCCAGCGGCACCAGCTGTCGCACGGTCGGCTTCTGCGTCATGGTGTTCACGAAGGCGTTGCTGATCAGGAATACGCGATCGACCTCGCCCTCGCGGTAGGCATCGGTCGCGAGCTTGACGGTGCCGAGCAGTTGCTCGAGCCTGGGCTTGTCGCCGAGCTGCGTCGCGGTGCCCAGCACCTTGCCGCCGACGCGCTTGAAGAACGAAACCGCCTTGTTGCCGATCAGCGCGAAGTCGACCTGCGCACCCTTGTCCTGCCACTCCTTGACCGCCCGCACCGTGGCGCGGAACACGTTCATGTTCAGGCCGCCAGCGAGGCCACGATCCGACGAGACAATGATGAATGCCACCCGCTTGACCGGCCGCTCGAGCGTGAACGGATGCTTGTACTCGAGGTTGGCGTGGGCCAGCTGGCCCATCGTCCGGCGAATCGCGTCCGCGTACGGCCGCGCCAGCGCCATGCGCTCGGCGGCCTTGCGCATCTTCGACATCGCCACTTTTTCCATCGCGCGCGTGATCTTCTGCGTGTTCTTCACGCTTTTGATCTTCGTACGGATTTCCTTAGCGCCAGGCATCTTGTCTTTCCTAACCCCTAATCCCTAATCCCTAATCCCTAACCCCTAGATCGCCGACTGCTTCACGTAAGCGTCCATCGCCGCCTTCAGTTCCGCCTCGAGCCCGTCGTTCCAGTCGCCGGTGTTGAGCTTGTCCAGCGTCGCCTTGGCGCTGCCGGCCAGGTACTGGTGCAGCCCGGCTTCCCACGGCAGGACCTTGGCGACGTCGATCTTGTCGATGTAGCCCTTTTCAACCGCGTACAGCGTCGCGGCCATCTGGCCGACCGACAGCGGTGCGTACTGCTTCTGCTTCATCAGCTCGGTCACGCGCTGGCCGCGCTCGAGCTGCTTGCGGGTGGCTTCGTCGAGGTCGGAGGCGAACTGCGCGAACGCCGCCAGCTCGCGGTATTGCGCGAGCGCGAGGCGCACGCCGCCGCCGAGCTTCTTGATGACCTTGGTCTGGGCCGAGCCGCCGACGCGCGACACCGAGATGCCGGCATTCATGGCCGGACGGATGCCGGCGTTGAACAGGTCGGTCTCGAGGAAGATCTGGCCGTCGGTGATCGAGATGACGTTGGTCGGCACGAAGGCGGAGACGTCGCCCGCCTGCGTCTCGATGATCGGCAGCGCCGTCAGCGAGCCGGTCTTGCCCTTGACCTTGCCGCCGGTGATCTTCTCGACATATTCCTCGTTGACGCGCGCCGCACGCTCCAGCAGGCGCGAGTGGAGATAGAACACGTCGCCCGGGAAGGCCTCGCGGCCCGGCGGACGGCGCAGCAGCAGCGAGACCTGGCGGTACGCGACGGCCTGCTTGGAGAGGTCGTCATAGATGATCAGCGCGTCTTCGCCCTTGTCACGGAAGTACTCGCCCATCGAGCAGCCCGAGTAGGGCGCGATGAATTGCAGCGCCGGCGACTCGGAGGCCGCGGCGGCAACGACGATGGTGTTGGCCATCGCGCCGTGCTGCTCGAGCTTGCGCACGACATTGGCGATCGACGATGCCTTCTGGCCGATGGCTACGTACACGCACTTAATGCCGGAGTTCTTCTGGTTGATGATGGCGTCGATCGCCATCGCGGTCTTGCCGGTCTGGCGGTCGCCGATGATCAGCTCGCGCTGGCCGCGACCGATCGGCACCATCGCGTCGACCGACTTGTAGCCGGTCTGCACCGGCTGGCTCACGCTCTTGCGCGCGATGACGCCCGGCGCGACTTTCTCGATCGGCGACTGCGCGGTGGCCTTGATCGGTCCCTTGCCGTCGATAGGCTGACCGAGAGCATTTACCACTCTGCCGAGCAGCGCCTCGCCGACCGGCACCTCGAGGATGCGGCCGGTGGTCTTGACCGTCTGGCCTTCGGCGAGGTGCTTGTAGTCGCCGAGAATCACGGCGCCGACCGAGTCGCGCTCGAGGTTCAGCGCGAGGCCGTAAGTGGCCTGGCCTTTCGCGTCAGCCGCGAACTCCAGCATTTCGCCCTGTAGCGCATCCGACAGGCCGTGCACGCGGACGATGCCGTCCTGCAGCGACACGATGGTGCCGGTGTTGCGCGACTCGGTGGTCGCCTCGAAATTCTTGATGCGCGACTTGATGAGGTCGCTGATCTCGGAAGGGTTCAGTTGCATGAGAGTTACCTAGAGTTATCCAACCAGGGCTTGGCGCAGTCGCGCCAATTCACCCGAAATGCTGCCATCGATCACCGTATCGCCCGCGCGAATCTCCGCGCCGGCGATCAGTTCCGGGTTCGTCTTCCATTCCACGCTGACGTCGCGGTTCAGCTTCTTCTTTACCGCCGCAACCAGCGCCTGCTGCTGCGCGGCATCCACCGCCGACGCCGTCGAGATCTGCACCTCGACGCGGCGCTCGGCATCTGCCCGCAACGCCTCGAACTGTGCCGCGATCGCCGGCGCGAGCTTGAGGCGGTTGTACTGCGCCAGCAGATTGAGCAGGTTTTTCGCTTCGGCGGTCGCCGCGCTGCCCAAGGCCTGGATCAGCACGTCGGCCAGCTGGCCGCGGCCCACCGCCGGATGGCCGATGGCAGCAGCGACCTTCGGGTCCCGCACCGCCGAGGCCACGCCCTCGAGCAGTGACGACCACTGGGCCAGCTTGCCTTCGTCCCGCGCCAGCTCGAAAACAGCCTTGGCGTACGGGCGGGCCAGCGTGCTGAGCTCGGCCATCGCTAGATCTTCGCCGCCAGGTCTTTCAGCACGTCGGCGTGCGCCTGCGCGTTGATCTCGCGCTTCAGGATCTGCGCCGCGCCTGCGACCGCGAGCTCACCGACCTGCTTGCGCAGTGTCTCGCGCGCGCGGTTGACCTCGCGGTCGACCTCTTCGCGCGCCGCCACTTTGATGCGGTCCGCCTCCGACTGCGCCGTGCCCTTGGCCTGGTCGACCAGCTGGCTGGCCTGCTTGCTCGCGGCGGCCAGGATTTCCTGGGCCTGCGAGCGCGCCGCCTTGAGTTGCTCTTCCGTCTTGGCCGAAGCCTCCGCGAGCGAGCGGTTGCCCTTCTCGGCGGCGGCCAGGCCATCAGCGATCTGCTTCTGGCGCGTCTCGACTGCCCGCATCAGCGGCGGCCACACGAACTTTGCCGTGAACCAGATGAAGAGCGCGAAGACGAGGGCCTGCGCGATCAGCGTGAAAGTAATGTCCATCTTTTTGCCTTAGTCCCGTGGCACGAAAAAAATCGCGGCCATGGACCGCTCCTACTTCAGGAACGCGGCGGCCAGCGGGTTGGCGAACGCGAACATCATCGCCAGGCCGACGCCAATGATGAACGACGCGTCGATCAGGCCGAGCAGCAGGAAGACCTTGGTCTGCAGCACGTTCATCAGCTCCGGCTGGCGCGCCGAGGCCTCGATGTACTTGCCCGACATGAGGCCCACGCCGATGCAGGCGCCGAGCGCGCCGATGCCGATGATCAAACCGCAAGCAAGAGCAACAAGGCCGACGTCCGTCATGAGAGTTCTCCGGGGATGAACTGGATTGAATTAAGTGTTTTCAGTGGTGCGCATGGGCCTGGCCGATGTACGCCAGCGTCAGCATCATGAAGATGAACGCCTGCAGCAGCACGATCAGGATGTGGAAGATGGCCCACGCCGTGCCGGTGACCAGGTGCAGCCCGATGCCTACGATGGTCAAACTGCCGCCGAGGCCCGCGATCAGAAAGAAGATCAGCTCGCCCGCGTACATGTTGCCGAACAGCCGCATGCCATGTGAGAAGGTGC
>DATLBT010000021.1:0-13577 GCA_035526825.1 Verrucomicrobiia bacterium | reverse complement strand
CGTCGATCCGCGCGACCGCGAGCTTCAGGTCGCGCAGCGTGACCAGCAGCCCGCGTCGCACCGGTGTCCCGGCGGCGCGGCCAAGCAGGCCGCCGTGGATCGCCATGGCCTGCGCGCCGTACTCGGCCAGGTGAATCGCGGCGAGTTTCCCGCCTTCACGCAGTGGGTTGGCCGGGTCGCGGTGCGTGGCGGTCTCGCAGGTGATCTGCGCATCGCCCCACTCGCGTACCGCGTCGAGCAGGCACATGCCGCCCTGGTGCGGAATCAGCGTGAGGATCTCGTCGCGCCCGATCGCAACGGGGCTCACTCCGCGACCTTGAGGATCAGTTTGCCGACGTTGGCGCCGCTGAACAGGCGCATCAGCACTTCGGGGAAATGCTCGAGGCCTTCGGCGACGTCGACCTTGACCTTGATCTTGCCCTCCGCGATCCACTCCAGCAGGTCCTTCTCGGCTTCCGCGTAGCGCTCGATGTAATCGAACACCAGCAGGCCGTGCACGGTGGCGCGGTTCACCAGGATGGACAGGTAATTCTTCGGCCCATACATGCCCTCGGTGCTGTTGTACTGCGAGATCGCGCCGCACAGGATCACGCGCGCCTTCACCGCGAGGTTGGCCAGCGCCGCATCCAGGATCGGGCCGCCGACGTTGTCGAAATACACGTGCACGCCGCGCCGGAAGAACTGCCGGATGGCGCTGGTGACGTCCTCGGACTTGTAGTCGATGGCGCCGTCGAAACCCAGATCCTCGGTCAGCATGCGGCACTTGGCTTCGCCGCCGGCGATGCCGACGACCTTGCAGCCTTTCAACTTGGCGATCTGCCCGGCAATGCTGCCCACCGCGCCCGCCGCGCCGGAGATCAGCACGCGATCGCCATCACGCAATCTGGCGAGGTCGAGCAGGCCGAAGTACGCGGTCATGCCCGGCACGCCGAGCGCCGACAGGCGCACCGGCAACGGTACCTGGTCGGGAAAAACGCGCGTGAGCTCCTCGCCCTGCGCCAGCGCGTAGTCCTGCGCGCCGAGGATGCCCGTCACGTGATCGCCCGGCGCGAACGCGGGATCGCGCGACGCCACCACGCGCGCGGCCATGCCGGCGCGCATCACGCCGCCGAGCTCGACCGGCGGCATATAGCTCTTGGCCTCGCTCATCCAGCCCCGCATCGCGGGATCCATCGACAGGTACAGCGCGCGCACCAGCACTTCGCCTTCGGCCGGAGCGCGAACCGGCGCTTCCGCGAGCCGAAAATCTTCCGGCGACGGCGCACCGTGCGGGCGGCGCACCAGCAGCACCTGGCGGTTGACCAGCGCGCCGAGCGCGTCGCTCATGCGGCCACCGTCACGCTCAGGCTCGAGCCGCCGGCCGGCAAATGCACGGTGCCGGATGCGCGCCGCGCCAGCATCCGCAGCAGCGGCAAGGCGCGCGCCGACGGATTGCAGCGGCGCAGCGCCTCGAGCGCGGGATCGTGGATCACGGTCAGCGGCTCCTGGGTCTCGGCCAGCGACAACGCGGCGATGGTGCGTGCCGTGCGCTGGCGCGTGAGCACGAGCGCAGAAGCGAAGGGCTCCGGAATCGGACGTTTCAACGCCAGCGCCGGCGTCATCGCCATGTCGTATGTCGTCGCCAGCACGTCGAGTCCGTCGCCGAGCGCCAGCGCAGCGGCTTCGTTGAGGGCCGCGGCAAAGGTGCCGTCGAACGCGGCGAGGCTGGTCGAGGGCTGCTTGCTGCCGACAGCGATGCTCCAGTAGCCGGCCGGCGCGTTGTGCACCGAGTTGTGGAAGTCCGTCGGCGACAAACTGCGCGCCGACTGCGCCAGGGCGACGTTGATGCGGTGGACGACGTCGGTGTCGCCTTCCGACGAGGCAAACACCGTCGCCAGCGCCGCGGCCGGGATCGACGAGCGTGCCAGCGCGTCCTCCGAGCTGCGGAACGCAAGGCGCACCACTTGGGTTACGCGGCGCCGCTCGTTCGGCGGCAGCAGCGTCGGCGAATACGCCTCGAGAGGCTGCGGCTGGTACGGCGCTGCGCCGGCCAGCGCGGCGATGCTGCGAGGCCAATCGGGCAGGCCCGGCGCGGCGATGCCCACCGACTCGACGTAGAGCGTCGGCTTCATGATTCCGCCCCGAGCACCAGGCTGCAGTTGCTGCCGCCGAAGCCGAATGAGTTGGACAGCACGCGGTGCATCCGCTGCGGGCGTGCCTGCAATAGCACGTTGGCCTGCAAGGCCGGGTCTTTCTCGATGGTGTTGAGGCTGCGCGGGGCTACGCCCTGGTCGATCGCCAGCAGCGACAGCGCCGCCTCGACGATGCCGGCGGCACCGAGCGTGTGGCCGGTCCAGCCCTTGGTCGAGCTGCAGGGCGTTGCTGCGCCGAACAGCGCCATGACGGCCTTGTCCTCGGAGGCGTCGTTGGCGCGCGTCGCGGTGCCGTGCAGGTTGATGTAGTCGATGTCGGATGGGGCCAGGCCCGCACGTTCCAGCGCCGCGGCCATCGCGGCATGCGCGCCGCGACCTTCCGGTTCCGGCGCCGACATGTGGTGCGCGTCCGAACTCTCGCCGTAGCCGAGCACCAGCGCGCCGCGCGCTGCGCTCTCCGGCCATTCAACCAGCGCGTAGCCCGCGGCCTCGCCGATCGAAATGCCGTTGCGCTTCGCGTCGGCCGGCCGGCACGGCTCGGGCGACACCAGCTGCAGCGCGTTGAAGCCGTATAGCGTCAGCAGGCACAGGCTGTCGACGCCACCGACGATGGCCGCGTCGCACAGGCCGGCGCGCATCGCCCGATGTGCAGAGGCGAACACCTTGGCGCTCGACGAGCACGCGGTCGAGGTGACGTGCGCCGGGCCGCGCGCGCCGACGACCTGCTGCACGAAGTGCGCCGACGAACATGGGCTGTGCGTGTGCACGTAGTCGTACCACGCCGGCAGTGCGCCATCGACCGAGCGGTCGCGATACGCAAGCTCGGTTTCGTGCAGCCCGCTGGTGCTGGTGCCCATGAACACGCCGACGCGGCCCGAGCCATAACGCGCGCACGCATCCCGCGCGACATCGAGAAAGCCGTCCTGCTGCAGGCCGAGCAACGCGAGCCGGTTGTTGCGGCAATCCCAGGCCTCGTCGCCGGCGCGCAACTTCACGGCGTCCACGTCGGGCGCCGTGCCGGTGAAAGTCGCCAGGGTGCAGCCGTCGAAAGCCTGCGGCGCAAGACCGGTGCGCTCGGCGGATAAGGCCGCGGCGTGCGCGGCGCGGCCAAGGCCGAGGGCGGACGTGACGGTGTAATGCGAGATGCGGAGCGGCTTCATTTCCAGAAATCGTAGAAGTTGAACCAGTTGTACGGAGCGGATTTGGCGTGGTGCTCGAGCCGCGCAGCATACCGGCGCACGGCCTGCTCGATGCCAGCGGCGCGGTGGGCGCGCGGCAGGTCGAACTTCTCGGTGAACAGCTCGAAGTGGCCTTCGTAGGTGCGCCCGCCGCGGAACACGCAGAAGCCCAGCATCACGCGCGCCTGCAGCGCGGCCGCCAGTGCCCAGGGCCCTGCCGGGAAGGCGGCGTCGGCGCCGAAGAACGGAACCCGCACGGTCTTTTCGCCGGCGCGTGGGCGGTCCACCATCATGCCCACGCGATAACCCTCGTCGAGCGCCTGGCGGATCGCAAGCGCCAGCGCCGGACCGGGCTGCGCCGCCGGGATGATGGTCGCGGCGAGCTCAGGGCTGAGCGTTCCGAGCAGCGAGGTGAGCTTGCGGTGATGCTCGTCATCGAGCAGGAATTTCATCCTCGCGCGGCCGGTGCCGACCACGCGCAGCGCCTCGAAGCTGCCGAGGTGCGAGACGAACAACAGGCTGCCACGCTCGCTGCTGTAGGTGACGTGGCGCTCCCGCGCGTCGCGGTCCTCGACCAGTTCCAGGTCGGTGAACCCACCGAGGGCCATCAGGATGCGATCGAGCGTCACCGACGCGAACGTGAAAATGTGGTGCCAGACGTCCGCGAGCCCGGCTTCGCGCCCCAGCACGCGCGAAAGGTAGCGTTTCGATACGCGGCGCGCCTCGGCGTCGGTGACGATGAACCAGGCCACCGTCGGCGGCAGGGTCAGCGCGCGCGTGATCGAGCGGCTGGTATTTCGCGCGATCCACAGCAGCACGCGCGTCATGAAGCGACCGCCGCGCTCGCGCAGCCTGCGCCACTCCGGCGTGACGGTTGTCAGCGCGGGCTCAGGCTGCATCGGCGTACTCGAAGCGGCCGTTCGCCAGCTCGGCGCCCGCGCCGGCGATGCTGAAGCGCGCGGTGCGGGCGGCCTCATCGATCTGCAGGCTCACGCTGAAAGGCTGCTCCGGCAGGCAAGGGCGGAGGAATTTGACCGCGGGAATCGCGACGATGCGCACGCCGCGGCCCAGCGCCTGGCCGAGCGAGCGCGCAGCGAAGTCGAGCAGCACTACCGCCGGCACGACGGCGTGTCCGGGAAAGTGCCCCGGCAGGCACGGATGGCCGGCGCCGATCACGCCATGCGCAAGGTGGTCAGCCACGTCCCTGCTCCAGCAGCGCCAGCAACTCCGCGCGCGGCAGCTTGCCGAGCGCGTTGCGCGGCAACTGCTCCACGCAGCGCAGCGGCCGCGGCAGGAACACCGGGTCGACGAGGTCGGCCAGCGCGCGCAACACCTGCTGCTCGGTCATGCCCGGTGCCACGACCAGGGCCGCGATGCGCGCGTGGTCGCCTGCTTCTGCCGGCAGGAACACCACGCCGTCCTCGACGCCGGGTACCGCCAGCAGCCGGCCGGTCAGCTGCACCAGCGACGCGCGCTTGCCGGCGACCTTGATCATGTCGGCGGCGCGGCCGAGCAGCGTGATGCTGCCGTCGTCGTGCGCCTCGATCACGTCCGGCGTCGCGACGGGCTGGTCGAGGTGGGGACCGGCCACGTGCGTCATGCCCTCGTGGTGGTGCATGCGCAGCTGCGGGTAGGGCAACCAGCGCTCGCCATCGAGCGTGCGCCGAGTGCACATGCTGCCGGCCTCGGTGCAGCCGTAGATTTCATGGACTTCGGCGGCGAGCTGACTTTCCGCGTGGGCGGCCAGCGCCGCCGACAGGGGCGCGGTGGCCGAGATGACGCGCGCGATCGGCGGGAAAGAAAGCTTCGATCCCGCCAGCGACCTCAAATGGACCGGCGTCGTTACCAGCAGGCGGGGTGCTGGGACCGTCGCCAGCGCAGCGCGCACATCGTCGGGAAAGAACGGCCGGCCTTCGTGCGTCGAGCAACCGCCTCCGAGCGCGAGCATCACGGACGCCTCGAGGCCGTACATGTGCTGCGGCGGCACCGTCGCCACGATCGAGTGTCGCGCCGCGCGCGCGCCGAGGAAGCGCTCGGCGCACATGCCGGCGGTCACGAACAGGTTGCGCCACGACTTCGGATTCGGCTGCGGCGTGCCGGTGCTGCCCGAGGTGAATGCGATCGCGGCGACGTGCGCTTCGGGGATTTCTGGCGCGGCGCCGGGCCACGGCGACGCGTCGAGCGCGCCGAGTGTCAGCTGCGGCAGGCCGACGTCCTCGAACGGCGTGTCGGTGACGATGGCGCAGCCGGGATACATCGCGGCGACCTCGCGCACCACGCCGGGCACGCGGCTCTGCGGCAACAGGCTGGTCTGGCCGCGCCAGCAGGCCGCCGCGAAAGCGTGCATGAACGCGCCGCGGTCCTCGCACAGGTTGACGACGTGGCGTGTCGCCGGCATGCGTTGGGCGAGTGCGTCGCAGGCGCCGAGGAATTGCGCCTGGCTCAGCACGCTGCCGGCCTGAAGCAACAGCGGCGCTTGCGGCTCGTAGCCCCGGATCAGCGGGAGGTTTGCGCTCACGACGATCGGGCGCCCGGGCGCACGCCGGCGCGCGCCACCTGTCGCAGGAACTCGATGAAGCCGGGATGCGGCTCGTGGCGCAGGTGCCAGCGCCGGTACGAGTACTCGAGCGCAAACACCAGGCCGATCAGGATCGGCGAGACGAAGTTGGTCAGCAGTGACCACATGCGCGGCGTGCCGAATGCGGCGGTCACCACGCCCAGGGCGGCAAGCGCGATGAAAACGGCCACCCACAGCCCGGTGACGCCGCGCGTGTAGCGCTCGTGCTCGGGCGACAGCGCGCCGCGGATCTTGCGCGCGATGACGGTGATGAACGGCGTGCGTCCCGCGCGCAGCGTCGGCGCCCACCACGCCGCCATCGCCAGCGGAAGGAGGATGGGCGGCAATTTCAGCGCGACAAAGCTCGCGCCCGTGCGCGCCAACGCGACGCTGCCCAGGGCGACCAGCGCGAGGGTCGCCCACGCCCACGGTCGTTGGCGCGCCAGCGCAGGCAGGGTGAAGCCCGCGTAAAGAAACACCAGCGCCAGGCTCGCGAGCGCAGGCGAGCCCGTCAGGACCGAGAGATGGACGAGGACCGGGTACGCCAGGATGCAGTAGACCATGCGGTCCCGGCGTGAACCCTCAGGCGACCGCGCGCTGTTGCGTCACGAATTCCGTCAGCGAGCGCAGGGAGAAAAACACCTTCTTGTTGTTGGCGTCGTCGGCTCGCAGCTGCACGCCGTAGCGCTCCGACACCGCGAGCGCGATTTCCAGCGCATCGATCGAGTCGAGGCCCAGGCCCTCGCCCTGAGCGCCGAACAGCGGCTGGGTGGGAACGATCTCCGCCGCCTTGACGTGCTCCAGGTTCAGGGCGGAGACGAGCATCTCGGCCATCTCCTTCTCAGCGGCGCTTTGGGCAGACATTGCGGGAAACCTCTTGAAAATTTGACCGATTCGGGCCGGCGTTTTTCCGGGGATGGCAATTGTAGCGGGGTGGCCAAGGCATGCCCACACCTTCACACCAAGACCTTATGACAATCGCACTAAAGTGACCCATCCAGTAACCTTGCCGACCCACGTGACACTGGCTGTGCAATGAGGTCCCCATCACTTTCGCTCGCCCCGGATCGCTCGCGGGGCACGCTCGCCACGCGCTTCGCGCCAACCGCGGAAATGGCCGCAGGGCTGAAGCGCAACGTGATGGCGTGCGTGCGTTTCGGGCGGAACAGCGCCTGCGGGGACGACCCGCGCGAGATCCCGCTTTCGCTCGACCCGCTCGGCTTCGTCGGTGTTAAGGGGCGCGAGTCCATGGTCGAACTGTGGACATCCGATCGCCCGGTCGATTTCGACCGTGAGGATGGCCTCAACTTCGCCTTCAACGGCGAGTTCCTGTTCGGCCACATTTACCTGATGGAAGTCGAGCCGACCGCGCTCGCCGCGACCGCCTTCCAGGCTTACGCGCGCCTGACCGCGTTTCTCCAGCGCAAGGGCTATCCGGAGTTGTTGCGTTGCTGGAATTTCGTGCACGACATCAATCGCGGCACCCACGACCAGGAGCGCTACCGGCAGTTCTGCCTCGGCCGCTACCAGGCGATGGCGGGCGTGCCCGGCTTCGAGCGCCGACTGCCCGCCGCCACCGCGATCGGATCCCACGAGCCGGGGCTGCTCGTCTATTTCATGGCCGGCAAGGTGGCCGGCACGCAGGTCGAGAACCCGCGCCAGGTGCCGGCCTTCCAGTACCCGCGTATCTACGGCCCGCGCAGTCCGAGTTTTTCGCGTGCGACGTTTGCGCGCCTTGGCGACAGCGGCCACCTGCTGGTTTCGGGCACTGCCAGCGTCGTCGGCCACGTCACGCAACACCCGCACGACACCATGGCGCAGCTCGACGAGACGCTCGCCAACGTCGACGCGCTGCTCGCGCACAGCGCCGCCACGCATCTCGACGGACGTCGCTGGCGCGCGCAGACGCTGCGGCTGTTCCTGCGTAACCGCGCCGAACTCGAGCCAGTCAGGGCATGGATCGAGCATCGCCTGGGCCACGACACGCCGCTGGTGGTGCTCGAGGGCGACGTTTGCCGCACCGACCTCAACCTCGAGATCGAAGGCCTTTATCAGGCGCAGGACGCATGATGGCGGCGCGCCTTGGGTATTGGTGGCGGGCGGCCGCAACCGGCTTCAGCTTCGCGGTGTTCGGCATCGCCTCGGTGCTGGCCGGTGTCACGCTGTTTCCGCTGCTGTGCCTGACCGCGCGCGATGCCGATGTCGCACGGCGCCGCGCGCAGGCGCTGACGCACCACTGGTTCGGCATGTTCTCGCGGATGATGGCCGTGCTCGGCTGCATCCGCTACGAAATTCGCGGCGCCGAACGCCTGCGCCAGCGTGGCGTGATGATCGTCGCCAATCATCCGAGCCTGATCGACGTGGTGCTGCTGCTCGGCGTGCTGCCGGAAGTCGACTGCATCATGAAGCAGGCGATCTTCGACAACTGGTTCATGCGCCGTCCGGCGCGGTGGCTCGGCTACATCGCGCAGTCGACGCCGGATCAGTTGTTCACCGATGCGCAAGCGGCGCTGCAGAAACAGCATTCGCTGCTGGTGTTCCCCGAAGGCACGCGCACCGTGCCGGGCCGCCCGATCAAGATGCAGCATGGCGCCGCGCGCATGGCGGTGGAAGCGGGCGCCACCATCCTGCCGGTGGCGATCCAGGTCACGCCACCGCACCTGTTCAAGCACCAGCCGTGGTGGCGTCCGCCGGTGCGCATGCCGCATTACGTGTTGACCGTCGGCGAGCCTTATCCGACGTCGCGTTTTGTAAAAGAGGCCGACGGCGTGCCCTCGGTCGCCGCGCGTCGCCTGTCCCGGCACTGGGAGCAATATTTCGCGGCGCATACTGGCGGCATCGCGGCCCACCCCCTTGCGGACATGGCCGGACCGCCCCACTATTCCCGAGCGGAAAGAGCCTCATGAATTTCGGACCCGTCACACCTCCCATGTCACCCACCACCGACGAGATTTACGCGCACGTGCGCCAACTGCTGATCGACCTGTTCGAGGTCGAGCCGGCGAAGATCCGCCTCGATGCGCAGCTCAACAAGGACCTCGAGATCGACAGCATCGACGCCATCGACCTCGTGTTGAAGCTGAAGGACTACACCGGCCGCAAGATCAAGCCCGAGGAGTTCAAGCACGTGCGCACCGTCGGCGACGTGGTGAACACCGTGCAGGCGATCGTGGCGACCCACGCCGCCGCCTGACCGCGCCTTCGCGCCTCGCGCATGAGCTCGGAGCCGCAAGTGCGGGCGGTGCGGCACGCGGCTGACGCGGTCGAAATCGACCTGCACGTTTCCGCCTCGCTGGATTTCTTTCCCGACCACTTTCCGCGCCTGGGCATCCTGCCGGGCGTGGTGCAGATCGACTGGGCGCTGAGCCTTGGCCGCCAGCACCTGCCGGTTGACGGCGCATTTCTCGGCCTGCGCTCGATCAAGTTCGTCAACCCGATCCTGCCCGGTGCTGACCTCACCTTGTCGGTGTCACGCCCCGCGCGCAACGAGCTCGCGTTTGCCTATCGCGCCGGCGCGCGCACCTTTTCGAGTGGCCGTGCGCTATTCGGGCTGCGCGCATGACCTTGCGCTACGACCGGATCGAGCCCTGCATCGTGGTGCCGGTGTTCAACCATGAGGGCGCCATTGGCGAGACCGTGGCCGGGCTCAAGGCTTTCGGGCTGCGCACCTACCTGGTCGACGATGGCAGCGCGGAACCCGGCCGCCGCACGCTCGATGCGATCGGCGCGGCGGAGAGCGGCTGGGTTCGCGTGCTGCGCCACCCGCAGAACCGCGGCAAGGGTGCGGCGTGCCGCACCGGCTGCGAACAGGCATTCGCCGACGGGTATACGCACGCGGTGCAAGTCGACGCTGACGGGCAGCACGACCTCGCCGACCTGCCCAAGTTGCTGACGCTGGCGGATTCGGCGCCGGATGCCGTCGTCACCGGCATCCCGATCTACGACGAATCGGTGCCCAAGAAGCGCCTCTATGGGCGCTACCTGACGCACGTCTGGGTGTGGATCAACACGCTGTCGCTCGAGATCAAGGACTCGATGTGCGGCTTTCGCGTCTATCCGCTCGCCGTTGCCATCGACCTGTGGCGCACCGCGTACGTCGGCAAACGCATGGATTTCGACACCGAGATCCTCGTCAGGCTGTGGTGGCGCGGCGTGCCGCTGAAGCAGATGCCGACGCGCGTCACCTACCCGCGCGACGGCGTGTCGCACTTCGACATGCTGTGGGATAACGTGCGCCTGTCGGGACTGCAGACGCGCCTGTGCATCGGCATGATGCTGCGCTTGCCGGTGTTGTTGCTACGACTGGTCCGGCGCCACCTGCCGGGCCGCGCCGCACCCTCCTTTTGAACGGCCACGTGAGGTTGCTCGCCGCCGCGCTGCTCGCGCTCGGCCCTGCCGTTGCGACGGCGGCAGACGTGTTTGCCTTTCCCGCCACCGCGCAGACCTTCGAGCGCGATGTTGCGACCGCGACCCGCGTGTTGCGCGACGCGCAAGTGCTGCGCGGCCAGTACGAGCAGGAAAAGCGGCTCAAGGGCGTGCCGCGTCCGCTGAAGGCGGAAGGCGATTTCCTGTTTGCGCGCGGGCGCGGCATCGCCTGGATGACCCGCAAGCCGTTCGAGTCCGAGCTCGTCATCACCACGACCGACATCATCCAGCGCGAGGGCGGGCGCGTATCGATGCGCCTGTCCGCCGCGCAGCAGCCTTCCGTACGTGTCGTCGCCGACGTCTTTGCCGCGGTGTTCGCGCTCGATTTCGACGCGCTCGCCGCGCGCTTCAAGCTGTACAGCCGCACGGTTCCCGGCGGCTGGGAACTCGGCCTGCGGCCGCACGATGGCCAGGGCGGCGCGCTGCGCCAGATCGTCGTCAGCGGCGGCAAGCACGTCCAGCGCGTGCGCGTGTCCGACACCAATGGCGACGAGACCGCCATCCGGCTGCGCAACACCGTCGTGGCGAACAAGCCGGCGACCGCCGAAGAACTGAAGCGCTTCACGCCGTGATGTTGCGCCCATGAGCGGGTTGGGCCAGCGTTTCGGGCTGTGGCTCGCGGCCATGGTCGCGCTGGCGCTCGTTTACGGCTTCGGCGTGCACGGTCGGATGCGCGTCGAGACCGATCTGCTCGCGATGCTGCCGCAGGTGGAGCGCGACGCGCTGGTCGAGTCGGCGGTGCGGGCCTTGTCCGACGCCACGGGGCGTCGCACGCTGTTCCTCGCCGGCGCGCCCGACGCCGCGCGCGCGCGTGCCGCCGCCGAGGACCTGGCCGCGCGGTTGCGCGACAGCGGCGCCTTCAGTGCCGTCACGCTGCGCATCGCGCTCGATGACGGAGCCCTGGACGCGCTCTACGGCACCCGGCGTGCGGCGCTCCTGTCCGGCACCCACCGCGCGTGGCTGCGCGAGGGCGCGGCGGCGCGGCTCGGCGACGATGCCCTGCGGGCGCTGTACACGCCGTCGGGCTGGTTGCGCGCGCGGCCCTTCGCCGAGGATCCGTTGAACCTCTACGGCGACTTCCTCGCGCAGCTGCTGCCGGCGGCCGGCAAGGTCCATCTGCAGGACAGCCTGCTGGTGGCGCCATCGCCGCAGGGCCCGTACGTGCTGGTCGCGGCCGAGACCGCGGCCACCGCATTCACCCTCGCCGGCAACGCGCGGCTCGAACAGGTGATCGCGGAATCGATCGCCGGGACGGAACAAGCGCACGCGGGCGCCGAGGTGCTGTGCAGCGGCGTGGTGCGCTACGCGGCCGCCGCGGCTGCCAGCGGCACCGCGGAGATCGCGACCTTCGGCTCCATTTCGACCGCAGCGATCGTGCTGCTGGTGCTGCTGACATTCCGTGGTCCGCGGCCGCTGCTGCTCACACTGACCAGCCTCGCGGTAGGTGCGCTGGCTGCGCTGACCGCATGCCATTTCCTGTTCGACCGCGTGCACCTGATCACGCTCGTGTTCGGCTCGACGCTGACCGGCGTCGCCGTCGACTACTCGATCCACTACTTCGCCGACCAGTTTCGCCAGCGCGGCGAGTGGGATCCGCGCGCGACGCTGCACCATGTCGGACCCGCCATCCTGGTCGGCATGCTCGCCACCGCGCTCGGCTACCTCGCGCTGGTGCTGCTGCCGTTTCCCGGGCTGCGCCAGATGGCGGTGTTCTCGATCGTCGGCATCGGCGCGGCGTGCGCCACCGTGTTGCTGGCTTATCCGTTCCTCGCCAACCGGCGTGCGGCGGCGCACCGACCCGCCGCGCTGGCGTTGTCGGCGCAGCTGGCGCGCATCGGCACGCCGAAAGTGTCGAGCGGGTCCGCGCTCGCGGCGCTGGTCGCGGCGCTCGCGTTCACGGCGTTCGGCCTGTCGCGCCTCGTGTTCGTCGATGACGTGCGCGCGCTGCAATCGACCCCCGAGTGGCTCAAGGCCGAGGACGCTCGGGTGCGCGAATTGCTGGGCGGCGGCCAGGACACGCGTTTTTTCCTCATCGAGGGTCCGGATGCCGAAGCCCTGCTGCAGGCCGAGGAGCGCCTGCGCGAGGGGCTGGACGCGCTGGTCGCGCGCGGGGCGCTCGGCGGTTATCAGGCGGTGAGCCGCGCGCTGCCCTCGCTCGCGCGCCAACGCGAAAACCACGCCTGGCTCGCGGCGCAGGTTTATTCCGCGGACGGCGTGCTGGCGCGGACGCTCGCGGACGCCGGCTATGCCGAACCCGACATTCGCGCGCGCCTGCAGGCGTTCCCGCGCGAGGCGCCGGGACTGACCCCAGACGAGTGGCTCGCCAGTTCCGTCTCGGCGCCGCTGCGCAACCAGTGGCTCGCGGCGGAAGGCCTTGCGCACGGGCGCGGTGTCGCCAGCGTGGTCAGCCTGGCAGGAGTGAACGACCTCGCGGCGCTGCAGGCGCTGGCGCAGCAGGACGGCGTGACCTTCGTTGACCGCGTGGCGCGGATCTCGCAGGTCATGCAGCGCTTCCGCAAGCTCGCCGGCGCCGGATTGGCCGCAGCGTTCGCGGTGGTGACCGGCGCATTGATGTTGCGCTACGGCGCGGCGGGCGGCGCGCGGCTCATCGTGGCGCCGCTCGGTGGTGCGATGCTCACGCTCGCGACGCTCGGCGCCGCCGGCGTCGAGGCCAACCTGTTCAACGTGCTGGCGCTGCTGCTCGTGCTCGGCATGGGCGTGGATTACGCCGTGTTCATGCGCGAGGGCCGCGGCGCCCGCTCGACGGTGATCATGGCCATCGTGCTCGCGGGATTGATGACCTTGCTGTCATTCGGGTTGCTGGCGCTATCGACCACGCCCTTCATCCGCAGCCTCGGCCTGACCGTGGTGCTTGGCGTGACCTTCACTTTCCTGCTGGCCCTGCTCGCAAGCGGCGGGGATAATGCCGCCCTCGCCCGACCGCCGGGCCATCCCCGTTGACCGCATGACCGCTTTCGACAAAGGTCCTCGCACGGCGCTCGAGGCCCAGGCCGCGGCGCAATGGATCGCCTTCGCCCCTTTCGTGTTCCAGGCTGCTCGCATCCTGCGCGATCGCGGCCTGCTGTCGTTCCTCGAGAAGGCTGCGCCCAAGGGACTGACACTCGCCGAGGTCACCGCCAAGTGCGGGCTGTCGGAGTACGCCACGCGGGTGCTGCTGGAGGCGGGCCTGGGCGCCGGCATCGTCAAGCTCAAGGACGGCTGCTACAGCAACACCAAGACCGCCTGGTTCCTGCTGCATGACGCGGTGACCCGGGCCAACCTCGA
>DATLBT010000020.1:0-12723 GCA_035526825.1 Verrucomicrobiia bacterium | reverse complement strand
CTCGACATTCCACGGCGTCCGGCCGGAAACAATCAGCTCGGCGGGCCCGGCCTCGAGCAGCGGCTGGATCACGCCGCGGGCCGCGCCGCCGGAGCCCAGCAGCAGTACGCGCTTGCCGGCGAGCGTCCAGCCGAGGTTGTCGCGCAAGTCGCGCACCAGGCCTTCGCCGTCGGTGTTGTCGGCCTGCCAGCCGGTCTCGTTGCGCGTCAGCGTGTTGGCAGCGCCGGCCAGCTCCGCGCGCGGCGTGCGTGTAACCGCGGCGGCGAGCGCGCCGAGCTTGTGCGGCGCGGTGACGTTGAGGCCGAGGTAGCCGTGCGCGTGCAGCTCTACCAGCCGCTCGGCCAGGGCCTCGGGCGCGACCTCGATGCGCTCGTAGGTGATCGCGATGCCCAGTTGCTGCGCGAACGCGCCGTGGATCACGGGCGAGAGACTCTGCTGGATGGGCTGGCCCAGCACGGCGTAGCGGTTCACGCTGGAGCCCTGCTGCCACTGTCATCCCGAGCGAAGCGAGGGATCGCGTACCCATTGGCAGCAACCTTCGGAACGCGATCCCTCGCTACGCTCGGGATGACACGATCCATTGGGCCGCGTCCTTGGCGAAGTAGGTGAGGATCGCGTCCGCGCCCGCACGGCGCAGGCACAACAGGCTTTCGAGCGCCGCGGTCTTCTCGTCGAGCCAGCCCTTCGCTGCGGCGGCCTTGATCATCGAGTACTCGCCGGAGACCTGGTACGCCACCGTCGGTACACCGAAGCGATCCTTCACGCGGCGGATGATGTCGAGATAGGGCAGGCCAGGCTTGACCATGACGAGGTCCGCGCCTTCGGCGAGGTCGAGCTCGACCTCGCGCAGCGCCTCGTCGGTGTTGGCCGGGTCCATCTGGTAGTTGCGCTTGTCGCCTTTCAGCGCGCTCTTGCTGCCGACCGCGTCGCGGAACGGGCCATAAAAGCCGCTCGCGTACTTGGCGGCGTACGACAGCAGCAGCACATTCCGCAGCCCCGCGCGCTCGAGCACGTTGCGGATGGCGCCGATGCGGCCATCCATCATGTCGCTCGGCGCGAGCACGTCGGCGCCGGCGCGCGCGTACAGCACGGCCTGGCGCGTGAGGATCTCGACGGTGGCGTCGTTGTCGACGTTGCCGCGCGCGTCGAGCACGCCGTCATGGCCGTGGCGCGTATACGGGTCGAGCGCGATGTCGACGATCACGCCGATGTCCGGGCAGGCGTCCTTCACCGCCGCGATCGCGCGCGGAACCAGGCCGTCGGCGTTGAGCGCTTCTTCGCCGCCATCGGTCTTCAGCGACTTCGGGATCACCGGGAAGATCGCGATGGCCGGAATGCCGAGCGCCTGCAGCGCGCGCGCCTCGCGCCTGAGCTCGCCGAGCGACAGGCGCGAAACGCCGGGCATCGACTTCACCGGGCCGAGCAGGGCGCCTTCCGCCACGAACAGCGGCTGGATCAGCTGCGCCGGATCGAGGCGCGTCTCGCGCACCATCCGGCGGATCCAGTCGGCCTGGCGCGTGCGGCGCAGGCGCGTATTCGGGAACGCTCCGGGCATCGGTAGTTTGATCCTGAGTTGATCGGGGCTCGAGGAGCGCGAATTATAGGGCCATGGCGGACTGGATCGTGGCGCAAGAGCCGTGGCTGCGGCTGGCGACATTCGCGTCGCTGCTCACGCTGCTGCTCTGTGGCGAGGCGCTATGGCCGCGGCGCGCCGGACCGATGCGCCGGCGACTGCGCTGGGGCGCGAACCTGCCACTGGTCGCGATCGGTGCCGCGCTGGCGCGGTTCGCCGTGCCACTGGGCGTCGCCGGCACGGCCGTGTGGGCGCGGCAATCCGGCTTCGGCGTCTTGAACCACGTCGCGCTGCCCGGCTGGATCGAAGGCGTGATCGCATTCGCCTTGCTCGACTGCCTCATTTATTGGCAGCACCGGCTGCTGCACCAGCTCTCGTGGCTGTGGCCGCTGCATCGCATGCACCACAGCGATGTCGAATTCGACGCGACCACCGGCCTGCGCTTCCATCCACTCGAGATCCTGCTGTCACTGGCGCTCAAAGTCGCTGCCGTCATCGCGCTCGGCGCACCGCCGGTGGCGGTGATCGTGTTCGAGATCGCGCTCAACGCGGGCTCGCTGTTCAGCCACGCCAACCTGGCGCTGTCTCCGCGCGTGGACGCGAGGCTGCGCAAGCTGGTGGTCACGCCCGACATGCACCGCGTGCACCACTCGGTGCACCGCGACGAGCACGACTGCAATTACGGTTTTTCCGTGCCTTGGTGGGACTGGTGGTTCGGCAGTTACGCGGCGCAGCCGCGCGAGGGGCACGAGCGGATGCTCATCGGCCAGCAGCGCTACCGCGAGGACGGCGAGCAGAAACTGGCGTCGTTGCTGGCGCAGCCATTGCGCTGACTACTCGGCGTCGTTCAGCGCCCAGTCGTAGTCGTCATCATCGATTGCATCGATCCGGACGAGTTGCTTCGCCAGGTCCGGCCCGGCGTATTTGCGAAGGTGAGCAATCACGCCACCGTCGCCGCCGAAATCCGCGCCGAACCAGGCGTAGATGCTCGACACCACGAGCCGACCCTCTGCAACCCGCGCCCCACGCGGATGGTTGACGTAGGCGCGCGCGCCTTCCTCGAGCAGTGCCTCGGTGTTGCCGCCGGTGAACGCGCGGGCGGGCAGGTTCGGGCAGCCGAGCGAGGCGCAGTTGACCGCGTAGTGCGTGCGCGGGTCGTTCCAGATCGGGCGCAGGATGCGGTGCTCGATGTCGTCGAGGGACACCGGTTCGCCCTCGACCGTCAGCAGCTTTTTCTTCCACGGCCCGCGCGCGAACAGGCCCGGCGAGATGGCGATCTTGAGGATGGTCTCGACCGGGTAGTGGTCCAGCACGACCTTCACCGTCGCCGCGTTGTACAGGTTGATCCAGTACGCCCGCTGCTCGGGGCGCGGGAACTTCGTGATCGGCACCTGCTGCAGGCGCTCGAGGTAACCCGCGAGCGCTGCCCGATCGGATGCGGCGACCTTGCCGTAGGCGATGCGATGGATGCCGTCGGCGCCCGGCTGGATGTGGCGCTGCAGGAAGCCGTCCCACACCGAGTGGTCGATGCCGACCTTGCCCGGCGCCTGCGCCGCCCAACGCTCCCACCGCTCGGCCTTCGGTGCCGCCACCGCGGTCAGCGATAAGACCAACAGCAGCGCCGGCGCGAGCGCGCGCAGCATCAGTTAGCCCTCAGGCGGATGCCGCGGCGCGCGCGTCGAGCCAGCCGATGAGCTCGCGCGTCACCTGCTCGCGGCAGGTGTCGTTGAACAATTCGTGCCGCGCTTCGGGATAGACCTTCACGGTCACATCGCGCAGCCCGACCTCCTGGTAGTTGCGCGCGAGCGAGCGCGCGCCACGCTCGCCGCCACCGGCCGGATCGGCTTCGCCGGCGATGATCAGCACGGGCAGCGACTTGGGCACGCGGCGCAGCCGGTGCGGCGCGGCGAGCCAGCCGGCCGCCTCCAGCAGGTCGATCCACAGGCCGGTCGTGACGCGATAGCCGCAGTGAGGATCGGCGACATAACGGTCGACCTCGGCCTTGTCGCGCGACAGCCAGTCGAAAGGCGTACGCGCCGGCCGGAAGCGGCGGTTGAATGTCTTGAACGAGATCGCCTCGCCCACCGCGCTCGGATGGCGCTTGCCATACGCCGCCGCCTCGACGCGCACCAGCGCCAGGCCGACGCGGCGGGTCAAGCCGAGGTCGCCGGAGGTCGCCGAGAACACCGCACCGGAGACCTGTCCGCCGGCATCGACGACGAAATGCTGTACCAGGTAGGAGCCCATGCTATGTCCGACCACGAACAGCGGCTTGCCCGGTTGCTCGCGCTGAATGGTGCGCTGCAGTTCGCGGATCGACGACACTGCGATGCGCCAGCCGCGCCGGTCACCGAAGTGGCCGACGTCATCCGGATCGCTCTGCGGGCCGTGGCCCGGCAAGTCGTGGGCGTAGACCGCATAGCCCGCCTTGTTCAAGGCGCCGGCGAGGCGCGCGTAGCGGCCGGAGTGCTCGGCCATGCCGTGCACGAGCTGCACGGTGCCGCGAAGGGCGGTCTTGTCAGCGGGCAGCCAGCGCCGCGCGAGCGACGCGCCGCCGGCATATCGGTGCTGGAACTCCGTCGATTGCACGGTGTATGGTTCCTTTCCCCTTCCCAAGCGACGCTACCACACGCGGGAGAGACCGGCGATGACGGCGCTGTTGGCCATAGACCAGGGCACCACGAGCACGCGCGCGATCGTGTTCGACAAGAAGGGCCGCAAGCTCGGCGTTGCGCAGAAGGAGCTGCCGCAGTCCTTCCCCGAGCCGGGCTGGGTGGAGCACAACCCGGAGCGCATCTGGCGGGACACCGTCGCCGTCGTGAAGGGCGCCTTGAAGAAATCGCGCAGCGGCGCGCGCGACCTCGCGGCGCTCGGCATCACCAACCAGCGCGAGACCACCGTCGTGTGGGACCGCAAGACCGGCAAGCCGGTGTACCCGGCGATTGTCTGGCAGGACCGACGCACCGCCGACTTCTGCAAGGCGCAGCACAGCGAATCGCGCGAACGCATGCTCGCCGACCGCACCGGGCTGTTGCTCGACCCGTACTTCTCCGGCACCAAGGTTCGCTGGATCCTCGACAACGTGAAGGGCGCGCGCGAACGCGCCAGCCGCGGCGAGCTGGCGTTCGGCACCATCGACAGCTGGCTGTTGTGGAAACTCACCGGCGGCAGGGTTCACGCGACCGACGCGACCAATGCCTCGCGCACGCTCCTGTTCAACATCCGCACGCAGCAGTGGGACAAGGAACTGCTGGAATTCCTCGGGGTGCCGGCATCCATGCTGCCGGAAGTGCGCGACAGCGCCGCTGATTTCGGCCGCACCGACAAGGCAATGTTCGGGGGCGAGATCGCGATTCGCGGCATCGCCGGCGACCAGCAGGCGGCGACCGTTGGCCAGGCCTGCTTCGAGCCCGGCATGAGCAAGAGCACCTACGGCACCGGCTGCTTCCTCGTGCTCAACACCGGCAGCGAGTTGAAGCTCTCCCGCAACCGGCTGCTGTCGACCGTGGCCTATCGCCTCAACGGCCAGACCACTTATGCGATGGAAGGCAGCATCTTCATCGCCGGCGCCGCCGTGCAGTGGCTGCGTGATGCCGTCCACCTGATCAAGCGCGCCGGTGATACCGAGGCCATCGCGCGCAAGCTGAAAGACACGCGGGGCGTGTACCTGGTGCCGGCATTCACCGGCCTCGGCGCACCGTACTGGGACCCCGAGGCGCGCGGCGCGATCTTCGGCCTCACGCGCGATGCCGGCTTGGCGCACATCGTGCGCGCGGCACTGGAGTCCGTCTGCTACCAGACCCGCGACCTGGTCGCGGCGATGGCGCAGGACGCGGTCGCGCCGACCGAGCTGCGCGTCGACGGCGGCATGGTCGTGAACAACTGGGTCACGCAGTTCCTCGCCGACATCCTGCAGGTGCCGGTGGTGCGGCCGCAGACGGTGGAGACGACGGCGCTCGGCGCGGCTTTTCTTGCGGGGCTTTCGGCCGGCGTCTACGGCTCGCTGGGCGAGATCGAAAAACTTTGGCAAATGGACCGGCGGTTCAAGCCGAAGCTTGCTCAGGCAAAAGCCGATAGCCTGTACGCGGGTTGGCAGAAAGCCGTCACCCGCGTGAAAAGTTGACGCCGACAGTCCAGCTCATGAACCGAATTCTTGCGTTTGCGACGGCCGCGGTTGTGGTGCTGCTGATGGGCTGTTCCACGCGCAGTATCAGCGAGCGTGAAGCCATCCCCGTGCCCGTGGGGCTGACGCTGGAGAAGGTCGAGGGTGCCGTGCGAACCGCGCTGCAACGCGCCCGCTGGCAGCACCAATGGAAGCGCGGTGACTGGCGCCTGGAATCGAGCGAGCCAGGCCGCATCGTCGCTGGCATGCAATGGGATGTTTACTACTTGCAACTCGGCATTCGTTTCACCGAGGAATCCGTGAAAACGGAGATCCTTGGCAGCCGAAACCTGAACCAGGAGAAAGGGCGGATTCACCGGCTTGCAATCGGGCAGCAAAAGCGCGTGGAGCAGGAAATTGCCGAGCAGTTGGGCTACCTCGTCGCCCCGCTGCCGCCCGGCTACCCAGCCGACAGCATCGTGAATTGGTAGGAAATTTCCCTGCCGAGGTTCTGGATCCAGCGGTTGTAGTTCGCGTGGACATAGCGCCGTCCTTTGCGATCCTCGTATTGCAGGCCTTCGCTGGATACATAACGAATCTCGACGTTGCGAGCATCGAACGTTACGGCGATCCGTGCCCGAAATTCTTTTTCCGTCAGGGTCGCCTGGATGCGACCGGGCGTCTCTTCGTCGACAAGCCAGCCGCGCTTGAGGAGCGCCAGCTTCACCGCCCTTTCCACGTTGGGAGCGTCATCCACGGGAGTGATCTCCATCGCGGAGGGATCGATCATCTCGACGTGGCTGCGAGGGTAGCCGCCTGCGTCGGCGCCCACCCATGCCAGGGCCAGCAGCGCTCCGGCAGTGACGCGAACGAAGGCGCGAAAAGTCAGAAGCTCGACGACGGCCCCGGCCCCGGCAGCTTCACCAACCGGCCTTCGAGCGATACGCCCGTGACCACGTACCCCGCGCGGCACTCGTACTGCGTCTCGCTGCGGAACTCGCGGTTCTTGTAGATGCTCTTGATCTCGACCACGGCATTGGCGCCGGCCGCCTTGGCCGCGTCGCGAAGCGCCGCAAGCGCTTCGATGAACGCGCGGTCGCAGGCTTCCGGATCGGTGCGGATCGGCGCGAAGGTCCGCCGCTCGGTGGTGTGCACGCCGAAGCTCTCCTGCGGCTGCGGATAGATGCGGTCGCCCCAGTAGAATTCGACCGTTTCGTCGAAGCGATCCTTGCCCAGCGCACTGTTGAGCACGTTTTGGATATCGAACAGCAGGCGGTCGTCGCGCGCCTCGGCAGGCGCGGAAAGCGTGGATAGTGCGGCGGCGATGAGCGCCGGCGCGCCGATGCCGCGGGCGAACGGCGTCATTCGGAAGAAACGACCTCGCGCTCGACGAAGATGGGGATGTCCTTCTCGAGGTTCTTCACCCACGCGTTGTAGGTGCGATTGATCGTCGTGCCGTCGGCGTCCATGCCCTCGCTACCGGCGTAGGTGATCTTCACCTGCTTGGTCGAGTAGGCGACGTGGATCTTCGCGGTAAGGTCGCCGCCGCGGCCGGGCTTCGTGTAGCTCGCGTCGAACTCGCTGCCCTTCTCGTTGCTGATGGTCCACTTGCGTGAGAGCACGGCCATCTTTACGCCCTTCTTCACCTGGGCCGCACTGGCCTTGGTGGCGAGTTCGACGGTGGCGTTGTAGATGTCCTCGCTCTTGCCCCGCGCCTGCACGGCGGCGGGCAGGACCAGCGCCAGGCACAACGCGGCCAGGGACAGCTTGCGGACGATCATGGTGGTCACTCCTTGATGTGTGTCTACAGGGTGCGCTTGAAGACCAACGAGGTGTTGATGCCCCCGAACGCGAAATTGTTGTTCATCACGTACTCATTCTTCAACACGCGGCCGCCGTTTGTCACGTAGTCCAGCTCGCCGCAGCGCGGATCGACATTCCTCAGGTTCAGCGTCGGCGCATACCAGTCGCGGTTCATCATCTCGATCGCCCACCAGCTCTCGATCGCTCCACATGCACCGAGCGTGTGGCCGAGGTGGCCCTTCATCGAGCTCGCCGGCACCGCGCGGCCGAACAGGCGGCGCGTGACGGTGCTCTCGGCGATGTCGCCTTGCTCGGTGGCGGTGCCATGGCAGCTGACGTAGCCGATCGCGGACGGCGGCAAGCCGGCGTCCTCGAGGGCGAGCTCCATCGCGCGGCCCATGGTCTCGGGATTCGGGTGCGTCGGGTGGTCGCCGTCGGAGTTGTTGCCGAAGCCGACGATCTCCGCGTAGATCTTGGCGCCGCGCGCCTTGGCGTGCTCGTACTCCTCGAGCACCAGCGTGCCGGCGCCTTCGCCGATGACCAGGCCGTCGCGATCCTTGTCGAACGGCTGCGGCGTGGTTTTGGGCGCATCGTGGCGCTGGCTCGTCGCGAACAAGGTCTCGAACACGGCCGCCTCCGACGCGCTCAGTTCCTCGGCGCCGCCCGCGACCATCATGACCTGCTTGCCGTACTTGATCGCTTCGTAGGCAAAGCCGACGCCCTGGCTGCCGGAAGTGCAGGCACTCGTCGTCGGAATGATGCGGCCCTTGAGCGCAAAGAACAGGCCGATGTTCACCGCGGCCGTGTGCGACATCATCCGCAAATACGTCGTCGCGTTGAACGCGCCCATCGAGCCGTTGGCGAGCAGCCCGGTGAATTCCTGCATGGCGTCTTCGGAGCCGGTGCACGAACCGTAACTGATGCCCATCGAGCCGGACCTGATCTCGGGATCGTCGAGCAACCCGGAATCCTGCAGCGCCACCTCGGTCGCGCGCGTCGCCATCAGCGCGACGCGGCCCATGGTGCGGGTCATCTTGCGCGAGTAATGCGAAGGCGTCTTGAAGTCGCGCACGGGCCCGCCGAGGCGCGTGGTCATCTCGACGAAGCGGTCCCACTCCGGCATGCGCGCGATGCCGGAGACGTTGTCGCGCAGGTTTTTCTCCACCGTGGCCCAGTCGGAGCCGAGGGCGGTGATGCCAGCCATGCCGGTGACGACGACGCGCTTGGGGTTCACTTAAATCATTCCGCCGTTGATGCTGATGACCTGCCGCGTGATGTAGCCCGCCGCGTCCGACATGAGGAAGGCGATCAGCGCGCCGACCTCTTCCGGAGTGCCGACGCGCCCGGCGGGAATGGCCTTCACGGCTTCTTCCAGCGGCACGTCCTTGATCATGTCGGTCTGGATCAGGCCCGGCGCCACGGCGTTGACCGTGATCTGCCGGCTGGCCAATTCCAGCGCGAGCGCCTGGACGGCGCCAATGATACCCGCCTTGGATGCGCTGTAATTCACCTGGCCGCGATTGCCGGCGACGCCGGAGACCGAGGACACCGCGACGATGCGCCCGCCCCGGCGCTTGCGCACCATGGGCATGACCAGCGGCCGCAGCACGTTGTAGAAGCCGTCGAGGTTGGTGTGCAAAACGGAGTCCCAGTCACCGGGCGACATCGCCGGAAATGGGCCGTCTCGCGTCACGCCGGCGTTGGCGACGACGCCGTAATACGCGCCGTGCGCCTTGATGTCGGCCTCGAGCGCAGCCTCGGTGCCGGCGCGATCGGCGATGTCGAACGCGAGCAATCGAGCGCGGCGTCCGCCCGATTCGATCTCCGCCTGCAGCGACTCCGCCGCGGCCTTGCCGCTGCGATAGTGCAGCGCGAGATCGAAACCGGCCGCGGCCAGTGCCAGCGCGGTCGCGCGACCGATGCCGCCGCTGGCGCCGGTGACGAGGACGCTGCGAGGATGGTCTGCGGTCATGCGGTCTCTCGCGTCAGGTTGCGCAGGAACGGCTCGATGTCGTCCGGCTCGAAGCCCTTGACCTCGGCCGTCGCCAGCAGGCGGCTGCCCTCGCGCACCTCGCAGGCGAAGGCGCACACGCCGTCCGGATCCCAGAACAGCAGCCGCGCGCGCACGCTCAGCGTGCTGCCGACCGGGAAAGCGTCCACGTACGCGTCATAGGAACGCGTGCCGAGCAAGAGCTCGAGCTGGATCGGCTTGCCCTGCTGCAGGCGCGAGACACCGGTGAACGCGCCGAGTGTCTGGGCCATGTATTCGAGGCCGACCCAGGCCGGCACGCCGCGGCCGTCGCAGAAGCGTGAGTCGCGACGCACGGTCAGCTCGCAGGTCAGCGCTTCCGGCTCGTAACCGACCAGCCGGTCGAGCAGCAGCATACCGGCGCCGTGCGGCAGCACCTGGGGCAGCGTGTAGGTCTTGCCGGGACGCAGCATGGTCAGCGAGACAGCCTGGATTCGATGTCGAGCGTGTAACGGTACTCGAGGTTGGCCAGCCAGGAGCGACCGCTCCAAGGCGAATCCGAGGCGTAATGGATTTCCGCGTAGGCCGCGTCGCCGCGCCATACCTGGCGGATGCCGGGACGCAGCTCTTCGATGCGCCAGGTCGTGCCGGCGGCCGCGCGCTGCAGCGCCGCCAGCGGCCATGTCACCAGTTGCAGGTCGCGCAACGCCTGCTCGCTGGCACGCGCGTCGCCCTCGGTACGCAGGCCGTCGCCGTCCCAGGTGAGGCTCAGCACACGCTGGCCGAGTGCGCCGGCGCCCACCAGCTGGATGCGCTCGGGAGCAATGTCGACAAAGCACTGCAAGGTGGTGGAGGCGCCGTTGCGGCTCAGGGTGAGGCGCTGCTCGGCCGACACCGACCCGCCGTAGGTGTGCGGTGGCAGCGCCGCGAACGGCTCGGGCGGCAGCCGGGGCGACGGGGTCGCGCACGCGCCGAGCAATATGGCCAGGGCCGCCAGCGCGGCGAACCTGGCCATCGATTGCGCCCGGATCGGGCGCAACTACGCCACTGCGGCCGCCGGGTTGCTGCTCCGGCAGCTATGGGCGAGTGCGGACAGGCGGCGCAAGGCCTGCGGGCCGGTGTAGTAGTTGTCCTTGTCCCACGCGTAGCCGGCGAGCACCGAGCACACCATGCGATGCACGCGCGGCTCCTGCGGCTGGTGGAAGAAGATGTCCTGCAGGCGGCCGTCGTACCAGGTCGTGACGAACGCCCGGAACGTTTCCACGCCGTAGCGCAGCGGTTCCTCGAACTCGGTTTTCCAGTCGATGTTCTCGCCGTTCTTGAGCTGGCGCTCCAGCAGCTTGACCGCCATGTTCGCGGACTTCATGGCGATGGTGACGCCGCTGCTGAACACCGGATCGAGGAACTCGGCGGCGTTGCCGAGCAGCGCGAAGCCCGGGCCGGTCATGGTCCTGACGTTGGCGGCGTAGCCCTTGAGGTAGTTCACCTGCATGGCCGGCTTGCGGTTGCGCATCAGGTGGGCGAGGTCCTTGTCCTCGCCGATCAGCTCCCACAGCCGGTCTTCCGGCGTCTGGCCGGCCTTGGGCGCGAGGAAATCGGCCTCGGCGACGCAGCCGATCGAAACCTTGCCGTTGGAAAACGGGATCAGCCAGTACCAGACGTCCTGGCGGGTGGGGTGGATCACGACGCGGATCTTCTGGCGGTCGAATTCACCCGAGGGGATGTGGTCGTAAACCTGCGTGAAAAGCGCCGAGCGCAGCGGGAAGGTGCTGGGCTCCTCGAGCTCGAGCAGGCGCGGCAGCGTACGGCCGAAGCCGGAGGCGTCGAGCACGAACTTGGGGTGGTGCACCTCGACCTTGCCGGACTTGTCCTTCGCCGTGACCTTCGGCTTGCCACCGTTGATTTCGCAAGCGGTGATCTCGACTTCGTAGCGCACTTCCGCGCCGAGGCGTTCGGCTTCGTCGATCAGCACCTTGTCGAAGTCGGCGCGCGGCACCTCGAAGGTCCAGCCGTAGCCCGGCGAGCTCTTGTTGACGAAGTTGTACTCGCCGTAGTTCTGGCCGCGCACGAACACCGCGCCGTTCTTGAACTGGAAGCCGGCGTTGAGTACCGGCTCGAGCATGCCGGCCTCGTCGATCAGGCCGAGCGTCTGCGCGAGCAGCGATTCCCCGACCGAGAAGCGCGGAAATTTCTGCTTTTCGAGCACGAGCACCTTGAAGCCGCGCCGCACCAGCATGGCCGCGGCGGTCGAGCCGGCGGGGCCGGCGCCAATGATGAGGATGTCGGTCATGGGAATCAGTCGCCTCTGGAGAGCCGCAAATTATCGACCTCACGCCGGGCGCCGACAAGCGTTTTGCGCTCCCGCTTTGGTCTATGGAGATGGATCATTACGCCGCCTTGCATACCAGCAGCGTGTGTCCGGTGCCGAGGTGATCGTGCTGTGCCGCCACTGCAAGGCCTGCCTCGGTCACGAGCTCGAGGAAGCGTCCGGTTTCGTACATGCGGCTGTTGCCGTTCGCCATTGCCGTGAAATACAAAGAGGTCATCTGCAAAGAAAAAGCACCCGCATCATATTTCTGGCGATCCCAGAATGGTTCGAGGATGTAAATTTTTCCGGCGATTCCCAGCGCGGCGCGGCAGCGCTTCAGGATCGACACGATTTGCGCCTCGCTGAAGCAGTCGAGGAACTGGCTCATCCAGATCGCGGAGAAACCGCCCGGGATCGGGCTCGAAGGGTCGAGCAGGTCGCCTTCGTGGAAGGCGGCCCGACCGATCATGCCCGCCTCGGTCAGCGTGCGCTGCGCCATCTTGAGCTGGCCTGGCAGGTCGAGCAGCGTCACGCGCACATCCGGGTCATTGCGCAGGCACTGCAGCGCCCACTTGCCGGTGTTGCCGCCGATGTCGAGCAGCTGCTTTGGCGAATCCGCAAAAACGATCTTCAGCGCGTCGGGGAAGGCGGCGTCGGAGTAGTAGTGGTCGAACGCGAGCCATGATTCGCGCACCTTGGGCGGGAAGTGCGCCAGCGCGCGGTAGAGCGTCGGCCAATCGCCGAACACCTTCAGGCCTTCCGGCTTGCCCGTTTCGAGCGCCCTCTCCAGCCGGTCGAGGCCGAGGTAGTTCACGTCCTGCGTGAAATCGAGGTTGGCCCGGGTCACCGCGTCATGCAGCAGGAACCAGGCGGTCTTGGTGTTGCTGTAGCAGCCGTCCTTGAGCTTGACGATGCCGGCGCCCAGGCCCGCCTCCAGCAGCACCCGCGTGGCGTACTCCGACAGCCCG
>DATLBT010000019.1:0-3866 GCA_035526825.1 Verrucomicrobiia bacterium | reverse complement strand
CAAGGACGCACGCGCACTGCTGATGCCGCTGTTTGGATCCGTTGCACTGGTCTTCTTCGTGGCGTGCGTCAACGTCGCTGGCCTGTTCGTCGCCCGCGGGCTCCAGCGCCACCGTGAGTACGCCATGCGCGCCGCACTCGGCGCGTCGCGGCTGCGGCTCTTTCGGCAACTACTCACCGAAAGTGGCGTGTTGTCGATGGTGAGTGCGGTCGCGGGCATGGGCGTGGCCGCGGCGGTCGTGGTGTTGTTCAAGGCCCTGGGCGGACAGGCAGTGCCCCGTGCCGACGCGGTACATGTAGGCTGGCCCGTGTTCGCATTCGGCTGCGCCTCCGCACTCCTTGCGGCGCTTGTCGCTGGCCTGCTGCCGGCGCTGCGGGCCTCCTCCCTGCAACATTCCCATCGTCTGCGAGGCACTCGCAGTACCGCTGGCCGCACCGAACGGCGTCTGCTCGCGGCAATCGCGACGGTTCAAATCGTCTGCACGGTCGCCCTGCTCGCCGGGGCGGTGTTGTTAATCCGCACCGCCAGTAACCTGGCTGGGGTGCGGCCCGGCTACGCGACCGAGAACGTTCTGGCGGTCACGGTCACGTCGGTCACACCCAACTCATTCAAGGCCTTTCACACACAGGTGCTCGCGCGCGTAGCGGCACTCCCAGGGGTAGTGCGGACCGCTTTTGTCTGGGGGTTACCGCTCACGGGCAACAAATGGATGGGCACACTCGAACTGGTTGCCGCATCAGGCGCCAGTCCCGGCGACCAATTGAGCCTCCCCATGCGATCGGTGACGCCCGACTATTTCCCTCTCATGGAAATCCGGGTTGTCGATGGCAGGCTCTTTCTTCCTACCGACAACGCCGATTCGCCACCTGTCGTCGTTGTCAACCAGGCCCTGGCCAAGCGGTACTTTTTGAATGAGAGTCCGTTGGGACGTCAGATGCAGTTTGCGGGTGATCCGAAGCGCCGTCTCGAGATTGTCGGCATTGTGGAGGACACCAGAACTGAGTCGCTCAGCGAACAGCCAGGCCCGGAGATCTACCTGCCGTTCTGGCAGAGCGGCGCCTTTTCCAAGCACCTGGTGCTGCGCGCCGGCGGCGATCCACGTGCGCTGGCCGGGGCCGTTCGCCGCGAAGTACACGCGGTTGATCCCACCGCCGCCGTCGAGCACGTGACCACCATGGCGCAGATACGACGAGAGTCGGTCGCAACCCGTACGTTTGCCATGCGCCTTCTGGTTGGCTTCTCGGTGCTTGCAACGACACTCGCCCTGGTCGGTATCTACGGCGTGCTCTCACTGTCTGTCGGATCGCGTATGAAAGAGATTGCCGTGCGCAAGGCCATCGGCGCCCAGCACCTGGACATACTGCGGCTCATATTGAGCGAAGGCTGCCGGATGATCGTGGTGGGCGTTTTTATTGGCGCACTGGTCGCGGTCCTGTTAGGGCGTGCGCTCGAAAACTATCTGTTCGGTGTGACGACGGCCGACCCGGCATCACTGGCCGTGGCCGGCGTCGTGTTCGCGGTTGCAGCCCTGGGCGCTTCGCTGGTGCCGGCGGCTCGCGCCGCCCGCAGCGATCTCCCTTCCGCGCTACACCAGGATTAACGCTTCCGGTCAGCTGGCGCTATCCGGTACCGCTGGTGGTGCCGCGTCCGGTACGACCGGAGGATCGGGCACTGCTCGCATGACGCGGGGGCTGTGCGGCAGCGTCTCAACCGCCTTGGGCCGGAACCACTCGCTGAGACGGATCATGCGGCCGCGCTGGCTGCGAATCAGCTGGTGCAACTGGAGGAGGATTGGCGTCGTCTCCGCCAGACTGGAGACGACGCCCACGCCCCGATCAATTGCATGCTTCCGCATGGTTGGATTGTCGTCGCGCAGCATCAACAGCGCCTTCGTTGGTCCTGCGCCAATCACCTCGGCACAGTTGACGAATTGATCATCGATCACGAGATCGAGCCGCAGCGCGTTCGCCAGTTCACCGCGTGAGCCGGGGACGGTTATGACCGCGGGCAGGTAAAAGCCCTGCTGTTCGAGCCACCACTGGGTCTGGAACTGGACGGCGTCGCCGGCGCTGGGCGGGCGTTTCGTCAGAAAGCAAATCTCCCATTTTCCGGAGCGTGCCAGCGCATAGAGGTTGGCAATCTCGGCCGGCTCGTACGCCTTTACCCCCATCCACCAGTTCGGGCTTCGGCCAATATGGGCCCAGACCCGGTCGATGTCGGCGTGCGAAAGCGGCCCCTGTTCGGTCCCGGGTTCGAGCGGCAGGTCACGCCCAAGGGAAACTCGCGCAGCGTCGCGGAAAGCGGCGCGAAAATCTGCCAGCACGCCGTCAATGTCCACGCCCAGTCTCAGCGGCATCAGTCGATAAAATACTCTTTTCAGCGGGTAATCGCTCGTGCACCGCGATCGCGGCGAGCACAGCCGCGAGCGCGGCGTTGGCCGGCATGACCAGCCCGGTTTCCCAGACGCTCTGCAACGCAACCGCGATTAGCCCTGTGACGGCGCCGGCGCGCAGCCAATAGGTTCCGTGAATGTCCGCTGAAAGCCGCGCGCGAACTGCGCGCGTCAAGCCGACCAGAGCGCCCGCCACCATCGTCAACAGGACGAGGCCCCCTTCGGACGCCACCTGCAGATAGTGATTGTGTGCCTGGTTGAACTGCACGATGCGAACGGATTTCTGGTAGAACAGCATCGCCGTCCGGTAGGTGCCAGCGCCGGTGCCGACCAGCCAGAAGTCGCGCACCACGGGGATCGTTTCCCTCCAGATTGCCACTCGATTCTCAATCCCCGACCCTGACCGCGTGAAGCGATCGGCAACGGCCGGCAGGTCCGCGAAGGCAATGCCGAGGCCCACCGCGACCAGCACTCCTGCGAGCAGCCACACTCCCCTTCCGACCGCCGCTCGCGGCCGCAGCGTGAGCAGGCCGACGATTCCCGCGACAGATAACGACACGATCCCGGATCGCGAGAGCGACAGAAGCAGCGCGCTGATCATGCAAGCACCGGCGGCTGTCAGCCAAAGCGTCCGCCCGTCTGCGAGGCGTGCGAGGCGGGTGCGTGGGTTCACCAGGCTGCCCGGTGGTGGCGCTGGCTTGTTCGCGCGCGCGACTACGTATCCAAAGCACACGGGCGCAGCCATGATTGCCCAGGTTGCAAAATGATTGCGGTTCACGAACGGGCCGAACGGCAGCGGCCCTTCGTACTCTGTGCGAAAACGCCAGTAGATCAGCCGCCCTGCAGTGGCCGCCTGTGCGATCGCAATCGCTGAAACAGCCAGCCCCATGCCGCTGATGCCTCGCACGGTCTGACGAACGCCGCCGCGGCTGAACACCCTGCGCGCGGCGACGAAGAGCGCGCTGGCGCCGAGCGTCACGAGTGCAGCCCACACGGTGGCGCGCTGGTCGATGGACAGAGGCTCCCAGGATCGTGCGGTCGACGGGTCGACCAGCAGAGCGCGGCGCAGATTCCAGGCGTGAGGGGATAGCGTGGCGACCAAGCCGCCAGGCAGCGGCAGCACCTGCATGACGGTGAAGAGGAGGATCGCGGCGAGTGCGTACTCGAGCGGGCCTGGCCGCGGTTTCGGGCCGCGCCAGAAGGTGACAGCGACGGCGAGCAGGAGGGACGCGGCGCTGAAAGGAATCGCGACGGTTGCCGAGCGGCCGCCGAACGCGGCCAGCGGCCACAACAGAAGCAGGGTCAGCGCAATTGCGCCAGCCGCTTCGGCACGCCGCTCACGCGGCAGGCGTGGCGCTCCCGTAGTACGTCTTGTAGTTGTAGCCGTAATATCGCGAGTAGTAGTACTTGTTCCGTTCGAAGTCGACGCGGTTCAGCACCACGCCGATGGATCGAGGCTTGCCGGCGCGCAAGG
>DATLBT010000018.1:0-34469 GCA_035526825.1 Verrucomicrobiia bacterium | reverse complement strand
CGCTGCAGGAGCTCTTCGGCCGCGTTGAGGATCTCCTCGCTGGTGTCGCGTCCCTTGATCGCGCCGCGGCGACGCGACGAAATGGACCCGACGACGGACTTCAGCATTGAGCAGCTCGCAGCGGCGTTACGGGCGCAGAGTATAAAGAGCGTTTTTGCCGCATCGCAATTGGAAAAACAGCTCAGGCGACGAGCAGCGCCACCGCGTGGGCCGCGATGCCTTCCTTGCGCCCCGTGAAACCCAGGCCTTCGCTGGTGGTGGCTTTGACGTTCACCCCGCCCGCGGCGATCGCAAGGTCCGCGGCGAGGCACTCGCGCATTTTTTCCACATGCGGGGCCACCCGCGGCACCTGCGCAATCAGTGTCAGGTCGACGTTGCCGATGCGCCAGCCCGCCGCATTGACCTTGCGGACGACCTCGCGCAGCAGCTTGCGGCTGTCGGCGCCCTTGAACTGCGGATCGGTGTCCGGGAACCAGCGGCCGATGTCGCCGAGCGCCGCCGCGCCGAGCAGCGCGTCACACAAGGCATGGATCAGCACGTCGCCATCCGAGTGCGCGATGACGCGATACGGGCATTCGATGCGCACGCCGCCGAGCGTGACGCCGGTGCCCGCTTCCAGGCGGTGCACATCGAAGCCATGCCCGATCCTCAACGACCGTTCTCTTGCCGAGCCAGCCAGAACTCGGCCAACGCCAGGTCGTCGGGCACGGTGACCTTGAGATTGCTCTCGCTACCCTGCACCAGCCTGGGGCGATGGCCGAACGCTTCCATGGCCGCGGCTTCGTCGGTCATTTCCACACCGCGCGACAGCGCATCGGTCATGGCAGCCTGCAGCAGGTCGAGCCGGAACAACTGCGGCGTCTGCGCACGCCACAGATCGCGACGATTCACGGTGGACGCGCTATGCGGGCCCTCGCCCCGCTTGACGGTATCGGCCATCGGCACGGCCAGCAGGCCGCCGTGCTCGGAGGTGGCTTCGTCGCGCAGGCGCTCCAGGTCGTTGCGCGTCAGGCACGGCCGCGCGGCGTCGTGCACCAGCACGTAGGGAGCGGCGCCCTTGGCCAGCTCCGCGACGCGCGCGAGGCCGGCAAGCACCGAGTCGGCGCGCTTCGAGCCACCGGTCGCGGTGTGGATCTTCCAGTGTCGCCCGAGCGCGAGCTTGGGAAAGTCGTCATCGCCTTCCTGCAGCACGATGACGACGCCCTCGATCCACGGCGCGTCCATCAGCAGGTGGGCGCTGTATTCCAGCACGCAGCGGCCACGCAACTTGAGGTATTGCTTGGGCCGGCCCGCGCGCATGCGCACGCCGGTGCCGGCGGCGGGAATGACCGCCCAGTACTGGGGCGTCGGTGTCGTGCTCAACTCAGGAAGGATTGACGACGAGGAAGAAGGTCTCGCCTTCGCGCACCATGCCGAGCGTGATGCGGGCGCGTGCCTCGATCGCCGCCACACCGGACTTCAGGTCGCGGATCTCGGCATCGAGCGCTGCATTGCGAAGCGCAAGGCGCGCGTTGTCATCGCGCTGTGCGGCGGCCTCGGTGCGCAGCCGATGGGTGTGCGCAAGGCCGCCATCCGCGATCCACAAGCGGTACTGCAACCCGGCCAGAAGCAGGGTCAAAACCACTGTAAGAATACGCGGCATCCCATTAATTTAGCGCAGTTTTACCGGAAACGCAGCGGCCCCCGGGAAGCGCGCACGCCGGCCGAGCTGGGACTCGATGCGCAGCAACTGGTTGTACTTGGCGGTGCGATCCGAGCGACACAGAGAACCGGTCTTGATCTGCGTCGCCGCGGTGGCGACGGCGATGTCGGCGATGGTCGAGTCTTCGGTCTCCCCGGAGCGGTGCGAGACGATCGAGGCGTAGCCGGCCTTGGAAGCCATCTTGATGGCGGCCAGGGTCTCGGTGAGCGTGCCGATCTGGTTGGGCTTGATCAGGATGGCATTGCCGATGCCCTCCTTGATGCCGCGCGACAGGATCTCGGTGTTGGTCACGAACAGGTCGTCGCCGACCAGTTGCACTTTCTTGCCGAGTTTTTTCGTGAGCAGCGCCCATCCCTCCCAGTCGTTCTCCGCGCAGCCGTCCTCGATCGAGATGACCGGGTGACGCTCGCAGATGCCGGCGAGGAAGTCGGTGAACTGGTCCGGCGTGAATTCGCGGCGCTCGCCTTCAAGGTGGTACTTGCCGTCCTTGAAAAACTCGCTGCTCGCCACGTCGAGGCCCAGGTAGACGTCGCGACCCAGGCCGTAGCCCGCCTTGTCGACCGCCTCGCCGAGCACTTGCAATGCCGCCTCGTTCGAAGGCAGGTCGGGTGCGAAGCCGCCCTCGTCACCTACCGCCGTGGCGAGCTTGCGGCCCTGCAGGATCTTCTTCAAGGCGTGAAAGATCTCGGTGCCCCAGCGCAGCGCTTCGGCGAAGTTCTTGGCTCCCACCGGCAGGATCATGAATTCCTGGATGTCGACGTTGTTATCAGCGTGCGCTCCGCCGTTGATCACGTTCATCATCGGCACCGGCAGGCCGGTGGCGCGGCTGCCGCCCAGGTGGCGGTACAGCGGCACCTTCTTTTCGGCGGCGGCGGCGTGCGCCGCGGCCAGCGATACGGCGAGGATCGCGTTCGCGCCGAGGCGGCCCTTGTTGGGCGTGCCGTCGACCTCGATCATCTTCCGGTCGAGCTTTTCCTGGTCCTGGGCGTCCATGCCGGTGACGGACTTCGCGAGGACTTTGTTGATGTTGGAAACGGCCCGGGTTACGCCCTTGCCGAGGTAGCGCTCGGGATCCTGGTCGCGCAACTCGACCGCTTCGCGCGTGCCGGTCGAGGCGCCCGATGGCGCAGCGGCCCGTCCGCGGGCGCCGGACTTCAGCCACACCTCGGCTTCGACGGTGGGATTGCCTCGGGAGTCCAGCACTTCGAGGCCGACGACTTTCGCGATCTTCGACATGTCGATTCGATACAGCAGAAGTAGGGCGCGTTATTATGGCGCATACGCTTCGGGGACAGAGGGGGTTTTCGACGTGAGCCAGTTCGTGATCCGCGACTTCGCCGTATTTGGGGCGATGCTCATCACCCTTGGTGCCGTGGTGCCCGCCGCCGCGAAGAACGCACCCGCACCCGTCGCACCGGTCGAAGATCTCACCACCCTCGAACTCGACCAGCTCTTGTCGATGGAAGTCACCAGCGTCACCCGCCGGGCCACCTCGTACGGCAAGTCTCCGGCAGCCATCTTCGTCCTCACTGGCGAGGACATCCGTCGTTCAGGTGCGCGCAACATCGCCGAGGCTCTGCGGTTGGTGCCCGGACTGCAGGTTCAGCGCACCAACGCCCAGGCTTACACCGTCACCTCGCGCGGCTTCTCCGGCGACAAGCTGCAGGTGCTGCTCGACGGCCGCAGCGTCTATACGCCGCTGACCTCGACGACCTTCTGGAACCTGTTCGACACCTACCTCGAGGACATCTCGCGCATCGAAGTCATCCGCGGCCCCGGCGCGACCGTCTGGGGCTCCAACGCCGTCAACGGCGTCATCAACATCATCACCAAGCCGGCCGCCGATAGCGCCGACACGCATCTGTACGCGGGTGCTGGGACCGAACACCGCGCGTTCGGCGGCTTCCGCAGCGGCGGCAGGATTGGCCAAGCCTCGCACGGACGTGCCTACGTCAAGGCCCGCGAGGTCGACTCGACCCAGCGCGCCGGCGGCGAGGAGAACAACGACGGCCAGCGCATGGTGCAGACCGGGGCGCGCATCGATGCGGATATTGGTGGCTGGGGCGAACTGAGCCTGGGCGGTGACCTTTACGAAGCGCGCGACTACGCGTCCACCTTCCCCGCCGGCACCGTCACCGACACCGACTCCGCTGGCCGCAACGTGACCTTGCAGTGGAATTACGGCTGGGGCAACGGCTCGACTACGCAGACCAACCTGTACTACGACGGCTACGACCTGCTGCTGCCGACGGTTTTCGAGGAAAGCCGCGATACCTACGATCTCAACGTCCAGCACAACCTCACCGCGTTGGGCGACCACCTGGTGAGCTTCGGCTTTGGCGGGCGCGTGTCGTCGGATGAGACAGGACGTGCCTCCGGCGGCCAGGACAACGTGCTGATTTTCGAGCCGCAAAACAGCACGACCGAGACCATCAGCGCGTTCGTGCAGGATGAGTGGGCGATCACCGACTCCCTGTGGCTGATCGGGGGCACCAAGCTCGAGAACAACACCTACACGGGCTTCGAGTTGCAGCCCGGCGTGCGGCTCGGCTGGAAGATCAACGACGACTTCTTCACCTGGGGCTCGGTAGCGCGCGCGGTGCGCACGCCCAATCGCCTGGATAACGACGTCGCCATCGCCTGCAGTGGCGTCGACACGCCCGTGGCTGGATGCCCGGGCGCCGACCAGGCGCTCAAGTTCGGCAACCCGGACATCGAGTCCGAGGACCTGCTCGCCTACGAGGTGGGCCTGCGCACGCAGTTCGTGCCGAGCCTGCTCGGCGATTTGGCCTTGTTCTACAACGTTTACAGCGACCTGCGCAGCACCGAGGCCGCGCAGCGCTTCGCCAACGGCGTCGAGGCGGAAGGCTACGGCGGCGAACTGACCCTCACCTGGGACCTCGCTGCGAATGCCTCGTTGCAGGGCTTCTATCGCTTCCTGCAGATCGACGCGCGCACCAACGCGGCCAGCGCCGATACCACCACGGTCAACACCCTCGAGAACGGCTCGGCGGAGCAGATGGCGGGGGTGCGCCTGGGCTGGCAGCCATGGCCATCACTGACGACCAACGCCTTCGTGCGCTACGTCGACAGTCTGCCCGCGCAAAAAGTGCCGGCGTACACCGAGCTGAACCTGCGGCTGGCCTGGACAGCGACGCCGTTCCTCGAAATCGCGCTGGTAGGTGAAAACCTCATCGATGAATCGCATCCCGAAGCGGGCGCCAACGTCAGGACGCGAGCGGAGATTCCGCGTCACGCGTTCGCGGAAATCAGCTGGCGTTGGCAATGACACTGCGCACCCCGTCCCGGCTGGCGGCACTGTTGCTCGCAGTGGCGCCGGGTTTGGCGTCGCCTGCCGAGTCCTCGACGCTGCCCGCGGTCAAGGCTGCCTTCGTGTTCAACTTCATCAAGCTGGTGTCGTGGCCGGAGTCGCGATTGCCGGCAGGCGGCGCGACAGTGCAGGTCTGTGCGCTGCGCGGTGACGAGATGGAACCGGCATTGCGGCAGGCCCTCAACGGCAAGATGACAGGCAGCCACCCGATCCAGGTGCAGATGATGGACCCGGGCGACAACCTGTCGACGTGCCACGTGCTGTACCTCGGCAACCCCAGTGCGCGTTCCGCGCTGATGGCACGCGTTGGCGGCAAGGGCGTGCTGCTGGTCGACGAGGGTCAGCAGTTCAGCTGGCCCGACGGCATGATCCGGCTGTTCCAGGAGCAGAACCGCATGCGCTTCGAGCTGAATCTCGACTCGCTCGAGCGCGCGGGCCTGAAAGTGGACCCGCGCCTGATCCGCCTGGCGCGTATCGCCACCCGCTAGGGAAAGGCGGCGCGCGTACGCGCCTCAAATCTTCAAGCCACCGGCGCCTTGGCCAGCATCGCCGCGCCGCCGTCCTGGCGTTTCGCGGCGTACATCGCCTCGTCCGCCGCCTGCTCCAGCGCCTCGACCGTATGGCCGTGCAGCGGGTGCAGGGCAACGCCGACGCTGGCGCCGACCCGCAACTCCTGGCCGCCGCAGTCGTAGGGCTCGCCGAGCCGGCGGGCAATCTCGCCGCCGATGCGCAGCGCGTCATCGACCTCGCGGGTGCCGCCCAGCAGCAGGGCGAACTCATCGCCGCCCAGCCGGGCGGGCAAGTCCGTGTCGCGCAGCTGCGCCTGCAGCCGCTGCGCCACCGCCTTGAGCAGGAAATCGCCGACGGCGTGGCCGTGACGGTCATTGACCGCCTTGAAGCCGTCGAGGTCGAGCATCAGCAATGCGAAAGGGCGATTGTCGCCGTCGGGGCGAGCCAGCATGGCGCCGAGTTTCTGCTCGAACAGCAGGCGGTTGGCCAGGCCGGTGAGGTGGTCGACCTCAGCGAGCCGTCGCAAGATCTTCTCGGCGGCGAGCCGGTCGCTGATGTCCTGGAACACGAGCACGAACGTCGTCCGGCTGGGGCGGCTCTCGCTCGCACCCTCGACCGAGGACAGCACGTATTCGACCGCCAGCGGCTCGCCGCGGGCAGTCTTGAACGCGGCCTCGTTGCGCCGGTAGACGCCGCTGGCGCGGGCGCGTTCGAACGGATCCTCGCCCTCATCCGGCGTCATGAGGTCGAGGACCGGCTGGTTCAACAATTGTGTCGGCGCCGCTTGCAGGAAACGGCACGCAGCCGGATTGATGAAACTGATGCGGCCGTCCGCCTCGATGCCGATGATGCCGTCGCCTACCGCATGCAGCAGGCGCTGCAGACGCTGGTTGCTGTGCGCGAGCTCTGCGGTCGTCTGCGCCAGGCGCCGACCATGCTCGTAAAGGTCGAGGAACACGCGCAATTTCGATAGCAGCTGGAGCTCGTCGATGGGCTTCAGCAAGTAATCCACCGCGCCGCTTTCGTAACCCTGGAACACCGAGCGTTGCTCAGACGCCTCGGCGGTGACGAAAATGATCGGCACCGGGTTCTTCTCGGTATGGCTGCGAATGAGGCCTGCGGTCTCGTAGCCGTCCATGCCGGGCATGCGCACGTCCAGCAGGATCACGGCGAACTCATGGCGCAGCAGCAAGCCCAGCGCCTCGGATCCGGAGCGCGCCGTAAAGACCTCCACCGGCAGCCGCGACAGGATCTTGCCGGCGGCAAGGAGGTTGGCGGACTGGTCGTCGACGACCAAAATCTTGGGTTTGGCGCCCGCCACTGGCGTGGAGTCGTTCAAGGCCGGGGCTCCGGGGCGCACAGGCGCAGCAGCAGGGCCGGAAGCTCGGCCGGCGTGAAGATGTCGTCCGGTGCGGCCCGCTCGATGGCCGCTCTGGGCATGTCGGTCGCCGCCGCGGTAGCGGGGTCCTGCACGATGACCATGCCGCCGGCTTCCTTGATGCTGCGCGCGCCGTTGGCGCCATCGTCGCTGGCCCCGCTCAGCACGACCGCGAGTACTCGATCGCGGAATGCCGCAGCGGCAGAATCGAACAGGACGTCCACGGCCGGCCGGGCAAAGCGCACCGGTGGGTCGACAGACAGACTGCAGGTGAGGTCGCGCTCCACCAGCAGATGATATCCGCCCGGCGCGAGGTATACGCGGCCCCGCTCGAGCGGGGCCTTGTCCTCAGCCTCCCGCACCGTGATCTCGCCGGCACGGTCGAGCATGAATGCGAGCTCCGTGGTGGTGCCCGGTCCCGAGTGCAGCACCACGGCGATGGGCACGGGGAAATCGGCCGGCAGCGCCGGCAGCAAGTCCATCAGCAGGTCGACGCCCCCGGCGGAGACGCCGACCACGACGACGTCAAAGCGCGCGGAACAGGCGGGCAGCGCTGTCGATCGTTTCGAATCTTTGCTTCGCATCTTCGGTGCCCATCGATTCCTTGGCGCCCAGGGCGAGGAAGCCGCGCCGGGCCAGCGAGCCTGAGAACAACTTGAATACCCGCGCCTGCAGCTCGCGATTGAAGTAGATCAGGACGTTGCGGCAGAGGATGAACTGCATCTCGCCAAATGCCGCGTCGGTCGCGAGGTTGTGCTGTGAAAAAACCAGGTTGCGCGCTAGGCGGGCCGATAGCTTGGCGCGACCATACTGCGCCACGTAATAGTCGGACAACTTGCGCTGGCCACCGGCGCGCTCGTAGTTCTCCTCGGCGCGGCGCATCGCCTCGAGCGGATAGATGGCGGCGCGCGCCACCGCCAGGGCATCGGTATTGATGTCGGTGCCGTAAACCTGCACGCGATCCAGCATGCCGGCCTCGTCGAGGAGGATCGCCAGCGAGTAGACCTCTTCCCCCGAAGAACAGCCGGCGTGCCAGATCTTGCAGTAGGCGTGACTCTGCAACCACGGAAACACGTGCTGGCGCACCGCCGCAAGGCACACTGGCTCGCGGAACGGCTCGGTAACCGAGACCGAGATGCCGTTGACGAGGCGGTCGAGGAAGCCGGGCTCGCGCAGCGCAGCGGGGACCAGGTCGGCGATCGAGCGGAGGCGCTCGCGCTCGATGAACTGCTTCAGGCGGCGCCGAAGCGAAGCACGTGCGTAGCGGCGAAAGTCATAGCCGTAACGGCGATCGAGCGCCTCGAGCAGGAGGTCGATCTCGAGGTCCTCGAGATCCTGCGCTTTCACGGCGCGCGGGTAAGCCAGACGCGCAGCATCGCGAGCAGGGCGTCGAGCTCGATCGGCTTGCTGAGATAGTCCGAGGCGCCGGCCTCCATGCACCGGCGACGATCTTCGGCCATGGCCTTGGCGGTCACCGCGATGACCGGCAGATCGTGGAAGCGGCCATCGGCGCGGATGCGCCGCATGGCCTCGAAGCCGTCCATCACCGGCATCATGATGTCCATCAACACGGCAGCCACGGTGGGATTCTCATTCAGCCGTTCGAGCGCCATCTGGCCATTGTCCGCCACCAGCACTTCGAGGCCACGCTTGCGCAACAGGCCCGACAGCGCGAAGACGTTGCGCAGGTCGTCGTCGACGATGAGGATTTTCTTGCCGTCGAACGCATCGTGGCCGCTGTGCAGGCGCGCCACGGCCTGCTTTTGCGCATCCGGCAGGTCGGCCTCGACCGCATGCAGGAACAGCAGTACGTCGTCGACCAGGCGGTCGGGCGAAGCCGCGCCCTTGATGACGATGCTCTGAGCGAGCTCGGACAGGCGCCGGTGCTCGTCGGGTGAGAGGTCGCGGCCGGTATAGATGACCACCGGCGGGTGCTCGGAGCTGTCGCGCCGCAACTGCTCGAGAAAACCGATGCCATCGGCATCCGGCAGCGACAGGTCCAGCACGATGCAGTCGATGCGCGTGCCGGACAGCTTTTGCGCGGCCTCGGCGGCGGTCGAGGCGAGCACGATTTCGGTGCGCGGGTTCTCGAGCAGAGCGCGGATCGCCGCCTGGCTGCCGCGGTCGTCCTCGATCACGAGCACGGTGCGTCGTTCAGTGGTGAGCGTCGCCTCGAGCCGATCCACGACCTGCTGCAGGTCGCTCAGACCGGCAGGCTTGTGCAGGAACCCGATCGCGCCCTGCCGCAGCGGTTCGTTGGTCGGCTCCATGGCCGAGATCACGTGCACCGGGATGTGGCGCGTCGACGACGACCACTTGAGGATGTCGAGCACGCGCTGGCCGTCCAGGTCCGGCAGCTTCAGGTCGAGCAGGATCGCGCTCGGCAACAAGCGCCGCGCCAGCCGCAGGCCGGACGCGCCGTCATTGGCGACCACGCACTTGTAGCCGCGCTTGCGCACCACGTCACGCATGGTCATGGCGAAGCGCAAATCGTCCTCGACGATCAGCATGCTGCGCTCGCCCGCGCCGATCTGGTCGCGATCATCCTCGACGGGCGCCGGGTCGGTAAGCATGTTCGAGAACATTTCCACCGCCGGCGGCGGAACCTCGGCCCGCGACATCGGCGATGCCGGCGGCAAGTCGGAGGCGCCCGCTTGCCCTTCCAGGCTTTGCGGCAGCACCAGCGTGAAGCAACTGCCCTGCCCTGGCTTGCTGGACGCGCGTACTGCGCCGCCGAGCAGCGAGGCCATTTGCCGAGCAATGGTCAGGCCAAGGCCGGTGCCGCCGAAGCGCCGGCTGGTGGAGCCGTCTGCCTGCTGGAACGCCTGGAAAATGAGTTCGAGCTTGTCCTCCGGGATGCCGATGCCGGTGTCGTCCACGGCGAACGCCACGAATGGCACGATCGGCTCACCGGCGGCGGCGCGCGTCGGCGTCGACGAGATCGTCAGCGTGACCGAGCCCTTTTCGGTGAATTTCAGCGCGTTGGACAGGAGGTTGCGCAGGATCTGCTCGACGCGCTGGCGATCCGACAGGATTTCGGCCGGCGCACCCTCGGCGAAGACGAAGTTCAGGGCGACCTTCTTGTCGCGCGCGACGGGCTCGAACTGGCGCCGCAGATTCTCCACCATCAAGCCGATTTCAAAGGCTATCGGGTGCACGTCGAGGCGGCCCGCCTCGACCTTGGACAGGTCGAGGATGTCGTTGATCAAATTCAGCAAGTCTCGACCACCGTCATGGATTACCGCGGCCGACTGCACCTGCTCGGCCGTCAGGTTGCCTTCCTCGTTGTTGGCCAGCGAGCGCGACAAGATCAGCAGGCTGTTGAGCGGCGTGCGCAACTCGTGCGACATGTTGGCGAGGAACTCGGACTTGTACTTGGTTGCCAGTGCCAGGTCGGTCGCGGTGCGCTCGAGCTGCTCACGCTGACGCTGCAACAGGTTGGTCTTCTCGATCAGCTCCTCGTTGGTCCCCTGCAGTTCCTCGCGCTGCCCCTTGAGCGCTTCTTCGGACTGACGCAGCAACTGGGCCTGCTCCTCCAGCTCCTCGTTGCTCTGACGCAACTCCTCCTGCTGTTCGCGCAGGCGCTCGGCCTGCCGGCTGGTTTCTTCGAGCAGCGCCTGTGTGCGCACGCGCGCATCGGCGGAGGACAGCGCCAGGCCGAGCGATTCGGCTACGGCGTCGAGCAGCGCACACATGCGCGCATCCGGGGCCATGAGCCAGCCGAGCTCGAGCACGCCGACGCGTTCGCGGCTCGCGCGCAGCGGCGTCAGCGTAACCGCCGCGACGTCGGCACTGCCGAGGCCGCTCTTGAGCCGCAGGTAGTTGGCAGGCAGCGGCGCAAACACTTCGGTACGGACGCCGCGCAACGCGCGCCCGACCAGGCCTTCGCCCATTGCCACCCGCTCCACGGTCTCGACGTTCGCCACGCCGAAGCGTGCGATGACCTCGGTGCGATTGGCCTGCGCGAAGTGCACCATGCCCATGGGCGCGCCGGTGAACTCGCTCAGCACCGCGAGCGCCGACTGGCCCAGCGCCTCCGGCGTATCCGTGTTTCCCATCGCGTTCAACACCCGCAGCTGGCCGGCCGACAGCCAGTGCGCCTGTTGCGTATCGTCGCGGAACTTGCGCAAGGCCTGGCCCATGTCGGCGAGGGCGAAAGCCAGCGTGTCCTGCGCACTGCGTGGCTCTATGCGCGTGGCGTAATCACCCGCCGAGATCGATTGCGCCTGCTGCACCACGCCGCGCGCGCTCTTGCCGAGCGCGGCCATTGCGTGCGCCAGGCGGTCTTGCGGTGACAGCGGCTCGAGGTTCGCGGCGAGGTCTCCCGCCGCCATGCCCTCGGCGACGTCGGCCATCGACTGCAATCGCAAGCCCACGGCGATGACCGAGCGATTGAGTTGCGCGAGCTCGTCGGCGCCCTGCACCACGCTGCGGGTCTGGACGTCACCGGTGGCCGCCACGCGCTCGAACTCCTGCACCAGTGCGCGAATGCCGTCGGTCAGCCGGAAATACAGCAGTGCCGCAAACGAACCCAGCAACAACAGCGTCAAGGCCAGGCCGATCGACAGCGCCCAGGTCCGCCTTCTATGCGCGTCTTTCTCCAGCTGCGAGGCCGCCCTGAGCTCGCGTGTCAGCTGGCGCGACAGCGCGCGCACGTTGTCCACCAGTTGGCGGGTCAGCGCGTCCCATTCTTCGGGCGAGAGGTTGGAGCGGAAGGAGGCCAGGCGGTCGAGTGCCCGCTGCGCTTCCTCATCGCGTATGCGCACCTCGCTGTCGATGCGCTCGGCACCCATGCCTTGCGCACGAAGTTCGGCCGCTCGCTTCGTGCGGCGCCGGAACTCCCCGATCTTCGCCGCCACCAGGCGGCCATCGGCGCGCTCGATCTCGGACAGCGTCGGGCCCGCGAGCAGTTCGGCGATCAGAGCCTCAGCGGCGGTGGCGCTCGCCTCGAACTCGGAGCGGTCCCCGGCATCGCCGCCAAGGGTGAAATTCTTGAAGTGGTGGATGAGGCCGCCGTAGCCGAGGGCATCGGTCAGCAGCGAGAGCTGGTCCTGGCGGTCGGCCAGGCCCTGCAATTGCAGCAGGACGCCGTCGCGCCCTGAGGCGCGCGCCACCTCGAATGCCGAGGCAATGCCGCGGCGACGCGCATCGTCGGCGAACACCTCTTCGAGCAAGCTGCGTTCGAAAGCGAGCAGGCCCTGGTTGGCGATGAATTCCCGCAGCAGCTGCGGCGGCATCGTATTGGTCTCGATCGCGTAACGAACGTAAAAACGTTCCTTGGCCAGCGCGTCCGACATCCGCTCCAGGGTGGCCAGCGCACTCAAGCCGCGCGCGAGGTCGCCCGCGTCGGCGGCGAGAAGCTCGGGCAGGACGCTGGCCTGGCGCACCAGCGGGTCGTAACCCGCGCTGACTTCGTGGAGTCGCGCACCATTGACGGGCGGAGCCCGGCGCTGCAGCTCGTCGAGATAGGCGACCAACGAGCGCGCGCCCTCGCGCAGCACGGCGGGAATGGTATCGAGCGACACCGTGCCGAGCTGCGTCAGCACCGCGCTGACCGCGTCGCCGGCGGGCTCCACATCCTCGGTGCCCGGTTCGCCTCCACCCTCCATCATCAGGGCCTCGAGTCCGCGCGAGCTGCGCGCCACGATGGCGGTTTCGGCGTCGCGACGGGCGATCGCCGCTCCCGCGGCGGCCTGGGATATTTCAACGAATGCGAGTCCGGCGGCGAGCTGCTCGGACGCTGTCCATTGCGCACGTGCGGCCAGCAGGGCGGCGAGGCCCAGGACGAGCAGCACTGGCAGCGGAATAAGCGCCAGCAGGAGCAACTTCGTGCGGATCAGCATTTAGATGCCGCAACCCTTGAATTTTTCAGGGATTTGGCGCTTCCAGACTAGCTCATTCCCGGCGCTGCCGCAGACGCTCACCGCTCACAAGTCCGGCGCGAAGCGCACTTCCTCGAGGCCGTGGTGCTTGACCACGCGGTCCAGCGCATGAAGCGTCTTCAGCAGCGGTTCGATGTGCTTCAGTGGCCACGAGTTGGGGCCGTCGCACAGCGCCTCATTGGGTCGCGGATGCGTTTCCATGAACACGCCCGCCACCCCCGCCGACACCGCGGCGCGCGCCAGCACCGGGATCATCTCGCGCATGCCGCCCGAGGCGTTGCCCTGCCCGCCCGGCAACTGGACGGTGTGGGTGGCGTCGAACACCACCGGCGCGAACTTGCGCATGATGGCCAGGCCGCGCATGTCGGCGACGAGGTTGTTGTAGCCGAAAGTGAAGCCGCGCTCGCACAGCATGAATTGGTGCGGCGCCACATCCTTCATCTTGTCGATGACGTTGCCCATCTCCCACGGCGACATGAATTGGCCCTTCTTCACGTTCACGGGCCGGCCGGCCCTCGCCACCTTCTGCATGAAGTTGGTCTGGCGGCACAGGAAAGCCGGCGTCTGGATCACATCGATGACGGAGGCGACCTCGTCGATGGGCGTGTCCTCATGGACATCGGTCAGCACCGGCACGCCGACGACCTTCTTCACCTTCTCCATGATCTTGAGGCCCGTTGCGAGGCCCGGGCCGCGGTAGGACTTGCCCGACGAGCGATTGGCCTTGTCGAAGCTGCCCTTGAAGATGTAGAGCATTTCCAGCTTTCTGGCGATCGGCGCGATGTGGCTGGCGACTTCCAGCGCGAGCTCCTCGGATTCGAGCGTGTCGGGCCCGGCGATCAGGAACAGGGGCTGGTCGATGCCGATGTCGTGTCCGCAGAGTTTCACGTGCGCACTCGCTGGGCTCGCGCGGTCATGCCGCCGCCGCCTGGTTGGCCAGGTGGTGCTCGCGCGCCGCCTTGATGAAGCCGTTGAACAGCGGATGGCCGTCGCGCGGCGTCGAGGTGAACTCGGGATGAAACTGGCTGGCGACGAACCACGGGTGGTCGGGCAATTCGATCATCTCGACCAGCTGGTCTTCCAGTGTCTCGCCGGCGAACACCAGGCCCTTGTTCTCGAGCGGCTCACGGTAGTTGTTGTTGAACTCGAAGCGATGGCGATGGCGCTCGCTGATGGTCTCGGCGTTGTACAGCGCCCGGCATCGACTGCCGGCCTTGAGCCGCGCCGCTTGGACGCCGAGGCGCATGGTGCCGCCGAGGTTCGACTTGGCGCTGCGCAGGTGGACCGCGCCGGTGCGCGCGTCGTGCCACTCGGTGACCAGTGCGATCACCGGGTGCGGCGGCTTGGGCACCATCTCGGTGGAATGCGCGCCGGTCAGGCCGCAAACGTTGCGCGCAAACTCGATCACCGCGACCTGCATTCCCAGGCAGATGCCCAGGTACGGAATCCTGTTCTCGCGCGCGTAGCGCACCGCCTCGATCTTGCCTTCGATGCCGCGATTGCCGAAGCCGCCCGGAACCAGGATGGCGTCGGCCCCCTGGAGGATGCGCGAACCCTGCGTCTCGATCGACTCGGCCTCGACATAGCGGATCCTGACGCGCGTGGCGGTGTGGCGACCGGCGTGGTTCAGCGCTTCGTTGAGCGACTTGTAGGCGTCGGTCAGGTCGACGTACTTGCCGACCATGGCGATCTCCACCTCGGCGTCCTGGCGGTCGCGCGCCTGCACCACGCGATCCCACTGGCTGAGGTCGGCCTTGCGGCACTCGATGCCGAAGTGCTCGACCACCAGCTCGTCGAGGCCCTGCTGGTGCAGCCATGCCGGGATCTTGTAAATGTCGTCGACGTCCACCGCGGAAATCACGGCGTTGTTGGGCACGTTGGTGAACAACGAAATCTTGCGGCGCTCGGAATCCGGCAACGGGCGTTCGGAGCGGCACAGCAGGACGTCCGGCTGGATGCCGATGCCGCGCAGTTCCTTGACCGAATGCTGTGTGGGCTTGGTCTTGAACTCGCCGGCCGAGCGCAGCTGCGGCACCAGCGTGAGGTGCATGTACATGCAGTGCTTGCGGCCGAGGTTGTGGCCGAGCTGGCGAATTGCCTCGATGAACGGCAGCGACTCGATGTCGCCGACGGTGCCGCCGATCTCGACCATGCAGACGTCGGCGCCGCCCGCGCCGCGAATGATGGCCTGCTGGATTTCGTCGGTGATGTGCGGAATCACCTGCACCGTGGACCCCAGATAATCGCCGCGGCGCTCCTTTTCGATCACGTTGCGGTAGATCTGGCCGGTGGTCACGTTGCTGTGCCGGCTGGTCTTGCCGCGCAAAAAGCGCTCGTAGTGGCCGAGGTCGAGGTCGGTCTCGGCGCCGTCCTCGGTGACGAAGACTTCGCCGTGCTGGAACGGGCTCATGGTGCCCGCATCGACGTTGATGTACGGGTCCAGCTTGATCATGTGGACCTTGAGGCCGCGCGACTCGAGGATCGCGGCCAGGGACGCCGAGGCGATGCCCTTGCCGAGCGAAGACACCACACCTCCGGTGACAAAGACGTAGCGCGTCTGGGAGGCGTCGGACATAGGTGGAACCCGGCTGGTTTTCGGGATTTTAGCATCCGGCCTTGCGCCAGTGGCGGAAGGCTCGACACCATCGCCGGGTTCAGCCCGGATCGCCGGGCAATGTGTGCTGCCACTCGAATTCGCACCCCGCACCGGCGCGCAGGCGCTTGAGCGCCGTGGTTTCCCAGCGGTGCGCAACGCCAGCCAGCGCGCCATCGAGTTCGATCAGCGGCATGCGTTCCCGGATCCAGGGCGGCACGCCTTCTTCCTGGAACAGGTTGCGCAAGGTGCGCGTGAAGCGCGCGCCGGCCGGCTTCAGGCGTTCACCGCCACGCGCGAAGCGCACGCGCAGCGGCAGCTCGCGGGTTGCCGGCTTGACCAGCTTGAGGATGCCGCAGCCCGGGGGCAACGCCAGATCGGTGCGCGCGTCCCATTCCAGCGTCGCATCCGGTGGCGGCGCCAACCGGGGCATCAGGTAGACGTGGTCGCGAAAGCGGCGCAGTTCGGTGCCGGCCCACGCCAGCACCGGCGCCGCGTCGGGTCGCGCGCGCAGCACTTCGCGTTCGAGCCGCTGCAAGGCCTCGAACGTCGGCAGCTCGAAGCCGCCGCGTACCGACCAGGCACGCAGCAAGTTGGCGCGGCGCGCCGGCGACAGGCGCAGCAGGCGCTGCACGGACAGCGCGGGTCCGACCGTGGCCTGCGCAAGGTCCTGGGTCGCCAGCTCGTCGAGCAACTCGACGGCGTCGGCACAGTGGTCGGCGGTTCGCGCGAGTTGCTCCACCGCCTGCGGCCAGCGCTGCGAAAGCCGCGGAAACACCTCGCTGCGCAGGAACGAGCGCGCGTAGCGCGAGTCGAGGTTGTGCGGATCCTCCACCCACGGCAGCTTGTGTTGCTCCGCGTAATCCTTGAGCGCCGCGCGGGTCTGCGCGAGCAGCGGCCGCCAGACCGTGCCCGGCGGCAGCGTGGACACCGCGCGCATCGCGGCAAGGCCGGCGACGCCGCTGCCGCGCAGGAGCCGCAGCAGCACGGTCTCGGCCTGGTCATCCTGGTGGTGCGCGGTGGCGAGGCAGTCGCCGGGGCGCATGACGCTGGCGAACGCCTCATAGCGGGCGCGGCGCGCAGCGGCCTCGGGGCCATCGGGGTCGCGCGGGTCGACCTTGACGTCCATGACGTAGATCGGAACCCGAAGCTGCGCGCACAGTGCGCGGCAGTGCTCGGTCCAGCGCGCGGCGACCTGCTGAAGGTTGTGGTTCACGTGCAGCGCCTTCACCGGCAGGCGCTTGTCGCGCAGCAAGTGCAGCAGCACCGTGGAATCGAGCCCGCCGCTGAAAGCGGCCCAGAGCGTGGCGCCTGCCGGCAGTGCGGGCGGCGTCAGCGCGCCGGCATCGAGGGTCACGCCGCTCCGTAGACCCCGTAACCCATCAGCCGCTCCTGGCGCTGGGCCAGCAGCTGCGGCACCGGCGTGCGTGCCAGGCGCTCGACGTTCGCGACCAGGCGCTCGCGCAGGTTCTGGATCATTTGCGCCATGTCGCGATGCGCGCCACCGATCGGCTCGGGCACGATCTCGTCCACCAGCCGGAAGCCCAGCAGGTCCTTCGCCGTGATCTTCATGGCCTCGGCGGCTTCCGGCGCGCGATCGGCCTTCTTGAACAGGATCGAAGCGCAGCCTTCCGGCGAGATCACCGAGTAGATGCTGTACTGGAGCATCATCAAATGATCGGCGACGCCGATCGCCAGCGCGCCGCCCGAGCCACCCTCGCCGATCACCGTCGCCAGCACCGGCGTGCGCAGGCGCGACAGCTCGTAGAGGTTGCGCGCGATCGCCTCGCTCTGGTTGCGCTCCTCGGCGCCGATGCCGGGATAGGCGCCCGGAGTATCGATGAACGTGATCAGCGGCAGGTGAAATTTTTCGGCGAGCTTCATGATGCGCAGCGCCTTGCGGTAACCCTCGGGCTTCGGCATGCCGAAGTTGCGGAACACGCGCTCCTTCGCATCGCGCCCCTTCTGCTGGCCGATCACCGCGACCGGGCGCTCGTCGAGCCGCGCGATGCCGCTGACGATCGCCGGATCGTCCTTGTAATTGCGGTCGCCGTGCAGCTCCTCCCATTCGGTGAAGATGGCCTTGATGTAGTCGAGCGCGTATGGCCGCTGTGGATGGCGCGCCAGTTGTGCGATCTGCCAGGCGGTCAGCGAAGTGAAAATCTGCTGGGTGAGCTCCCGGCTCTTCACCTCGAGCTGGCTGATCTGGTCGGCGATATTGATTTCGCTGCCATTGGCCACGAAGCGCAGTTCGTCGATCTTCTTCTGCAGCTCGGCGATCGGCTGCTCGAAATCCAGGTAATTCAGGTTCATGCGTCGGGATGGCTCGGGGGCGCGGGCCGCTGGTATTGCACTCTCACATTCTGCTCTCCCAGCAGCTTGCGCAAGGGGTCGAGGCCGGCGTCCTGCACGCGGATTTTCCAGTCGGCGCCGAGGTCGAGTGTCGCGCGTGCCGAGCCGTTGAGGTACTGCACCGTGACCGGGCATCCGGTCGGGTGGCGCAGGCTCTCGAGCATCTGCAGCAGGCGATCCATCGGCGCCGCGCCACCCGCGAACTCTAGCAAAACGCGCCGCGCGAACCGAGTCTGCACCTGCTCGAGGTCGTACAGCTCGTTGGGGAACACGCGCCAGCCGCCGGTGAATTCATCCGGCGCGACCCGACCCTGCACGAACAGCAGCGTGTCCTTGCGTGGCGGCGGCCGCGCGGCGAGAAAATCCTCGCCCAAAATGCACGACAGCTGTGCGGTACGGTCGTCGAGGGTGAGGATGATGCGCTTGCCGAAGCGGCGCAGGTCCACCACCCAGCCGCCCATCAGCGCGCTGCTGCGCGCATCGATCAGCGCTTTCAGCGTACCGCCGCAGACCTGTTTGAGCAGGCCGCGGTAGTTCTCGATCGGATGCCCGGTGAGGTAGAAACCGAGCGTTTCCTTCTCGATGCGCAGGCGCTCGAGGTCGGGCCAGTCGGCCTCGGTCTCCATCAGCGAGCCGCCCCCCGGCGCGGCGGTTGGAATGCCGAACATGTCGCTCTGGCCGGCACCGGCGGTCGAGGCGCCCTGCTCCGCCGCCGCCATCGCGCGCGGCAGCGTCTTCATCAGGCTGGCACGGTTGGCGCCGAAGCCGTCGAGCGCGCCTGAGCCGATCAGCGCCTCGAGCACCTTCTTGTTGGTGCGGCGCGTATCGATGCGGCGGCACAGGTCGAACAGGTCGCGAAACGGGCCGTTCGCCGCGCGATCCTCGATCAACTGGCCGAGCGCGCCCTCGCCGGCGCCCTTGATGGCGCCAAGGCCATAGCGCAGCGTTTTCGGGTCGGCGACGGTGAAGCGGAAGTCGGAGCGGTTGACGTCGGGCGGCTCGACGGTAAGACCCATGCGGCGGCACTCGTCGATCATCATCACGACGGTGTCGGTCTTGTCCATGTCGCAGGACAGCACCGCCGCCATGAAATCCGCCGGGTAATGCGTCTTGAGCCATGCCGTCTGGTACGACACCAGTGCATAGGCTGCGGCGTGCGATTTGTTGAATCCATAACCCGCGAACTTGTGGATCAGGTCGAAGATGTCGTTTGCCTTGTCCTCGCCGATGCCGTTCTTGCCGGCGCCCTGGACGAAGCCGTCGCGCTGCTTGCGCATGGCCTGCTCGTCCTTCTTGCCCATCGCGCGGCGCAACAGGTCGGCGCCGCCCAGCGTGTAGCCCGCAAGCTGGCGCGCGACCTGCATCACCTGCTCCTGGTAGACGAAGATGCCGTAGGTGGGCTTGAGTGCCTCGGCCATGGCGGGGTGCAGGTACTGGATGCTCTCGCGCCCGTGCTTGCGCGCGACGAATGACGGGATCAGGTCCATCGGACCCGGCCGATACAGCGAGATCAACGCGATGATGTCCTCGAACGTGTCGGGCCGCAGGTCCACCGAGGCGCGCTGCATGCCGCCCGATTCCATCTGGAATACCGCGCTGGTGTGGCCGGAGGCGTACAGCTCGTAAGTCTTGCGGTCGTCGAGCGGGATCTCGAGGATGTCGAGCGCGGGCGTGCCTTGCGCGCGCTTGGCATCGATCTGCTCGACTGCCGCCTGGATGATGGTCAGCGTCTTCAGGCCGAGGAAGTCGAACTTGACGAGGCCGACCGCCTCGACGTCCTTCATGTCGAACTGGGTGACCAGGCCGCCGCCGCCCGGCTCGCAGTACAGCGGCGTGTATTCGGTCAGCGCCTTCGGCGCGATCACCGTGCCGGCGGCGTGCATGCCGACGCTGCGCGTCAGTCCCTCGAGTTGCAGGCCGAGGTCGACGATCGCCTTGACGTCCTCCTCCTGCTTGCACGCGGCCTTCAGCTCCGGCACGCCGTCGAGCGCTTCGCCGAGGGTCAGGCCCTGCGGCCCGCCCGGGATCATCTTGGCGATGCGGTCGCCGAGACCGTATGGATGGCCGAGCACGCGCGTGATGTCGCGCACCACGGCGCGCGCGGCCATCGTGCCGTACGTGATGATCTGGCCGACGCGATCGCGGCCGTACAAGTCCTTGACGTAGTCGATCACGCGGTCGCGACCGACCATGCAGAAGTCGACGTCGAAGTCCGGCAGCGACACGCGCTCCGGATTGAGGAAGCGCTCGAACAGCAGGTCGTACGGCAGCGGGTCGAGGTCGGTGATGCCGGTGGCATAGGCCACCAGCGAGCCGGCACCCGAGCCGCGGCCCGGGCCCACTGGCACGCCATGGGTCTTGGCCCAGGCGATGAAGTCGCCGACCACGAGGAAGTACCCGGCGAAGCCCATCTTGTCGATGACGCCGAGCTCGTACTCGAGGCGCTTGTGGTACTCCTCGACCGGCCGTCCGGGCTTGTGCCGCGCCAGTCGCGTGTCGAGCCCGGCGAACGCCTGCTCACGCAGGAAGCTCGGCGCCGTGTGGCCGGTCGGCACCGGGAAATCCGGCAAAAAGTTCACCCCGAAATTCAGCGACAGCGTGCAGCGCCGCGCGATCTCGACCGAGTTGGCGAGCGCCTCCGGCAGGTCCCTGAACAGCGCGCGCATTTCGGCCGGGCTCTTGAGGTACTGCTCGGCGGTGTACTCGTGGGGGCGGCGCTCGTTGTCGAGCGTCCAGCCCTGCGCAATGCAGACGCGCGCCTCGTGCGCATCGAAATCGTCGCGGCGCAGGAAGCAGACCTCGTTGGTCGCCACCACGGGCGTGCCGGTGCGGCGCGCAAGGTTCACTGCCGCGCGGAGGTGCGGCTCATCATCGGGGCGGCCGCAGCGGGTCACTTCGAGGTAGACGCGGTTGCCAAAGCGCACGCGCCATTCTTCGAGCTGGGCCTGCGCGCGGTCGATGTGGCCGCCCAGCAACTGGCGCCCCACGCCGCTCTTCGCGCCGCACAGAAGGATCAAACCGTCGGCATGACCGTCGAGCCACGCGCGCTTGAGCCGGGGGGCGCCGGTCTCCTGGCCCTCGGTGTAAGCCTGCGAAACCAGGCGCACGAGGTTGCGATAGCCGCGCTCGCCTTGCACCAGGAACGTGACCCGCTCGGGGCCCTCTCCCGGTGCGCGCTCCTCGAGCAGGAGGTCGGTGCCGACCACGGGCTTGACCCCGGAGGCTTCCGCCGACTTGTAGAACTTCACCATCGCGAACAGGTTGGCATTGTCGGTGATTCCGACCGCCGGGAAGCCGAGTTCCACGGCTTGCTCGATCAGCGTCTTGAAGCGCGGCTCGAGGTGGCGCTGCTTCGGGTCGTCCTCGAGCGTCCTCGGATCGGGACGCTCGAGGCGAATGATGCCGTCGGTCAGCGAATACTCGGTATGCACGCGCAGGTGCACGAATCCCGGCTCGATGCTCACTCCTGCGCCTCCAGCACGAGGTTCATCTGCAGCACCGGCCCGAACAGCCGCCGGTGCATCGCGCACGGACCGAGCCGTTGCAGCGCGTCCAGGTGCTCCGGCGTGCCATAGCCCTTGTTGCTGGCGAAGGCGTAGTGCGGGAACTGCTCGTGCAAGCGGCGCATCTCGGCATCGCGTTCGACCTTGGCGAGGATCGACGCGGCCATGATCGTGCCGACCTTGCCGTCGCCGCCGACGATGGTTTCCACCGCGCACGGCATCGGCGGCGGATAATTGCCGTCGACGCGCACTTTCATCGGCGCGACGGCCAGCCTTTCGACGGCGCGACGCATCGCAAGCATCGATGCGTGCAGGATGTTGAGGCGCTCGATCTCCTCGAGCGTCGCGCTCGCCACCGCCCACGCCAGCGCCCTGCGGCGGATCTTCGGCGCCAGTTCCTCGCGCACCTCGGGCGACAGCTTCTTGGAGTCATCCATGCCCTTGATGCCGTGGAAGCGCGGCAGGATTACCGCCGCGGCAAACACCGGGCCAGCCAATGCGCCGCGCCCGACCTCGTCGGCGCCGGCCACCAGCATGACCTCGGCCGCAGCGGGGCTCATCGAGCAGGTCCCTCGAGCAACGCGGCAATGGCCGCGGCGGCGAGGTCGCCGGCGTCGCGCCTGAGCTCGCGGTGCACGGCGTCGAAGCGTTCGACCTGCAGCTGGCGCAGCACCGGGTGGCGCAGCAGCTGCGCCACCTCTTCGCCAAGCTGCTCGGGCTGCGCATGATGGCCGAGCAGCTCCGGCACCACCGGGCCCGACGCCTCGCCGGCGGGACCCGGATTGGACAGGATGTTCGGCAAGCTCACGTGCGTAATCTTGATGAGCTTCCACGCGAGCCACTCCGTCAACGCGGAAGCGCGGTACGCCACGACCATCGGTCGGCCGAGCAGCAGGCACTCGAGCGCCGCGGTGCCCGAGGCGAGGAGTACCACGTCGGCGGCTTGCATCGCCTCGCGCGAGCGCCCGTCGAGCACATGCCAGCGCAGACCCGGGTGACGCGCCGTCGCGGCTTCGAACACCGCCCGCAGGTCGGGTCGCGCGATCGGCACGACGAAGCGCAGCTGCGGGATCCGGGCGTGCAGCCACGCCGCAGCCGCCGCAAACGGCTCCGCGAGATACCGAAGCTCACCGCTGCGGCTGCCCGGCAGGATCGCGACGACCGGGCCGCCCTCGTCGATGCCGAGCGCGCGGCGCGCCGTCGCCGCCGGCACGGTGTCGTCGAGCTGGTCGGCGAGCGGATGGCCGATGAACGCCGCGCGCACGCCATGCTTCTCGTACAGCGCGGGCTCGAACGGATACAGGCACAACATCAGGTCGACCGCTTTCGCGATGCCGTGCACCCGGCCCGCCCGCCACGCCCAGATGGTCGGGCTGTTGACGTGCACGGTGCGGATGCCACGCGCGCGCAGGTCGCGTTCCACGCGAAGGTTGAAGTCGGGCGCGTCGATGCCAATGAAGGCATCGGGCTGGTCGCGCGCGAAACGCGCAACGAGGTCCCGCCGGAGCTTGAGCAGCCGCGGCAGGTGGCGCAGCACCTCGACCAGCCCCATCACCGAGAGCGCCTCGATCGACTCGATCGCTTCGCACCCGGCCGCGCGCATGCGCGGGCCGGCGACGCCATAGAACGTGGCTTGCGGAAATCGTGCTCGCAGCGCGCCGATCAAGGCGGCGCCGAGGATGTCGCCGGATGCCTCACCCGCCACGACGGCAAAAAGGGGACGCACACCATTTTCCTTCATGGCATAGGGCCGAAAATGGTGTGCGTCCCCTTTTTACCGAGCCAGCGGGCGCTTGGCGGTCTCGACAAACTCCGACATGCGGGCCACGTGCGGATTGCCCTTGCCGAGCTCAGCCAGCTCGGCCTTGATCTCGGCCATCGGCTTGCCCGACAGGTAGATCAGCTTGTAGGCGTCCTTGACCGCGCCGATGTCTTCGGCGGAGTGGCCGCGGCGCTTGAGACCCTCGCTGTTGATGGCGCGCGGCTCGGCAGGGTTGCCCTGCACCATCACGTACGGCGGCACCGAGCCGAGGATGATGCTGCCGCCGCCGCTGAAGGCGCCTTCGCCGATGCGGCAGAACTGGTGCACGCCGGAGGCGCCGCCGAGGATCACCCAGTCGTCGATCGTCACGTGCCCGGCGAGCAGCACGTTGTTGGCCAGGATGGTGTGGCTGCCGATCACGCAGTCGTGCGCAACGTGGGCGCAGGCCATCAGCCAGTTGTCGTCGCCGAGCCGGGTGACGCCCTGCTCCTTCAGCGTGCCGCGGTTGATCGTCACGTACTCGCGGATGGTGTTGCCATCGCCGATTTCCACGCGCGTGGCATCGTCGTACTTCGCGGTCTTGTCCTGCGACACCGCGCCGAGCGATGCGAACGGGTAGATGGTGTTGTTCGCGCCGATCGTCATCGGCCCGTCGAGCACCACGTGGGCGTGGATCTTCGTGCCGGCGCCGACTTTCACGCCGGCGTGGATCACGCTGTACGCGCCGACCTCGACCGACTCGTGCAGTTCCGCCTTCGGGTCGACGACGGCGGTGGGATGGATGCGGGCCATGTCAGACCAGCGGCGGGCGCACGACGCAGATCATGTCGGCCTCGCAGGCCAGCTCGTCCCCGATCATCGCCTTGCACGAGAACTTCCAGACGTCGCGCTTCTGCTTCTCGAACCGGACGTGGAAGATCAGCTGGTCGCCGGGCACCACCGGGCGCTTGAAGCGCGCGTTGTCGATGCCCGCGAAATAGAAAATCATGCCGGATTCGGCCGTGATGCCGGACCGCAACACCGCGAAGATCCCGCACGACTGCGCCATCGATTCGAGGATCATCACGCCGGGCATGGTCGGCACCGCCGGGAAGTGGCCCGGGAAGAAGCCCTCGTTATAGGTGACGTTCTTCAGGGCGACGAGCGTATCGCTGCCCTCTTCGTAAGACGTGACGCGGTCGATCATCACCATCGGCCAGCGGTGCGGCACCAGCTTCAGGATTTCGCGGATCTCAAACGTCTTGGTCGCCACCGTCAGTCTCCCCGTGTGCCTTGTGCTCGATGCCGGCGCGTCGTTCGAGTTCCGCGATGCGCGCCTCGGTCGTTTCCAGCCGCGCGACCCGGGCCAGCTCGCGGCGCCAGCCGCGTGCTTCCTGCGTCGGCATGCCGCCATAGATGCCCTTGGCGGGAATACCCTTTACCACCATCGAAAAACCCAGGATCACGACGTCGTCGGCGATCTCGATGTGGCCGTTGATGCAGCTGCAGCCGCCGATCATACAGCGCGCCCCGACGCGGGCCGATCCCGCGATGCCCGACATCGAAGCCATGACCGTATGCGCGCCGATGCGCACGTTGTGCGCGACCTGGATCAGGTTGTCCAGCTTGACGCCATCCTCGAGCACGGTGTCGCCGAGCGCGCCGCGGTCGATCGTCGTGTTGGCGCCGATCTCGACGTCGTCGCCGAGGACCACCGTGCCGGTTTGCGGCACTTCTTCCCATCCGGCCGGGCCGCGGGCGAGGCCGAAGCCGCGGCCGCCGATGACGACGCCGGCGCTGATGCGGGCGCGCTTGCCGATCCGCACGCGGTGGCCGACGAACACGTTGCCCTGCAGGCGACAGCCGTCGCCGAGGCTGGCTTCGCGGTCGATCACGCAGTTGGGGCCGAGATACGCGTTGGCGCCGATGCGTGCGCCGGGCCCGATCACGGTGCCGGCACCGACATGCGTCGTCGGCGCGATCGACACGCCTTCAGCCACCGAGGCGGTTGGGTGCACGCCAGGCGCGAAATCGTCGCTGCGATCGAACACCGCAGCGATGCGCGCGAAGGCGAGGTACGGGTCTTTCACCACCAGCGCGTTGCCGGCGAAGCCGGCGGCATCGCGCCTGCCGAGGATCACGGCGGATGCGCGCGTGCCGGCAAGTTGCGACCGCAGCTTCGGGTTGTTGAGGAACGTGATGCACCCCGGCTCGCCCGGAGACAGGCTGCAGGTGCCATGGATCGGCGTCGCCGGGTCGCCGGCGAGATCGAGCTCCGGCAAGCCCGGCCGGAAGCGCTGCGCCAGTTCCCCGAGTGTCGGCGCCACCGCCGCTCCGCTATTTCTTCTTCTTGGCGGCCGGCGCGGTGTCCGGGATGGTGGCGAGCTTCTTGAGCACGTCGCCGGTGATGTCCAGCGAGGAAGACGCAAAGGCCGGGTCGCGCACGACGAGTTCGAGGCCCTTTTCCTTGGCCACGGAGTCGATCGCGCCGTTGATCTTTTCCAGCACCTCGCGCTGCAACTCACCGTTGCGGGTCTGCACCTGTTCGGTGAACTGGCGCTCCTTGAGGTCGAGGTCGGACTTGCGGCTGAACAGGTCCTTCTCGGCGGCGGCCTTCTGCGCGGGGCTCATCGCATCGGCTTCACGCTGCGCCTTCTTGTAATCGTCCTGGAATTTCTTGCGCTCGGCCTTCAACTCGGTCTCGCGCTTCTCGAACTCACCCTTCAGCTTGGCGTCCGCCGCCTTGATCTGCGGGGCCTCCCGCAGCAGCACGGGCGTGCTGATGACGGCGATCTTGGACTGGGCGATTGCGGCCGCTGGCACCAGTGCCGCGGCAGCGAGAGCCAGGGGAATCAGGACGGAACGAAGGCGCATGGTCATGGAGGTCCGGGTAGGTTGGGCCGTCAGAACGGCGTGCCGAAGGTGATCTGGAAGCGGTCGAGGCGGTCGCCCACGTCGTCGTTGAGCGGGAAGGCGTAACTCAAATCAAGTATACCGAGGAACGGCGTGTACCAAGTAAAGGCGACGCCCGCGGACTGGCGCAGATCCTTGTAGTCGAAGTCCCCCGGCTCGGCGAAAACGTTGCCGACATCGTAGAACAGGCTCGCGCGCGTCGACTTGCCGTCGCTCTCGAGCGGCGTCGGGACGATGACCTCGGTCTGCGTCGCCATCTGGAAGCGGCCGCCGATCGGAATCTGGTCCTCACGCGGGCCGAGGCTGGACTCGCGGTAGCCGCGCACCGTGCGCGAGCCACCGGCGAGGAAATTCTCGTACGGCGGTGGATCGGTGTCGCCGTAGCCGTCCATCAGGCCGACGCGCGCGTTGAACTCGATGAACGCGCCGAACACCAGTGGCACGTACTGCTGGTGCCGGTAGGAAGCGCGGTAGTACTCGAGGTCGCTGCCGGGGATCACGATGTCGAGGTCCAACTGGTTCAACATGCCGCGGTCCGCGAAGAACGTGCGGTTGCGCGTATCGCGCGTGAAGCCGGTGCGCGCTTCGTAGGTCACGTAGCGCGTGCCATTCTCGACCGCGAACCTGAGGATGTTCGTGCTGCTGTTCGGGAACGTGGTCAGTGCGGTGTCCTCGATGCCGAAGCCCGCTCGCAGCGTGCTGTATTCCGACACCGGGATGCCATAGGTCAGGTTGCCGCCGATGACGTTGAGGTTGAAACCCGACGAGAAACGGTTGAGGCCCTCGGACTGGCGGTAAAACACCGACCAGGTCTGGCTGATGCCGTCCTCGGTGAAGTACGGGTCCTGCCAGCTGAAGCTGAAGCGGCGCGACAGCTGGTTGTTGTCCACCTCGACCGCGACGCGGTTGCCGCTGCCGAACACGTTGGTATGCGTAACGTTGCCGGTCACCAAAAAGCCCGAGGCCCCCGAGTAGCCGACGCCGAACTGGACCGAGCCCGGCGGACGTTCCTTGACCGAGAAGTTCACGTCCACAAGGTCGTCGGTGCCTGGCACCGGCTTGGTGTCGACTTCGACTTCCTCGAGGAACGGCAGGCGCGCGAGGCGTACGCGCGAGCGCTCGACCGCGGTCTTGGAGAATGGCGCGGCCTCCAGCTGGCGCATCTCGCGACGCAGCGTCTCGTCGTTGGTGCTGGCATGGCCGCTGAAGTTGATGCGCCGCACGTAGGCGCGCTTGGCTGGCTGCACGAAATAATTGAGGCTGACCTCGCGCTTTTCCTCGTCGACCTCCGGCACCGGCGTCACTTCAGCAAAGGCATAACCGATGTCGGCCAGCGCGGCTTCGATTCGGTTGGCGCTCTCGGTGGCTTCCTTGCGCGAGAAGATCGACCCGGCCGGCGTGCTGACCAGGCGCTCGAGGAACTCCGGCTCCAATACGGTCTCGCCCGAGAAGCGGCGATCCTTGACCGTATATACCTCACCCTCTTCCAGGTTCAGCGTGATGTAGATCGCTTCCTTGTCCGGCGACAGCGCAACCTGCACGGAAGTGATGTTGAACTTGAGGTAGCCGCGATCCTGGTAGTACGACGTCAGGCCCTCGAGGTCGCCGAGCAGCTGCTGCTTGCTGTAGCGGTCCGACGTCTGGAATGGGACCCAGTCGGTCTTCTCGAGCTTGAGCTGCGACAGCAGGGTCGGCTTGTCGAAGGCCTTGTTGCCGATGATATTGATTTCGCGGATCTTGGTGACCTTGCCCTCGGTGACCTTGACCTTGATCGCAACCTGGTTGGTGCCTTCCGGCTTGACCTCGGTCTCGATGCCGACGTCGTAATAGCCGTTGGCGTAGTACTGGCGCCGCAACTCCTGCTCCACCTGGTCGAGCAGCGCGCGCTTGAACGGCTCGCCCTCGGCGAGCCCCAGCTCTTTCAGCGACTCCTTGAGCTCATCGCCGCCGATCTTCTCGTTGCCCTCGATCTCGAACTTCGAGATCGCCGGGCGCTCCGACACGCGCACCACCAGCACGGTGCCGTCGCGCTCGAAGGCGACGTCCTGGAACAGTCCCGAGGCGTAAAGCGCGCGGATCGCCGCGCGCGAGCTCTGATCATTGAGCTGATCGCCCGGCGACAGCGGCAAATACGACAGCACCGTGCCGATGTCGAGGCGCTGCAGCCCCTCGGCCCGGATCTCGGAGATCGTGAAGGTCTGGAGGGCCTGCGCGGACGCCGCGAACAGGAGTGCGGCGATCGGCGCCCACAGGCGGAGCTTTCGGGTCATGTCGGGATCAGTTAATTGATGAGTCGCAGGATGTCGTTGTAGAAGGCCAGGCCCATCAGCGCGACCAGCAGCGTCAGGCCCACCTGCTGGCCGACCACCTGCGCGCGCTCGGACAAGGGCGAGCCCTTGACCATTTCCACCGTGTAATAAAGCAGGTGGCCGCCGTCCAGCACCGGCACGGGCAGCAGGTTCAGCACCGCAAGACTCACGCTCATGATCGCTATGAAACTCAGGAACGAAACCAGCCCGATGCTGGCGGTATAGCCGGCAAACTGGGCAATCTGGATCGGGCCGGTCACGTTCTTGACCGATACGTCTCCGAGCACCATCCGGTACATCATCTTCAGCGTCAGCGCGCTCATCCGCGCGGTTTGCGCCGCGGCGGCCGGCGCGGCGGCCCAGAAACTCAGCCGATGCTCGGTGGTGAGATTGTCCCATAGCCCGTCGGGAACATCCACGCGCGCGCCGAAGCGGCCGAGCGCGGTGCCATCGTCGCGTTGCTCGCGGCCGATGATGACGGTGAGGCTCTGCTGCTGGTCGCCGCGCTGCACGTCGACCTCGACCACGTCGCCCGGATGTGCGCGCAAATAAGTGGCCCATTGTTGCCACGAACGCAACACATCGCCGGCGCCGCCAGCGCCGCGATATGCCAGCAGCCGGTCGCCGGCCTGGAAGCCCGCGGCCGCGGCCGACTCGCCCGGCACCACCTCGCTGAGCACCGGCGGGATCACCGGCTGCACCGGGTTGATGCCAAGGTCCTCGAATAAATATTCCGGGTCGACGCGCGCGCCGGCCAGCGGCAACCATTGCTTGCGCGCCGGTCCCAGCCGGGGCTGCACGTCGAGCAGCACCTGCTCGCTGGCGAGCGCAAGTTCGATCAACTCGGTGCGCAGCACCTGGAAAGTCGGCACCGGCTCGCCGTTGAGCGCGATGATGGTGTCGCCTTCCTGCAGGCCGGCCGCGGCGGCAAGTGTGTTCGGTGCCGGCGCGTCGATGATCGGTTTGAGGCCCGCGATGCCGGCGACGTAAACAATCCAGTACGCCACGAAGGCCATGAGGAAATTCGCGGCCGGGCCCGCCGAAACAATGGCGATGCGGCGCCAGGGCGCCTGTCGATTGAACGCGCGGGGGGCATCGGCGGGTGGCACGTCGCCTTCGCGCTCGTCGAGCATCTTCACGTAGCCGCCGAGCGGCAGCGCGGCAATCACGTATTCGACGCCGTCGGCGCCGACACGGCGCCACAGCGGCTTGCCGAAGCCGACCGAGTAGCGCAGCACCTTCACGCCCAGCCGGCGCGCGACCCAGAAATGGCCGAACTCGTGGAACGAGATGAGCACGCCGATGGCGACGACGAACGCCGCGACCGACCAGATCACGTCAAGCATGGCCCACCGCCACTTCCGAGGCGCCCGGCGCGAAGCCCTGCGCGGTGCGCCGCGCCCAACCGTCGACCTGCAGCACTGCCTCGAAGCTGTCGTCGACGGGCAGGCGCGCGCCGTCGGCGGCCTCCAGGGTCCGCTCGATCAGCGCGGCGATGCCGGTAAAGGGCACATGGCCCCCGAGGAACGCCTCGACCGCGATTTCGTTCGCTGCGTTCAGCACATTGGGAAAGATGCCGCCGCGGCGCAAAGCGTCGCGCGCGAGATCCAGGCACGGGAAGCGGCGCGGGTCGACCGCCTGGAAGTTCAGCCGCCCGCCCTCGGCCAGCTGCAGGCCCTGCACGCCCGAGTCCCAGCGCTCGGGGTATGCCAGCGCGTGCGCGATCGGCACGCGCATGTCCGGTCGGCCCAGCTGCGCCAGCATCGAGCCATCCCGGTACTCGACCAGCGAATGGATCACGCTCTCGGGATGCAACACCACCTCGATGCGCTCGGGCGCGATGCCGAACAGGTAATGCGCCTCGATCAACTCGAGGCCCTTGTTCATCATCGTGGCGGAGTCGACCGAGATCTTCGGTCCCATGACCCAGTTCGGGTGGCGCACGGCCTGCGCGGGCGTGACCTGCTCCAGGTCCTCGAGCGGTGTATCGCGGAACGGCCCGCCCGAGGCAGTCAGCACCAGGCGCTGCACCCCCAGAACAGCAGCGGCGTCGGTGGTGCCGCAGCGGAAGCCCAGAGGCAGGCACTGGAAGATGGCGTTGTGCTCGCTGTCGATCGGGATGAGCGTGGCGCCGAAGCGCAGGCTCGCCTCGACCAGCAGCCGGCCGGCCATCACCACCGGCTCCTTGTTGGCGATCAGCACGCGCTTGCCCGCCTTGACGGCGGCCAGTGTCGGCATGAGGCCTGCGGCGCCCACGATCGCGGACATCACGGTGTCGTGCGCGGTGTCGCCGGCGACTTCGCACAGCGCGTCGGTGCCGGCGCGCACCACGGTGCCGAGCGTCTCGCCGCGCAGCAGTTGCTGCAAGTGTTGCGCCGCGACTTCGTCGCCAAGCACCGCCAGCGCCGGGCGGAATTCACGGCACAGCGCCAGCAAGGCAGGCACGTCGCGCAGCGCGGTGAGCGCGTGCACCTTGATGCGGTCCGGGTGGCGGCGTACGACATCGAGCGTGCTGCGACCGACGCTGCCGGTGGCACCGAGCACGGTGAGGCTTTGCGGCTTCATAGGCTGAGCCACCGCAAACCGATCGCCAGCGCCGGCAACGCGGCCAGCAGCGAGTCGATGCGGTCCAGCATGCCGCCGTGGCCCGGCAGGAGCGTGCCGCTGTCCTTCGCTCCCACGTGGCGCTTGAGCAGGCTCTCGCCAAGGTCGCCAACGATCGAGAACAACACGACGGCCACGCAGAGCAGCAGGAACGGCAACCACTGCGCCGCGGACAAATTGAAAAGAAAGTGCCCGCCGATTCCAGCGATCACCAGCGACAGTGCAACGCCGCCGTAAACGCCTTCCCAACTCTTGCCGGGGCTGACCTTCGGCGCGAGTTTATGCTTGCCGAAAGCGCGGCCGGCGAAGTAGGCGCCGACGTCCGCCGCCCAGATCAGGAACAGCGCGAACATCAGGCGCAGTGCGCCCTGCTCGGCGGCGTGCAGCATGCCGACCGCGGCGATGGTGCCGGGAATGACGACGAGGCCGGCGCCGACCTTTACCCAGCGCGGCGGCTTGGTCTCGGTGAATTGCGCGGGATACGTCGCGATCCAGCGCAGCATCGCAACCCACCACAGGCAGGTAGCGACGATCAGCGCGTCGGTCAGCGCGGTGTCGCGCAGCACGACCACCGCGGCGAGGATCAGCGCGGCCGCGGCGACGTAGAAGATGCGCGCCGCGCGATCGTTCCGACCCCCGTCCGTGGTGGTGCGCAGCGTCAGGCTGGCCCACTCGTAGGCGCCGGCCAGGACCACGATGCCGAATACGGTCGTGACCAGCGCGGTCGAGCCGAACCACAGCGTGCCGAGCACGAACGGCAGCAGGGCCAGGGCCGTGACGACGCGCTGCAGGAGCATCGGATCGGCCGCGCGACTCAAGCCGCTTCCGGCACACGGCCGAAACGCCGCTGGCGGCCGCGGAACCAATCGACCGCTTCGGTGAATTGCGCCTCGCCGAAATCGGGCCACAGCGTTTCGCAGAAATACAGCTCGGTATAGGCGAGCTGCCAGAGCATGAAATTGCTGATGCGGCGCTCACCGCCGGTGCGGACCAGCAGGTCCACGGCTGGCAGGCCGGCCGTCTGCAGCGCAGCGTCGAGGTTCTCGAGCGTTGGCGCCTTGCCAGCCTTGACGCATGCGGCCGCGGCTTGCGCGATGTCCCACTGGCCGCCGTAGCCGACTGCGACAGTGAGCAGCAGCGCGTCGTTCTTCGCGGTGCGCTGCTCGCTGGCGTGCATCAGCGCCCGCAGCTCGGGCGGAAAACCGGCGTGGTCGCCGATGAAACGCAGGCGGATGCCATTCTTGTGCAGCTTCTCGAGTTCCTTCGACAGGGTGCGCAGGAACAGCTGCATCAGCAGGCTGACCTCGGTCTCGGGGCGGCTCCAGTTTTCCTGACTGAACGCGAACACCGTGAGCGCCTTGACGCCGTGCGTCTCGCAGGCGCGCAGCACACGGCGCACAGCCTGCACGCCCGCGCGATGACCGAAGCTGCGCGGCCGCCCGCGTTCCGTCGCCCAGCGGCCGTTGCCATCCATGATGACCGCGACGTGGCGCGGTCCGGGCGGCTCGCTCGGGCGCGGGGCTTCGCGGGTCACAGCGACATCGTCTCCTTTTCCTTGGCGGCCGCGGTCTCGTCGATCTTGCCGATGTGCTGATCGGTGAGCTTCTGGATGGCGACCTCGGCGCCTTTCTCGACGTCGTCGCTGATTAACTTCTTTTTGAGCGCGTCCTTTACTTCCTGCATCGCGTCGCGGCGGACGTTGCGGATCGAGATCTTGGCCTGCTCGGCTTCGGACTTGACCACCTTGACCAGGTCCTTTCGACGCTCTTCGGTCAGCGGCGGCAGTATCAGGCGGATCACGGTGCCGGCGGTGTTCGGCGTGATGCCGAGGTCGGACGCGAGGATCGCCTTCTCGACCGGGCCGACCATGTTCTTTTCCCACGGCGTGATGGTGATGGTGCGCGCATCCTCGACGACCACGCTGGCGACCTGCGACACCGGCACCGCCGAGCCGTAGTAGTCCACGCGCAGCGGCTCGATGATCCCGGCGGAGGCGCGGCCGGTGCGCAGCTTGGTGTACGCAGCCTTGAGCTGGTCCACGGTCTTGCCCATGCGCTCGGTGGCTTTTTTCTTGACGTCTTCCAGCATTGGATCAACTCCTGACGAGGGTGCCGATGTCCTTGGCGCCGCGCACGATCTTGAGCAGCGCGCCCGGCGCGGTCATGTCGTAGACGCGCAGCGGCAGCTTGTGGTCGCGCGCGAGCACGATGGCGGTCTGGTCCATCACGGCGAGACGGCGGTCGAGGACGTCGTCGTACGACAGCTCGTCGTAGCGCTTCGCCTTCTTGTCCTTCACCGGGTCGGCCGTGTAGACGCCGTCGACCTTGGTGGCCTTGAGCAGCAGCTCGGCGCCGATTTCGATGGCGCGCAGGGCCGCGGCCGAGTCGGTGGTGAAAAAGGGATTGCCGGTGCCGGCGGCGAAGATCACGACGCGGCCTTTTTCGAGGTGGCGGATCGCCTTGAGCCGGATGAAATCCTCGCAGACCTCATTGATGCGTATCGCCGACTGCACGCGTGCGCCGAGGCCGATGCGCTGCATCGCGTCCTGGATCGCCAGCGCGTTGATCACGGTCGCGAGCATGCCCATCTGGTCGCCGGTGACCCGGTCGGTGCCGGCGCGGGCAAGTCCTTCGCCACGGAAAATGTTGCCGCCGCCAACCACGACCGCCACCTGCACGCCGGTCTCCACGACGCCCTTGATCTCCCGGGCCAGCCACGACATCACGTCGGGCGAGATGCCGTAGTCGAGCTTGCCCATCAGGGCCTCGCCTGACACCTTCAGCAGGATGCGCTTATACGCTGGCTTGCCCGGCATGCCCGCTCCTTTAGATCTCGCTTAGAACAAGGCCCCGTCACCGGGGCCTTGCGCCGTTACTTGTTGATTTTACCGCAGAAGCCTCAGTGCTTCTTGGTCATTGCCGCGACTTCAGCGGCAAAGTCTGTCGCCTGCTTCTCGATGCCCTCGCCGACTTCGAAGCGCACGAAGCGCACGACTGAGCCGCCGCGAGCCGCCAGCACCTTTTCGACGGTCTGGTCCGGGTCCTTCACGAACGCCTGGCCCAGCAACGTGATTTCCGACAGGTACTTGCGCAGCTTGCCTTCGACCATTTTTTTCACGATTTCTGGCGGCTTGCCCGCGGACTGCTCTGCCGTCTGCGCCTCGATGATCTTGCGCTCCGCCGCCTGGGCGTCGGCAGGAACCTGCTCGGCGTTCAGGTATTGCGGGCGCTGCGCCGCCACGTGCATGGCGATGTCCTTGCCCAGCTCGTTGTCGCCCTTGCCCAGCGCCACCACCACGCCGATGCGGTTACCCGCATGGATGTAGGTGGACACGGGGCCACCGGCCGACATGACCAGCTCGGCACGGCGCAGGGTGATGTTCTCACCGATCTTGGCGACCATCGTCTTGCGGATTTCCTCGAGCGTCTGGCCGCCGGACTTCGCGGCCGCGAGCTGCTCGACGTTGCCCGCCTTCGCTGCGAGCGCGGCAGCCGCCGCGGCCTTGGTGAAGTTCTGGAACTCGTCGCCCTTGGCGACGAAGTCCGTCTCGCAGTTCACCTCGACAATCGCGACCGCCTCAGCCGAGGCGGCGACGGCGATGGCGCCGTCCGCCGCAGTACGGCCAGCCTTCTTGACGGCCTTGGCGGCGCC